>CAVCIY010000061.1:0-12094 GCA_963602445.1 Lachnospiraceae bacterium | reverse complement strand
GATAGAGAGCGCGGCTGCGTCAAAATTCGCCGAACGTCAGTTTGTCCCCGGCTGCCCTACTTCCGGCTTGCCTTGTTTCAGCACCGCCTTACTTCAAGCTTGCTCCGCTTCTGACTGCCTTGCACCAAGCTCGCCCGGCTTGTATATTTAATTTTGCTCTTCGGCTTTTAAATTTATGACATCCTCGAGTGTCTTGCCGTCGAAAAAATCATTTACATGCTCGTAAAATTCAACCCAAAGAGGATATGTGCGGCATTCGGATACTCTCTCGCAAGGCTCCGCCCCGCACTCTAAACATGCAACCGGTGCGAGGTCTCCTTCTGTCAGGCGCAGAATATCTCCGATCTTGCAATCCTTAGGTGATATTGCGAGTCGATATCCGCCGCCCTTGCCCTGCAAACCTTCAATTATTCCATTTTTGGACAACGCAGGTGTGATACGTTCCAGATATTTCAAGGAAATGCCCTGTCTTTTAGCAATATCTTTCATCGGAATATATCCGTCATCTTCATGCTCCGCTAGGTCTATTAAGACACGAAGCGCATATCTTCCTCTTGTAGAAATCATCAGGCACCTCACCTTCACACTTTTTATTCTTCACCGCACTTTTTCAGCCTTCGCCGCACTCTGCGCACTCTTCACCTTCAGAAAAAAGACTCTTATCATATATAATATCATTTTTTTCATAATAATCCAGCAGTGCTTTTTTAATAGCCTCTTCTGCAAGGACAGAGCAATGTATCTTATGTCCCGGCAGGCCGTCAAGTGCCTCTACGACTGCCTTGTTTGTGAGCTCAAGTGCTTCCGAGACAGGCTTTCCTTTAATAAGCTCCGTTGCCATCGAGCTTGATGCGATCGCAGAACCGCATCCGAATGTTTCAAATTTCACATCAGCGATAGTATCATTTTCAACCTTCAGATATATTTTCATAATATCGCCGCACTTTGCATTTCCGACTTCGCCGATACCGTCGGCATCCTCGATGAATCCGACATTGCGCGGATTGCGGAAATGATCCATTACCTTCTCACTATATAATGCCATATTAATATCCTCACTTAAATCTTATTATAAAAATTTTCATCCTCACTTAATTATGAAATCTTTTTTCCCTGCTGTAAGGTCACGCCAAATGGGTGACATTCCACGCAGGTAGCTGACAACCTCACTCACAGCCTTTACGGTATATGCAATTTCCTCATCGGTATTTTCTTCCGACAGAGAAAGTCTCAACGAACCGTGTGCGATATCGTGAACTCTGCCGATGGCAAGAAGAACGTGGCTCGGATCGAGTGAACCAGAAGTACAGGCGGAACCGGATGAAGCGCAGATTCCTTTGTCATCTAAAAGAAGCAGAAGAGATTCGCCTTCAATGCCTTCGAAGCAGAAATTTACATTGCCCGGAAGCCTGCACGACGCATCGCCGTTAAGTATAGAATGCGGTATTTCTGACAATCCCAAGATAAGCTTGTCTCTGAGCTTGGTAAGCTTTGCGGCATTTTCGTCTATATGCGAGCAAGCATCTTCTAATGCAGCCGCCATTGCCATAATAGCCGGAATATTTTCCGTCCCCGCACGTTTTCCGCGTTCCTGAGCTCCACCCTCAATCAAATTCGTGAGTGGAATCTCTTTTCTCACGTATAATACGCCAATCCCTTTCGGGCCGTGGAATTTGTGGGCAGAAAGTGAAAGCATATCGATATTTTGTTCCTTCACATTTATATGCAAATGACCTGCCGCCTGGACGGCATCCGTATGAAAAATCACGCCTTTTTCCTTGCAGATATCACCGATTTGCTTTATCGGCTGAATTGTGCCGATTTCGTTGTTTGCATACATAACAGTGACTAAGCATGTGTCGTCACGAATGGCATCTTCCACTTGTTTCGGCGAAATAAGACCGTTCTCATGAACGTCGAGAAGAGTGATCTCAAAGCCTTCATTTTGAAGCTTCTTCAATGTATGCAAAACGGCATGATGCTCAAAAGCGGTAGAAATAATGTGTTTTTTTCCTTTTTTCGCACCGATTTTGGCTGCGGAAAGGATCGCCTGATTGTCTGCTTCACTGCCGCCGGAAGTAAATATGATTGCCTTTGCTTCGCAGCCAAGGCAATTTGCTATCCTTCCTCTCGCGTCTTCAAGTGCTTCGGCCGCTGCCTGCCCCACAGAATGGAGGCTTGAAGGATTGCCGTAAACAGTATCCATATATGGCAGCATGGCATTTATTGCTATATTGCTCATCTTGGTTGTTGCGGCATTGTCAAGATAAATTCTCATAATATATAATCTCCTAAGGATATAACACCACGAAACGTCACGCGCATCGCGAAACGTCACACGCCATCACGAAACGTCACGCGCATCGCGCGATAAATAATCAATCGCTGAAAAGCGGTGTAGACAGATATCTGTCACCTGTGTCAGGGAATAAAACGACGATACTTTTGCCCTCATTTTCCGGGCGCTTAGCAAGCTCAACAGCCGCAAATAATGCAGCACCCGAGGAAATTCCTACGAGCACACCCTCACTCTTTCCTATCAGCTTTCCGAAAGAAAAAGCATCTTCATTTGACACGGCAATTATCTCATCATAAATTTCGGTATTAAGTACGTCCGGCACAAATCCAGCGCCGATGCCCTGAATCTTATGTGATCCCGCAACGCCCGTAGAAAGTACCGCGGAAGAAGCAGGCTCGACTGCGACGACCCTGATGTTCGGATTTTGTGATTTGAGATATTCACCGACACCTGTAATCGTGCCGCCGGTCCCGACACCTGCCGCAAATATATCTACATTGCCGTCAGTATCTTCATATATCTCCGGACCGGTGCTTTGTCTGTGCGCCTTTGGGTTTGCAGGATTTACAAACTGGCCGGGGATAAAGCTGTTCGGAATATCCTTTGCAAGCTCCTCAGCCTTTGCGATTGCACCCTTCATGCCCTTTGTGCCTTCCGTAAGCACAAGTTCGGCACCGTAAGCCTTCATCAGCTGCCTGCGCTCTACAGACATCGTTTCGGGCATTGTGATGATAATCCTGTACCCTCGCGCAGCCGCAACAGCCGCAAGTCCGATACCTGTATTTCCCGATGTCGGTTCGATAATGACCGAGCCGGCCTTAAGCTTTCCCGACGCTTCCGCATCATCCAAAATTGCTTTCGCTATACGATCCTTTACAGACCCCGCAGGATTAAAATATTCAAGCTTCGCAAGGATTCTTGCTTTCAGCCCGAATTTCTTTTCGATGTGAGTCAGCTCTAAGAGCGGTGTTTTGCCGATGAGTTGATCGGCAGAAGTATATATCTTTGACATAATCGTACCTCCGAATTTTCTTGTTATATTTTGTCGCATTATATTGTTATATTTAAAATATTGTTATATTTAAAATATTGTTGTATTGCCATTTGCTGACTACCGCAGCTTTTTCGCATTGCCGAGTCATTTGTGGGCTGCCAAATTATTAAATAGAATCAAAGCCTGTCTTCAGATCGGCAATAATATCGTCAATATGTTCCGTGCCGATAGAAAGACGTATTGTATTTGGCTTGATTCCGCGGTCCGCAAGCTCTTTCTCAGACAGCTGGCTGTGTGTCGTAGTTGCGGGATGAATGACAAGACTCTTTACATCGGCTACATTTGCAAGAAGAGAGAATATCTTCAAGCTGTCGATGAATTTAAATGCTTCTTCCCGGCCGCCTTTGATCTCAAATGTAAAGATTGAAGCGCCGCCGTTAGGAAAATATTTCTTATAAAGTTCATTGTCCGGATGGTCCGGAAGCGAAGGATGATTGACTTTTTCCACCTTTGGATTGTTTTTAAGGAATTCCACAACTTTCTTGGTATTCTCGACATGGCGTTCCAACCTGAGCGACAATGTCTCGATGCCCTGCAGCAGCAGGAATGCCGCAAATGGTGAAATGGCGGCGCCCGTGTCGCGAAGAAGTACCGCACGGATATATGTGACAAATGCCGCCTCGCCGACCGCGTCCGCAAAGGATATTCCATGGTAGCTCGGATTTGCCTCGGCGATAGCCGGATACTTGCCGCTTGCCTTCCAGTCAAATTTGCCGGAGTCTACTATGATACCGCCAAGTGTCGTACCGTGTCCGCCGAGAAATTTCGTCGCCGAATGAACAACAATATCTGCGCCGTGCTCAATCGGACGGATCAGATAAGGTGTCCCGAAAGTATTGTCAACAACAAGCGGAATGCCATGCTTATGTGCAATCTTCGCTAATGCGTCAATGTCAGGAATGTCGCTGTTTGGATTGCCGAGTGTCTCGATGTAGACGGCTCTTGTATTTTCACCGATAGACGCCTCGACCTCAGCAAGATTATGAATATTTACAAAGCTTGTCGTAATGCCGAAGCCCGGAAGCGTATGGGAGAGCAGATTGTGGCTGCCGCCGTAAATCGTCTTTTGTGCGACAATGTGTCCGCCGTTTTGGGCAAGCGCTTCAAGAGTATAAGTAATAGCCGCCGCGCCGGATGCAAGAGCAAGTGCGGCAACGCCGCCCTCAAGAGCAGCTACGCGCTTTTCAAGAACATCCTGCGTGGAATTCGTAAGTCTGCCGTATATATTGCCGGCATCAGTAAGGCCGAAGCGTGCCGCAGCATGCTCGCAATTGTGAAATACATAAGAAGTTGTCGCATAAATAGGTACTGCGCGCGAATCTGTTGCCGGATCGGGATTTTCCTGACCCACATGAAGTTGTAAAGTTTCAAATTTATAATCAGCCATAATCGTAATTTCCTTTCGTTATCATAATGATCGTTATCATAATGCGTATGTTGTAATTTAGTTTTTCTGTTTTTATATTTCAATTCTGTTTTCATATGCAGCACATTCGTCCGAATCGGAAATTTTCCCTGACGAGTTTCTCAAAATAATTTCTCATCGATGATTACCTTCCTTAATAATAAATAATAAGTAATTGGCAATTAATGATTCATAATTCACGATTTATAATCTTTGCCCTACACAATTTTATAATACCTACCTTGTAGGTTGGTATTAGTATAATGTGTAAAACCTACCTTGTCAATAGGTAAATAGAAAATTCTTGCAAAAATTTGATTCTTCATATTTTCTCAGGAGAAATCGCCTTCGAAAACCGTATCTGCACTCTGTACCTATATTCTGCCTACACTCTCCCTAAAACATAAAAAAGACGGCCGAAGCCGTCTTTAAAAAACACAATCACAATTCTTTATTTCACTCGGATTGATTTTCATTAGGTTGATTTTGATTATTTTTATTTTTTTTAGTCACTATGATTGAAACAATCATATAAGAAATACCAAAACATATTCCAACGCAAATACCTGCCCAGGTCTTTAGTGCAATTACACAAATAACACTCCATATAACAGACATCACAATTCCAAAGATAATTGTAAACTTCTTCATAGTATTTCTCTCCCACATACAAAAATTATATTACAGATGATCCGCATACACATGCATTAACTAACACTAATCCTTCTTAGTAATCAGTACGTTCCTTTTATGTGTCACTCTGTCCTTCCTGCGAGAAATGCGATGATTCCGCCTATGATCAATATCGGTAATGCCAATTTGATCAGCCCGCCTACCACCATCACTATCAGGATTATCGGGAAGAATAAGACATAGCAAAGCAATTTTAATATTCCCCAAGACGCCTTGAGTCCGAATACAAGAAATTTCCAGATAAAAGCGATCAAACATATGACAAATAACAATGTCAGCAATGTCACCATCTCACTGCCTCCTTTTAATTTATAATTTTTACTTTATCTATATTCTATTTATACCTTATGATTTATACTTTACACTTGATTTTTCATAAGCAGGCATCCGCATACATTTTAATTGACACCTGCCTACTGCTCGGCACAAGTCCTGAAGCCGACGTGCCGTCAAAATGTGAATCTCCTTCTATTTTACCAAGTATTTTCCTTCAGCGCAACATTCATTCTCGTCTTTCGAAACTCATATACTCGTCCTACGAAGCTTGCATTCTCACATGACGAAATTCGCTTTCTCGCCTGCCGAAACTCGCCTTCTCGCCTGCCGAAGCTTACGTTCTCGCCCGCCGAAGTTTCACTCATCACATTTTATCATTGCGCCTTCCTGTATCATATTTCCTATATTCCTTGGGCGGCATCCCAAAATAATCTCTGAATGCTTCCGAAAATCGGCTCTGACTCTCATATCCTACATTTTGCGCGATTTGCGCAATGCTCATTTGCGACTCTCTGAGCAATCTTGCCGCTTCCTCCATGCGATGCTGCTTCATATGAGCTGCGATTGATACGCCGTAAACCTCCTTGAAAACTTTTTTTAGCGTGGTGGGGTTCAACAAAAATTTCTTTGATAATTCATCAATTGTGATTCGTTCCGAAATATGCTCCACTAAATACTTATGGATCTTGTAAATAATCTCCTCGGCTGAATTGTTATTGTCGACAATTTCCTCCGGGCAGGCTATTTCCATCGCCTTTTCCACTGCCTTGTGCAGCAGGTTGCTCTCCTCGCTCTCCGCAGCCTTATAATAAACTTCTTTTCCGTCTCGCCTGCTGACAATAAGCCCGCACTGATGCAGCGAACGAATATGATGCGACACCGCCGGGCTCGACATATTCATCCACGCCGCGATATTGATAACACATTCCTCCTTATGGCAAAGCAGCCAGAAAATGCGCACCCTCGTAGGGTCACTTAATTGTTTAAATATCTCAGCGACCACATCAAACTGTGTCATATTGGAAAGCTCATTGTATATATACTCAATGCTCCCATGCTCCGCATGCTTTCCGTGCTGATGAGGCAATTCAAATTTGCTCATAACGTACCTCCTGTTTTTCTCCTTTTCGGACATTATATTTGCCGTTTCGGAAATCATTAAGAAAAACGTCTTGCCTTCTTACATTGTCTAAATTATACTGCACTTGTAACAATTAAACAATATCTTAATTGTTAAATCGTCAAAATCGTCTGAACTGCCGCGACGAAACAGGCTCAAGCCGTGTCAAAGAGCCTAAGCTTCGTCGAGACGGCAGGATCAAGAGATAACCGGATCACCGGAACGAAACGGACTGCCGGTGGGAAGCTACCGGCGGAATAACTCAGAAAACCCGAAAGGAATCAATATTATGAAAAAGACTTATAAAATCGAAGTTGACTGTGCGAATTGCGCAAACCTTATGGAAGATGTCACTCGCAAAACCGACGGCGTCGCATCGGCAGTCGTAAATTTTATGACTCAAAAAATGATTGTCGAATTTGAAGACGGAAAAGATTCAAAGAGTGTCATGAAAAATGTCTTGAAGGCTTGCAAAAAAGTCGAACCTGATTGTGAAATCGAGCTTTAACTGAAAATTACGCTTGCCGGACACTAAAAAGTCAACCTGGAAGAATTTACCGTAAAAAAGCAGCAAATAAGGAGTTAAACATGATCAAAAAGCTTAATATATTTAAAAAGATTAATATATTTGAAAAGCTCAACATGACCAAGAAACAGCGAAAAATGCTTGTTCGTATTCTAATATGCGCAGCAATGCTGATTGTGCTGCAGCTTTTAAAGCTGCCGGGCATACCGGAACTGATTCTTTATCTTGCGGCATATGTGATAATAGGATATGACATTTTAAGAAAAGCCGGAAGAGGCATCTTAAACAGGCAAATTTTTGATGAGAATTTTTTGATGTCAATCGCAACTATAGGTGCGTTTGTCCTTGCGATCTTTACCAAAAGCGGCGATTATACGGAAGGCATCGCTGTTATGCTCTTTTATCAGATCGGCGAGCTGTTTCAAAGCTGTGCAGTCGGCAAGAGTCGTTCAAGTATCAGTGCCTTGATGGACATTCGGCCTGATTATGCAAATATTGAAGTAAACGGCAAGCTTATACAAGTCGATCCTGAAGAAGTGGCAATAGGAAGCGTCATTGTCGTGCAGCCTGGTGAAAAAGTGCCGCTTGACGGAGTTGTGATTGAAGGCGATTCAAGCCTAAATACAAGCGCTCTCACCGGTGAGAGCATGCCTCGCGATGTAAGTGAGGGAGACGAGATCATCAGCGGATGCATCAACATGACAGGAGTGCTGAAAATCCGGACGATAAAGGATTTTGGCGAGTCTACCGTTTCCAAGATTTTGGATCTTGTCGAGAATGCAAGCTCGCGCAAATCAAGGTCGGAGCAATTCATCTCCAGATTTGCGAGAATATACACACCTGCGGTTTGCTGCGGGGCATTGGCACTTGCCATTATTCCTCCGATCGTCCGCATGGCATTTCTCGGAATTCCTGCCCTATGGGGTGTGTGGACATATCGCGCATTGACATTCCTAGTTGTCAGCTGCCCGTGTGCGTTGGTTATAAGCATTCCTCTTACCTTCTTCGCGGGAATCGGCGGCGCAAGCAGAGAAGGCGTCCTGGTGAAAGGATCAAACTACCTGGAAGCACTGTCTAAGGCGAGATATATTGTCTTTGACAAGACAGGAACACTTACACAAGGTGTATTCGAGGTCACAGACATTCACCATGCAGCCATGGAAGCTTCCAAGCTTTTAGAATATGCCGCACTTGCGGAATGCGCTTCCTCCCATCCTATCAGTAAAAGCTTGCAAAATGCCTACGAGGCCGGCGGCAAAAGGATTGACAGAAGCCGCGTTTCCGACATCGAGGAGATCAGCGGTCACGGCATCATCGCACGAGTTGACGGAAAGTCAGTCGCAGCCGGAAATGGCAAGCTCATGAAAAAACTTGGCATTCCTTATGAAGAGTGCCGCAGTGTGGGTACGATCATCCATATCGGTATAGAAAATAAATACGCAGGTCACATTGTGATTTCCGACGTCGTAAAACCTCAATCGAAAGAGGCAATTTCCAAGCTGAAAAAGGTCGGTATCAGAAAGACTGTCATGCTGACCGGCGATGCTGAACTCTCGGCAAAACAAGTTGCCGAAAGCCTTGGCATAGATGAGGTTCACAGCGAACTTCTTCCGGGCGACAAGGTATCCGAAGTCGAAAAGCTTATCGCCGCAAAGCCGGCGAAAGAAAATCTCGCATATGTCGGTGACGGCATAAATGACGCTCCTGTACTGTCGCGAGCTGACATCGGAATTGCCATGGGCGCAATGGGATCAGACGCTGCGATCGAAGCAGCGGATGTTGTCCTTATGGACGACAATCCTCTGCAAATTCCAAAGGCTATTAAGATTTCAAGAAAATGCATTCGCATCGTAAAGCAAAATATCATATTTGCTCTGATCGTCAAATTTGCCTGCCTGGCACTTTGTGCAGCCGGCATTGCAAATATGTGGTTTGCGATATTTGCGGACGTAGGTGTAATGATCATTGCTGTGTTAAACGCAATTCGGGCATTAAGAGTTCACAATTTGTAGCAGCAATCGTGCACTCAGTCATTGCGGCGAATCAAAATTTATGAAACCCTCTGCAGACGAAGCTTTGCAGAGGGTTTATCGCAAGCAATTTCGCAATGGTTTTCTTTGACAAAAGCGATGAATGCGTTTATACTGATTTGGTAATCAAAAAACAAAGGAAAAAACACTGTTGTCAACTACCCGCCGCCTAAGGACAGTGGGATTCCGCACACAACAACAGAAAGGATTTTATTTATGAAGCGTATAGTCACTGTTCAGGATATATCATGCATCGGGAAATGCTCTCTTAGCGCAGCACTTCCGATCATCTCCGCCATGGGGATTGAAACTGCTGTGCTGCCGACCGCCGTCCTTTCCGCGCACACTGCGTTTGACGGCTTCACATTTCGCGACTTAACCGAAGACATCCCCAAGATTTCGGACCATTGGGCATCTGAACGCTTCACCTTTGATGCGATATATACCGGATATCTGGGCTCCATTCATCAACTTGAGCTGATGTCGGCTTTCTTTGACCGATTCAAAACAGACAAGAACTTCATCCTTGTAGACCCGGCCATGGCAGACAACGGAAAGATGTACTCGGGCTTCACGGACAAGTTTGCGGCGCATATGGCAAAATTCTGCGCAAAAGCTGATATAATAGTCCCAAACATGACTGAAACTTCATTTTTACTTGATGTTCCGTATGTAAAGTCCGGATATGACGAGAATTATGTGCGCGATCTCCTAAAGGGCCTTACAGGACTCGGCGCAAAGACTGCAGTCATAACCGACGTGGCATTTGAACCCGACACCTTGGGAGTCATGGCATATGATACCGCTTCCGACAGCTACTTTTGCTACTCTAAGCCGCGAATTCCGAAAAAATGCCACGGGACGGGCGATATTTTTGCAAGCTGTCTGGTCGGAACACTTGTAAGCGGACACAGCCTCACGGATGCGCTTCAAATTTCCGTGGATTATACGGTCGCATGTATCAAGCGCTCCTTAGAAGATCCGGACGCAGTCTGGTACGGCGTCAATTTCGAGGCCGAAATCCCCTATCTTCTGCGCCGCTGCGGACTGATATAAGATATGCTCGATTTTTTAAAAAATTCAAATTTTTTCTTTACTTCTCGAAAAAATTTTGATATAATAATTGTTGCGATTAAGAAAACAATATTTTTCGGACAATAAATGCCCTCAATCCAATGTCAGGCGGATTGGAGCATTTATTTTTTTTGTTTGCAATTAATTTGCTCTTTCGCGCTTTCGATTTGCAAATATTTGCGTTCTCGCACTTTCGGGTTGGAATTAATTCACCCTCGATCTTTCGTTTATAATGTCGCTTATAATGTGCTCGCAATGACATTAGCTGCAAAATGACATTGGCGACAAAACGATATTGGCTATTGGATGCAAAATTTCATTAGCCGCAAAAAAACATTATCTGCAAGATCACATTAACGAAAAAATGATTTCAGCTGCAAAACGATATTGGCAGCAATTGCAATAATTACAATTGCAATAAGTTAAGAAAGGAAGGTAACAAAAATGCCTAAGACAAAAGGACAATCTATATTTTTTACAGCAATAACCGCATGGATGATGGTTTATTGCATGACACTCTATAATTCAGTACTTGCTGCGGGAAAATTTACAAATGACGCATTCCTAACAGCCTTAAAAGGTATGTGGGTAGAATATATCATCATAGGTCTTCTGGCTTATTTCGTTTCAAGCCATGTGGCAAAATTCTTTGCGTTTCGTATAGTGAATCCTGATGACAGACCTATATTCATTATATTATGCATTCAGATATTTACAGTACTGACGCAAGTATTTTTTGCAAGCTTCATAGGCGTATATCACGCATATGGGTTCACGGCAAATATTATACCTAATTATATAATGACATACTGCAAGAACTTCGTGATGGCATTTCCGCTGCAGCTTCTTATCGTAGGGCCGCTCGCGCGTCTTATATTCAGAAGCATCTTCTTAAAACAAAAGAAAAATGCGACGGTAAAAAGCGCTGCAGTAAATAATGCTGCGGCATAACCACAGCAGCAGTCGCCTTGCCGCTGCATGACCACACGGCGACAGCATTAAAAGACCGGCACAACAATTTTAAACTCTACTCCGCATTTTTCAAAGCATCTGTCATAGGAATCTTCTTTACCGTTCTCATACGAAAGATTGCGACAACAGCATATGTCACAAAGCAAATGAGTCCGATTTCTATCAGCTTCGCATTCGGCATATTCTGAAAAATCACTCTCATCCTGAAACGGCTCATGAATGGTATCCTGTGACTCAGATGCAGAATTTTCTTTTTTTCCTTTCTGCTCAAGTCTCTTCTCATAAATTTGAACGGAGACAAAGACAGCTTGCGTTCTCCTGCGCCGTGCGCTTTCTTACGCCTTGCATTCTCCTTCGCCGCACGCTCTCACACACTTTGTGTTTTGCTGCGCCACACGCTTTCACGCGCCTTGCGTTCTGCCGCACTGTACTTTTTATTCTATTTATTTTTAGTGGTTAGCCGTGTCTAACCAACTACATATTACATCTTTTCTTTTCCTATTTCAAGCATGTATTTTTCTTTTTCCAGTTCCGGAAATTTTATATAAAAGATTACAAATCTTAATACAAACAGGCACTTAGAAAAATGTGTTCTGAAGCGGATTTTGCAAGCGGATTTTGCAAGCGGATTTTACAAGCGGATTT
>CAVCIY010000060.1:0-11742 GCA_963602445.1 Lachnospiraceae bacterium | reverse complement strand
ATGCGGACGAATTGAGACGGAGCTGTAAGGCCGACGGATGGTGAAACATGCGGACGAGTTGAGACGGAGCTGTAAGGCCGACGGATGGCGAAACATGCGGACGAGTTGAGACGGAGCTGTAAGGTCGGAAGAAAAAATATACGAAAAATCGAGTATAAGATGTTGTTCTAAAAGTAAAAAAATGGTAATATAGACACAAGGTGTTTATATTAAAGTAGGATTATAAGATATCGGGCGATTGAATATAAAGTTATAAAAAAGATGCCTCATACATATAATTGTATGATTGAGGATATTTGAGATTGTCAAACTGAAATTGCAAAAAAACGAAAAACAAATGTTCATAAAAAACAAAAAATGACTTGACGAAGCATTAAAAATGGAATAAAATAAATTCAGAACAAATGTTCTGAAGAAATATTCGGTTATTGAAAATAAATATTTGAACCAAACATAGTCAAACATAAATTTATATGTAAGAAAAAATGTATATGTAAGCAAAATCACATATATGACTGATTCACACATGATAGATTACGAAAGGACAATAAGATATGGCTGCATCAGTAAAAACAAAGCAGAATAATACAAATAGAGAAGAAGCTCTTGAAGAAGCTCTTAAGCAGATACAAAAACAATATGGCAAAGGCGCAATTATGAAGCTGGGAGAGACTACGGGCCTGAATATAGAAACTATTTCTACGGGAAGTATGAGCCTGGATATTGCCACCGGAGTGCAGGGTATTCCTAAAGGCAGGATTACAGAAATTTTCGGTCCGGAATCATCCGGTAAAACTACGCTTGCACTGCATATCATAGCAGAATCACAAAAGACGGGCGGCAGGGCCGCATTTATAGACGCAGAACATGCTCTTGATCCGGAATATGCCCAGAACTTGGGGGTTCAGACAAACGAGCTTCTTGTATCACAACCGGATACAGGTGAACAAGGTCTTGAAATTTGCGAACTTTTGGTTCGAAGCGGAGCGGTTGACGTCATAGTTGTCGACTCGGTTGCAGCTCTTGTACCTAAGGCCGAGATTCAGGGAGAAATGGGAGACAGCCATGTAGGACTTCATGCAAGACTTATGTCGCAGGCTCTAAGAAAGCTTGCCGGTGCCATAAATAAATCACATACTGCTGTTATATTTATCAATCAGCTGCGTGAAAAGGTAGGAGTTATGTTCGGAAGTCCTGAAGTCACTACCGGCGGACGTGCTCTTAAGTTTTACTCGACTATGAGAATCGATGTCAGAAGAATAGAAAGTATCAAGCAGGGAGATAAATTTATAGGAAACCGTGTTCGGGTAAAGATTGTAAAGAATAAAGTAGCACCTCCGTTTAAGCAGGCAGAATTCGATATTATGTACGGAGAAGGCATTTCTCGTGAGGGAGATACTCTTGATTGTGCTGTAGAACATAAAATCGTTGAGAAAGCAGGAGCATGGTACAGCTTTGAAGGAAACAGAATCGGACAGGGACGCGAGAATGTAAAGACATTCCTTAAGGAAAATCCTGATGTTTTGAATCATATCGAAGAGCTTCTTATCGAATCATTGAAACCGGAGAAGGAAAAGACACCAGAGGAATCGGCGTCATTTGCAGGTGTCAGCGGGGGCGGCATGCCTGCGGAGGATGATTTGCTCGGTTTTATGCCTGAGATAGATCCGGAAACCGGAGAAGTATTTGAATAGAATCAGACGCTCGACATCACCTGTCTCACGTCCCTATAAATGACAGACAGCGCAGAGATTACACAGCGGACGGCATGGTTGGCTCAGCTGCAGAAAATATAAAACTGTGCAGCGGACAGCATGGCTGGCTCTGCAGCAGAAAGTGTGACAGATGTTACAGCGGACAGTGTAAAATAATATAATACACTTTACCTTTAACTGTTGAAATTTAAACAAAAGAAAAAATATAAGTTATTGACTTCCTTTTGATAGTATGATATATTACATCAGTAAGCCGCACGAGAGGGGCTTGATTTTGTAAATATCTAAGTGGCATTATCGCTTTGCGCATATGCAATTTAGGTTGCCCTGACGGCGAGTCCGGGAAGAGGAGGTAAAAAGAATGTACGCAGTTATTGAAACAGGCGGTAAGCAGTACAGAGTCCAGGAAGGCGATGTAATCTCTGTTGAAAAGCTTGGCGTTGAAGACGGCGCTAAGGTAGTTTTCGATAAAGTTCTTGTAGCCGGTGAAGGCGCCGACATCAAAGTTGGAAAGCCATACATCGAGGGATGTACAGTGGAAGGTACTGCAGTTGAAACTGGCAAAGGCCCTAAGGTAATCATCTTCAAGTATAAGTCTAAGAAGGACTATAGAAAGAAGCAGGGTCATAGACAGCCTTTCACTTCTGTAAAGATTGAATCATTAAATATTTAAGCAAATCAAAGATGACACGATATAGAAGGAGGTGTAATCTATGGCAAGTAAGAAGGGTGTCGGCAGTTCTAAGAATGGTCGAGACAGTGAGTCGAAACGACTTGGAGTAAAAAGAGCTGACGGTCAGGTAGTTAGCGCAGGCAGCATTCTCGTACGTCAGAGAGGCACAAAGTTCCACCCTGGTACAAATGTCGGCAAGGGCGGAGATGACACTTTATTCGCTAAGATCGAAGGAACTGTAAAGTTCGAAAGAGAAGGCAAGACAAGAAAAAGAGTTAGTGTATATCCTGTAGAGATTGAAGCCTAAAAATATTTGATTATTTTAGCCCCTAATTGAAAAAATTAGGGGCTTTTTTGAAATAAAATGATATTTATAGACATAGATTAAGAGGAAAATAATGTTTGTAGACAGAGCCAAAATTAGTATAAAATCCGGTAAAGGCGGAAATGGATGTGTTTCGTTCAGACGTGAGCCTTTTGTGCCCGAGGGCGGACCTGACGGAGGAGACGGCGGCAAAGGCGGAGATGTAATTTTTGAAGCAAACAACAGCTACCGCACTCTGATGGATTTTAGATATAAAAGAAAATATGAAGCTCCTGCCGGCGAGGACGGGATGAAAAAGAAAAGGTACGGAAAACAAGGCGAAGACCTTGTCATAATGGTACCTCCGGGCACTGTAGTTATCGATGAGCTTACAGGGCTTGTTATGGGAGATCTTGTTAAGCATGGCGACAGAGTTGTTGCGGCAAAGGGAGGAAAAGGCGGAAAGGGAAATGTTCATTTTAAAAATTCCGTAAGACAGGCACCAAATTTCGCTGAGTCAGGCGGCCCGGCGAAAGAAAGAAATATTATTCTTGAATTGAAGCTTATTGCGGATGTCGGACTGCTTGGTTTTCCAAATGTCGGAAAATCAACATTCCTATCGGTTTCCACAAGTGCAAGGCCTAAGATTGGAAATTATCATTTTACTACTATCACACCGAATCTCGGAGTGGTAAATATTTATGATACAAGCTTCATAATGGCGGACATTCCGGGACTTGTGGAAGGTGCTTCTGAGGGGACGGGACTTGGACTTAACTTCCTTAAACATGTGGAGAGGACAAAGGTTCTTATACACATTGTGGACGTAGCGGGCTCTGAGGGGAGAAATCCTATCGAGGATTTTGACAAGATCAATGATGAGCTTATGAAATACTCTTCAAGAGTTGCCTCGAAGCCGCAAATTGTCGTCGGAAATAAGACAGATCTCATATATGATCGCCGGATTGCGGATGATTTCAAGATTTATATTGAGAATAAAGGGTATAAATATTTCGAAATGTCTGCTGCTACATCGAAGGGCGTAAAAGATGTTCTTTCTGCTGCACTTCAGGCGCTCAGCGAAGTTGAAGAAGAAGAAGATTATTACGAATATTTTGATGAAAGTATGCATGATGAAGATCCCGACTACAGAGAAGTTTATGCTTACTATGATGAAGAAGACGAAGCATTTGTTTTAGAAGGCAAGCAACTCAGGAAAATCTTTGATTCCACAAATTTCAATGACATGGAGTCGCTGAGATATCTTTATAAGTATATTCAAAATAAGGGCGCAATTGACGAGCTTATCGAAATGGGTCTGGAAGAGGGGGACACTGTTCGTATTAAGGATTTTGAATTTGAGTATACTGATGAATATTAATAACATGCGTGGCATGAAATTGTGCAGATCTTAGGAATATGTGAGATTTAAAACTGTGCAGGTCTTGAGAACATGCGTGGCATGAAATTGTGCAGATCTTAGGAATATGTGAGATTTAAAACTGTGCAGGTCTTGAGAATATGCGTGACATGAAATTGTGCAGATCTTAAGAATATCCGTGTTTTGAAACTGTGTGGGTCTTAGGGATATGCGAGATTTGAAACTGTACGGATTCTAAGTGTGTACGAGCCTTAAGGCTGTGCTGACCTTAAGTTTGTAAGGACTGTAAGATTAGAAAAACTTGTAGGATTAGGCGGGCTTTAGAAAAAGGATAAGGGGTGATTTTAATGGTGACAAGAATCATGCGAGAAGAGATGGAACGCAGATACCTTTCTGACTGGGCGACTCTCTCCTCTGAATCGAAAGGACGCAAGAGAGACGAGCCTAAGTGTGATCTCAGAACATCATTTCAGCGTGACCGTGACAGAATAATTCATTCAAAGTCATTTAGACGTCTCATGCATAAGACACAGGTTTTTTTGTCACCGGAAGGTGACCACTTCAGGACAAGACTAACGCATACGCTTGATGTAGCTCAGATTTCAAGAACTATAGCCAGAGGACTGGGACTTAACGAAGATCTTACCGAAGCAATTGCGCTCGGCCATGATCTCGGACATACTCCGTTTGGGCACAATGGGGAGCATTTTCTTGACGAGCGTCATGCCGGCGGATTTAAACATAACGAACAAAGCCTGCGTGTGGTTGACATATTGGAAATGTCAAAGGGAAAGAGAGGCTTGAATCTTACGGCAGAAGTAAGAGACGGGATATTAAATCATTCAGGCGAAAACGAGCCTTTTACTCCGGAAGGATGGATTGTCAGAATCAGCGACAGAATTGCGTATATAAATCACGATATTGATGATGCCGTAAGAGGCGGTCTGATTTCAAACGAAGATCTTCCCACAGATTGTGTTAAGGTCCTAGGAAAAGACCACAGGACAAGGATTGACACTCTTGTGAGGGACATGATTCTGACAAGTGAAGAAAATCATAAAATATCGCAGGGTGAAGAGTGTGGATATTATATGAACAAGCTGCGTGATTATTTGTTTGAAAATGTATATAGAAATACCAAGATAAAAGAAGAAGCTGAGATGAGAAGAGTGAAATTTTTGATTTTCTCATTGTATGATTATTTTCTGGAAAATCCCGACAAAATGCCGGAGGAAAACAACGAAATGCTTGATCTTTACGGCTGTGAGGAGGTTGTAAAGGATTATATAGCAGGGATGACCGACAGATATGCTATTAATGTTTTCAATTCCATTTTTGTTCCTAACGCATGGAAGATATGAAATGAAAAGTGTATTTTTGCACCCGGTGCATGAAAAATGAGAGGCGGAGAGTGTATCTTTTGCAGCTGGTGCATGAAAAATGAGAGGCGGAGAGTGTATCTTTTGCACTCGTCGCATGGAAAACAAGAAACAGAGAGTGTATCTTTTGCACTCGTCGCATGGGAAATGAGAAACAGAAAGTGTATTTTTGCACCCGGTGCGCGGAAAATATAAAAGGAAAAGTGTAGTTTATGTCGTATATACATGTTGTGGAGGTTTGTTTTGAGTAGAAATAACCTGACAGAAGAAATCAAAAGCAGGTGTAATATAATTGATATAGTAGGGCGGTATGTTCAGCTTAAGAAAACAGGCTCGAGCTATAAGGGACTTTGCCCGTTTCATGACGAAAAGACGCCGTCATTTGTGGTATCCGAATCAAAGCAATTTTACAATTGTTTTGGATGCGGCGAATCCGGGGATGTCATTTCATTTGTTATGAAAATCGAGAATATTGATTTTACTTCGGCAGTGAGAAAGTTGGCCGAGGAATATGGGATTGATATAAGCCAATTCGGATATAGGAATGAAAGCCGCAAGAATCAGTTTTATGACATGAACAGGGAAGCAGCAATTTTTCTTTACAAAAATTTGTCATCGACAGCTAATCCCGGAGCTTCGTATATGATGAATCGGGGACTTAGTCCCAAAATCATGGCAAAATTCGGTATGGGATTTGCCAAGGATGATTGGCATGATCTACACAAATATCTTCTTTCGAAGGGATATTCGGAGAAAATGATGAATGAGGCAGGGCTTGTCTCATTTTCAAAAGGAAAATATTTCGACAAATTCAGAAACAGAGTAATGTTTCCTATTATCAATACCAGAGGCAAGGTGATTGGCTTTGGAGGGAGGACTCTTGGTGATGCGGGACCGAAATATTTGAATTCACCCGAATCACCGGTATTCTCAAAGAAAAACAATCTATACGGCCTAAATATCACAAGGAATGACATCAGCAGGAAAAAACAGGTTGTCCTTGTCGAGGGTTACATGGATCTGGTGTCACTTTATCAGCATGGCATTACAAATGTCGCGGCATCCTTAGGAACAGCTCTTACTTCCCAGCAATGCATGCTGCTGAAGAGATATGCAGCGGATGTTGTTATATCCTATGATGCCGACAACGCAGGGCAGAAGGCTGCGCTAAGAGCAATAGAACTGCTTAGGACTGCCGGTCTGAACGCAAGAGTTTTGCGTATTCCAGACGGTAAGGATCCTGATGAATTTATAAACCGCCATGGCAAAGAAGAATTCGAGGAGCTTATAGAAAAGGCCATGCCTTATGCAGAATACAGAATTTTCCTTGCGAGAGAAAAATATGATATTACGAATGCTCAGGGTCGTATAAGCTTTTTAAAAGATGTCAGCAGGACATTGATGAATATGAGTCCTGTTGAGTCAGACGTATATATAAAATCGATTTCATTAGAACTCGGAATAAGCGAAAGTGCGTTGAGAAGAGAGATAAATAGGGAAACAGAGATTGCAAGTACACAAAATCGGGGAATGAGCGAGTTTGAGGCGGAAAGAAAGAATGAGATTTCTTCTGCCGCTCAGGCTTCAAACAGAGCGACTGAAGGTGATGAATCACTCCAGCTTCATTTTCTGAAACTGATGATTATATCTCCTCATTATATTAAAAAAGTTAAGGATAAAGGATTTATCTTTGAAGACCCGGGATGCCGGAGAATATATAAGTTGTTGGAAAGCCTGTACAATGATTATTCTAAGATAGATATAAGAATGCTGGAGGACAGTATTATTCCCGAGGACTCAGAAATATACGAAAAAATTGCTAAGCTTCGCATGGACAAAGACAGCTGCGAACGCGTCTTTGACGACTGCTGTGCGGCAGCAGATTTGGCAGAATTGAAAAAAAGGCAGTACGAAATATTAGAGATAATGAACCTGTCTGTTGAATCCGGCAGTGACGGTGAGCAAGAAAAAAAGCTTGCAGAAGAATTAATGGACATCAGAAACAGGATAAATAAGTTAAAAGGACTGTAAGACGGAGGGTGGATCTGGATGGAAAATGATAATAAGGATCTTGAACAGAAGAAGCAGGAAGCCATAACAGAACTTCTTACAATCGGAAAAGTGAAATCGACACTGACCTATAAAGAGATTTCTGACAGAATTGAGCATATTGAATTTGATAAGGATGACATCGACAGTATTTATGAAGAGCTTATGTCGAACGGTATTATGATAGTATCTGAAAACAGTTCGGAAATGCCCGATGACAAAGCGAAAATGCTTGCCGATACAGATGCTGCGAACCCAGACAGCATCGATAACGGGGGGATGACTGATTCGACAATGTCTGATCCGACAGATAAGACACAGGGAAAAAACTCTGTATCAGATGATGATTTTGAAGAGGCCATGGCAAAGGGACTCATGGTAGATGACCCTGTCAGGATGTATCTTAAGGAAATAGGAAAAGTTCCGCTTCTTTCGGCAGAGGAGGAGCAGGAGCTTGCCAAGCGTATGGAAAATGGCGATGAAGAAGCCAAAAGCAAACTTTGTGAGGCAAATCTCAGGCTTGTTGTAAGCATTGCCAAGAGATATGTGGGAAAGGGTATGCTTTTTCTGGATTTGATACAGGAAGGAAATCTCGGACTTCTGAAGGCTGTCGAAAAATTTGACTGGCGCAGAGGATATAAATTCAGCACATATGCCACCTGGTGGATAAGACAGGCCATAACCAGGTCTATTGCAGATCAAGCGAGAACCATACGTATTCCTGTTCATATGGTGGAGACTATAAATAAACTTACGCGCATATCAAGACAGCTTCTTCAGGAAAAGGGAAGAGAACCGACGCCTGAAGAGATTGCGGAAGAGATGGAAATCCCCGTAGAAAGAGTAAGTGAAATTCAAAAATTCGCACAGGATCCCGTCTCACTCGAAACACCTATCGGAGAAGAGGAAGACAGTCATCTCGGCGATTTTATCCCTGATGAAGATGCTCTCGCTCCTGAAGAGGCTACAGCCAACACCATGCTGAAAAGACAGCTGCTCGAGGTTCTCGATGTTCTTACCGAAAGGGAGCAGATGGTTCTGAAGTTGAGATTCGGACTGGAAGACGGACATACCCGTACGCTTGAAGAGGTGGGAAGAGCGTTTGATGTCACGAGAGAACGCATAAGACAGATAGAAGCAAAGGCACTTAGAAAGCTCAGACATCCTTCAAGAAGTAAGGTCTTGAAGGATTATATGGAATAGCAAGACATTTTTGAGGATAAAATATGGAAATTAAATTGTCGGAACGCATGAAAAAAATAGCTGAACTTGCTTCCGGCGACGGAGTAGTTGCCGATATTGGAACCGATCACGGATATATCCCGCTGTGGCTTATTTCAAACGGATTTTGCAGCGAAGTAATCCTTACAGATATAAATCAGGGACCGCTCGACAAGGCTGCCGCAAATATGCAGAAATATCTTCCCGGCAGGAGTCTTGATATGAGGCTCGGAAGCGGACTTGAGGTATTGAAAAGAGGCGAGGCGGACACAGTTATCATAGCAGGTATGGGCGGCGATCTTATCATCAGCCTTTTAGAGCGAGATGAAATGATGACACTTAGTATCAAAAAATTCATTTTGCAGCCAAGAAGGCATGCCGACAAGCTCAGAAAATGGATAGAAGCAAATCCTTCACTCGAGATTACGGGCGAATATCTTGCAAAGGAAGACAGGCGACTAAGTGAAATTATTCTTGTCGAAAACAAGGATTTCATCTCAACTGAAAAGATGCAGCAAGTAATTTCTGAAAGAAATGCGGCCGACATGCTTCTCAGTGATATTGAAGAATCATATCCCGGGATAAAGTATGAGATTTCGCAGCTTTATTTTGTGAATGAGACAGAAGAACTTGATTATTTTCTCAGAACAAAAATATTTTTTGAAAATGAGATAATAGATTCAATAGAAAAAAACGGAAAAAATGCAGCATCGACACAAAGAAAAGACGAATGTATAAGGCGCATATCAACATTTGAAAATATGAGGAAGGTCCGGAAAAATGGCAAAGATAAATGAAATTATAAAAGCTGTTGAGAGCATAGCACCGCTATATCTTATGGAAGACTGGGACAACAGCGGGATTCAAGTCATGCCTGACAGCAGTAAGGATGTGGAACTCATTATGACAGCACTCGAGATTTCGGATTCCGTGATCGATGAAGCCGAAAAAATCGGTGCCGACATGATTGTTACGCATCATCCGCTGATATTCGGAAAGCTTTCACGTGTCACTGACAGCGATGTTGTGCAGAGACAGATTATCCGTCTTATAAAGTCAGGGATATCTGTTTATTCGGCACATACATCATTTGATTCGGCTGCACACGGAACAAATCAATATCTGGCCGAAAAAATCGGTCTTGAGAGCATAAGTGCTCTTATAGCCGGGGCAGATGAAGGGACCGGGATGGGTCGCACAGGAATTTATGAAGAACCTATAACATTTGATGAATTTATCAAAAGGCTCACAGATGCATGTGATGAAGATACTTTCCGAATTGCCGGAAAGATACCGGAAAAAGTAAAGAGAGTATCCCTCTGCACCGGCGCAGCTGCGGAATTTGCAGATTTGTCAGCAGACATCGGATCGGATGTTTATGTAACGGGAGATGTCAAATATCATGATGCGAGACATGCGGACGACATAGGACTTTGCTTGATAGATGCGGGTCATTTCGGCACAGAAAATATCTTTGCGCAAAATATTATGCCGCAGCTCGAAAAAATCCTAGGTGACAGTGTAAAGATTGTTGCATCACAAACGAGCGTATATCCATTTAGAGATTGCTTTAGGAATTATTATGAGTATGTCGAAAAGCTGTAGTGCAAGTCGAAAACATAATTTATGCTGAAAGTGATGCATGTCGAAGTAGTGTATGCTAAAAAGCTTTAATTTACGTCGAAAAGCTGTGTCGCATGCGAAAAAGCTGTAATGCATGTAAAAAAGCTGTAGTGTCAAAAACGCACAGCGAAGATCATGCATGGGTGTTTGTGAAAAATATACTGAAAATTCAACTTAAACTGTAGAAACGAAAGCATATGCTGTGTTATAATTAGATGCTTAAAGAGCGCAGACAATATGATAAATGAGTACGTCAGACGATCGCGTCAATAAAATGATGAGGAAAGTCCGAGCTCCACAGAGCAAAGGTGCCGGATAACGTCCGGTGAAGGAGACTTCAAGGAAAGTGCAACAGAAAACAACCGCCGTGAAAGCGGTAAGGGTGAAAAGGCGAGGTAAGAGCTCACCGGTGTGGTGGTAACATCATGCGTCAATGTAAACCCCACCTGGAGCAAGACCGGAATGGACTGAAAAAGGCGGCTGCTCGTCGCTTGTCCGGATGGTAGGTTGCTTGAGCGCATCGGCGACGATGCGTCGAGAAAGATGATCGTTTAATACAGAACTCGGCTTATGATTTGCTCATTTATCTTATTTTAAAAATAGCTCTTTTGGAAGCATATGGCCTTTTCAAAAATGAATGGTCGGATGATGACCGAATTGTGACGACTAAACTATGACGGTTTAATTATATAATCATAAATTGATAAATTTAATTTTCACGAAGGAGGGTTAGTATGGAATTCATGGAAAAAATAAACATTATCGGAAAAAAGATGGCACAAAAATCAGGCGAGCTCGCAGAGACCGGAAAGCTCTCATTGGCTATCAAGAAGAAGGAAAAGGCAGCCAAAGGTCTTAAGCTGGAGCTTGGAAAGTACATATATCAGCAGTATAAGAGCGGTATAGTTACAGATGAAAAGATAAGCAAATTCTGCTCAGAAATCGATATGCTTTATGCAGAGATCGCATCTCTTGAAATCGAGAAGGAAAAAGTCGGCGAAAAAGATGATTTGGAAGATATTGAAATCATTACCGCAGATCCGGAAGACGAAGACGGAGACGACATTTCAGAAGAGCCGTCTGACGACATTTTTTCTGATATTACGTCAAATATTGACGAGGAAAAAGCAGAGCAGGATGAAAAAGCTGCTGATGAAGAAGATGATGATGAAGGATATGATGCCTCCGAGACTATTTATGATTCAGAAAACTTTTCTGAAGTAGACGGGGATATTTTCTAATATTCGTTAAGAGTAAAATATCACGAAAGCCTGCGTTATGTTTCAAAGCCTTTAAGAAAACCTTTTTGAGGCGGCGGTTTGGTGCGGTATTTTGGAAAGCCGTTTTTGACCAGAGCTTTGAAACGGCGGTTTGCGCATTGCTCCGAATCTGAGCAT
>CAVCIY010000059.1:0-16232 GCA_963602445.1 Lachnospiraceae bacterium | reverse complement strand
GAGCCTGCACCTTGCGCCGAAATCTCGCCCTGACCCGAGTCAGCACCTTGCGCCGAAATCTCGCCCTGACCCGAGTCAGCACCTTGCGCCGAAACTTCACTCCGACCCGCACCTGTGCCGCTCGCCGAAATCTCACTCCGACCTGTGCCCGCGGCTCGCGACTCTCCGGCTCTGGCAAGTGCTTCGGCATATGCCTCCACAAATGAAACCGCCTTATCCTGCCTAAATCTGAATTGGTCTTCCGTTTCCTGAGGAAGCGCAAGCTTTACTGCGCACATCTCCAGAAGCACTCTGGAATTTTCCGAAGTCTTCGAATCTCCGATAGTCTTAGTAAGTTCCGCAATGGCTCTGTTTATAAACTCGCTCGTAACCGAACTCGCCTGGAGCCTCAAGCGATTGATATTTTCCTCAGACATCTCAAGCGCTCTTGCCGGATCGGCAGAAAACTTGGCGAGCAGCAAATTTCTGAAATGCACAAGCCACTGCCTGAGCAGATTCTTGGCATCAATCCCGTTTTTCAGCATCTTATCAAGCAAAAGCAATGTCTCGGAAATATGACCTTCCATCACTCTTGCGGTGAGATCTATAAGAGCACTCCTTCCGGCTATGCCGATTATCTCATTTACTTCTTTTTCAAGTATAACAGTATCATTTGAAAACATGCATTGCTCCAAAATACTCAGGCTGTCGCGGACCGAACCGTCAGCCTTTTGGGCAATCGCCGCAAGTGCTTCGGGCTCTGCCTCCATGCCCCTCGCTTTGCATATTTTCATCATGTTCTTTATGATATCTTCTTCCGAAACTCTTCTGAAATCAAGCCTTGTGCACCTTGACAAAATTGTTTTCGGCAGCTTTTGAGGATCTGTCGTAGCCAAAATAAATATGACATATTCCGGCGGCTCCTCGAGTACCTTAAGGAATGCATTTGCCGCGCTCGTAGACAACATATGAACTTCATCTATGATATAAATCTTCTTCTTTGCTCTTACAGGCGGATAATTCAGCTCTTCCCTAAGGCTTCTGATGTCATCGACACCGTTGTTTGAGGCTGCATCCATCTCGACAACGTCCATGAATGTGCCCCTCTTTATATCCTGACACGCACTGCATGTGCAGCATGGCTCAACACCGCCGTTTTCACAATTGACAGCCTTAGCAAATATCCTGGCCGTAGTTGTCTTGCCGGTTCCTCTAAGCCCGCTGAAAAGGTATGCATGACCGATCTGCCCCGTTCTGATCTGATTCTTGAGAATCCTTACGATAGCATCCTGACCTATAACATCCTCAAACCGTTCAGGTCTGTAATCTCTGTAAATAGCAGAATATTCCGACAAAATGCACACCTCCTTCATAAATTTTCATATCCAAACACACTGCCGCACAAGCATTGCTTGGCACACCGCCGCACAAGCATTGCCTGGCACATCGCCGCACATGCATTGCCGGACACACTGCCGCACAAGCATTGCCTGGCACACCGCCGTGAAGCATAACTTAACGTGCGCCCAATACATTCGAGCTTGCGCCGGCATCGTCTTCAAAAATAAAAAACAGCTGCACTTTGAAAGCCACGCAAATGTGAAAGGCTGATCTGCGTCACATAAGATTTCCCGCTTATAGCTGCTTCCTTCCGGACCTGACTAGGTTCACAGGTTCTTATTGCGCAGGACCCTGGACATTTGCGAAGCCATCAAAGGACAACTGCTCAATAATTATATTACATTTCACCCATATGCGTCAATCACTTTTTATCTAAAATATGTTGATTCGTACGTGAATTCGTTTCAGATTCGTATTAAGCTTTCGTATTAAACTTTCATATTGAGCTTTCGTATTGGGCTTTCGTATTGAGCTGCTATTTTGTATACCGAAACGTATTCTCGCCGCCCCAAGCCCTCAAGAGACTGTTGTTCCTTAAAGCTTCAGCACACCGGCCTTTTTCAGACCCTTCGACAATGCCGCCCCAAGAAGCATGCATCCGATAACCTCACCTACAGCTATAGCAAGCATCAGGAGAGGTATCGGCAAAATTATCCCATATCCGTATCTGAGAACAAACGGGACAATCAGTGTATTTGCGGCTACGGGGGCCAGCTGCGCGATCCATACGGATTTTTTTCGAAGAAGATATGTTCCTATTCCGCCGATAAGCGTCGCAAGGCTTCCAAATACTATATCCAGCATTATTCCGCCGCCTATTACATTTGCAATCGCACATCCGATAGTGATTCCCGGTATCGCCGCAGGTGTAAACATCGGAAGAACCGTAAGTGCTTCCGCAATGCGTACTTGCACACTTCCGTAGCTTAACGGCTCAAATGCCACGCACAAAACCACATATAAAGCCGCTATTACAGCCCCCATGGTAAGCTGCTGAATTCCTTTGCTTTTCATAAAAAATCCTTTCGATTAGTTATTTTATTATATTTGTTATATTCACTCGTAAAACCGCAGATTTTCGCCATCGAAACCGCCGATTCTCACTCGCTAAAGCCGCTGATTTTAGTCGCCGAAGCCGTCTCTCACTCGCTAAAGCTGCCGCTTCCCATTCTTATAAGCTCGTCTTCGTCGATTATTTTCGTGCCGAGCGCCTCCGCTTTTGTCAGCTTGCTTCCGGCAGCTTCGCCTGCGACAAGATAATCAGTCTTCTTAGACACGCTTCCCGTAACCTTTCCGCCGCGATTCTCAATAAATTCCGAAGCTTCATTCCTGCTCATCGTAGGAAGAGTACCCGTAATGACAAATGTCAATCCAGAAAAAATGTCATCCTGTTCGTAATCGTAACCGTCTTCGCCTCCTCCAACGCCAGCGCTCCCGGCGTCCGAGCCAACTTTGCCGGCGCCAGCACCTGCGCCGCTCAGGCCAGCATCTGCGCCCGAATCTTCGGCATCCGCGGCGCCTCTGCGCCTTCTTTTGGATGACATTTGCATATTTACTCCGGCATCTCTCAGCTTCCCGATCATCTGCATGTTTTGCTCGCTCTCGAAAAATGCCCGGACTGCTGTGGCTGTGACTTCGCCCACGCCCTCTACAGCCTTAAGCTCCTCCGCAGATTTGTCCGCAAGAGCCTCGATCGAGCCGAATTTCTTCATAATTGCTTTCGCCGCGGTCTTTCCGGTATTTGGAATGCCAAATCCCGTAAGCAGCCGGTCGGGTTCATTTTCTTTCGATGCTGCTATCGCATCAAGCATATTGTCGGTAGCCTTCATTCGTCCGACGATTCCCTTTTCTATAAGCTCTTCTCTGTAATTATCGAGTGAGTAAAGATCTGCAATATTCTTTATATATCCCTCGTCAATAAGCTTCTTTATGACCTTTTCGCCGAGCCCCTTTATATCCATTGCGCTTCTTCCGGCAAAGTTGATAATATGCCTCTCGATCTGCGCTGGGCAAGAATAACCTGTACATTTCATGTCGGCAGTATCAGCCTCACGCACGACCTTTGCGCCGCACACCGGACATATGTCCGGAATCATAAATCTTGCGGCTTTCTCAGGGCGCTTTTCCTTGACTACAGCTTTCACCTTCGGAATGATTTCTCCCGATTTATATACCACGATCGTGTCGCCGATACATACGTCAAGGCTGTCTATGTAATCCTGATTGTGAAGAGTAGCCCTCGAAACGGTAGTGCCGCAAAGTCTTATCGGATCAAATACGGCAGTGGGCGTAATCCTTCCCGTCCTGCCGACTGACAGCTCTATGCCGCGAAGCACCGTCTCCTTTTCTTCCGGAGGATATTTATATGCAACCATAAATCCGGCATTTTTTGCCGTGTCCTCGCACTTGTCCCTGTCCTTTAAAATATTCAGCTTGACAACTGCGCCGTCAATATCATAATCAAGCTCGCCTCTCATCCGGCCTATCATCGCAACAGCGTCCCAGACCTCGTCCTCAGTGGTACATCTGTAATATCTGTCAATCGTCTTAATTCCTTTACTCTTCAGATATTCGTACATCTCGTCATGCCGCTCAAATGAAATCCCTCTTGCGTCCTGAAGATTAAATATAAATAATGACAGCCCGCGCTGCTTTACTATCGACGAATCAAGCTGCCTCAAGGTTCCGGCAGCGCAATTTCTCGGATTCGCAAAAAGCTTTTTCCCGGCTGCTTCCTGCATCTCGTTGACCGCATCAAAGGCTTCATTGTCCATATAGACCTCGCCTCTTAGCTCAAGATACTCCGGCGCATCGTCAATAACACAAACGACATCGCTGATGACCTTCGCATTTTCCGTGACATCTTCGCCAAATTCTCTTCCGTCGCCTCTCGTGATAGCTGTGACTAACTTGCCGTTTTCATATCTCAATGCCATAGAAAGCCCGTCAATCTTTGTTTCCACAAGAAATTCCGTCTGCTCTCCGAGCTTGCTGCGCATGCCCCTGACCCAGCTTCTGACTTCGTCCTCAGAAAAGACATCCTGTATAGAAAGCATCGGCACTCTGTGGCGAATAATAGCACCCGCCTCACGCTTCGCACTCCCTCCCACATGCCTTACCGGAGAATCCTCCGACGCATATTGAGGATATTTTTCCTCGAGCGCGCGCAATTTGAGAGAAAGCTCGTCATATTCGCGGTCAGTGATTTCGGGATCATCCTGATTATAATATTTTTCATTGTGATATCTGATGAGCTCCGTAAGCTCCGACATCTGCTTTTTTATATCTTCATTCATATCTGCTGTATCTGCCATATCTGCACACGCTCCCGCATTTTTTGCCTTCTTCTGCCTGCTTCTCTGCCCGCCGCAAGACGGTGTACTATGTCTCTCCTATATTTTTTTCATCTGCACGAAGCCGAGAGATATGCTCTTTATGCCTACGCTGTCAAAAGCAATTCTGCACACCTCGCCCTTGACCGAAAGAACAACGCCCTCGCCGAATTTCGGATGACTCACCTTGTCTCCGGCGGCAAACTCGCCCTTTCTCAAAGCGGCATTTTTCTTCATCTCTTCGGAATTGCTGTGAATCCTTCCGATATTGTCAAAAGGCTTATTCAGCATGCCATAACGGCTCAGCGGAGCCTCCGCCGCATCATTTGTGTTCTGTCTTTCCTGGTAACTCCTCTTTCCCGGTCTGTCGGAGCTGTCGTCAAGCAGTGACTTGTCAAGTTCCTTAAGAAATTGTGATTCTCTCGTATAATCAGTTCGTCCGTAAAGAGTCCTCGCAACCGCTCCTGTCAGATAAAGCTTTTCCCTTGCTCTCGTAATGCCTACATAGCAAAGTCTGCGCTCCTCCTCAACGCCCTCGCGAGTGTCGAGAGAGCGCCATCCCGGAAACAGACCGTCCTCCATCCCCGGCATAAATACCACCGGAAATTCCAATCCCTTTGCACTGTGAAGCGTCATGAGAACTACCGAATCGACATCGGGATCATGCTTGTCTATATCTGCCGCAAGCGTAAGCGACTCCATAAATTCCGACAGTGAAATATACGGATTATTTTCTTCCTCATCATAAATGGCCGACTTAAATTCGAGCAGATTTTCTATCCTGCCCTGTGATTCGATATCTCCGGCTTTTTCAAGCGATTCCAGATAACCTGTCTCTGAGAGGAGCAAATCATACAGGTCGCTTATCTTCATTTCTTCATGCTCGGCATGACATCTCAAAAGAAGTCCTATAAGCTTTTCAAGTGCAGCGGATGTCTTTTTGGGAAGTGAGCCGAGAACGTCCTCATCCGTGAGAACCTCAAAAAGGCTTTCCTCTCGAACGCTTGCCAGCGTCATCAGCTTCTCAAGAGTCTTTGCGCCGACACTGCGCTTAGGCTCGTTTATGATTCGCTGCATCGCAAGATCGTCATTTGGATTGACCACAAGACGCATGTATGCCATCATGTCCTTTATCTCCTTGCGGTCATAAAATTTCAGTCCGCCAAGGACCACATACGGAATCTCAAGCCCCGCAAATACAGCTTCAAAAGCTCTTGACTGGGCATTTGTTCTGTAAAGAACGGCAAAATCGGAATATTTTCTTCCCTCAGCGATGCCTTTTCTTATCTCCTGTGCGGTATATCTGGCTTCCTCTTTTTCCGTATCAAGCCTTCTGTACATCAGCTTGCAGCCCGGTTCTGCGTCAGTCTTAAGCTTCTTGTCCTTGCGCCCGATATTATGCTTTATCACAGAATTTGCGGCATTTAGGATATTTGCCGTCGAGCGATAATTTTTCTCAAGTTTGATAACTCTTGCCTCGGGAAAATCATTTTCAAATGAAAGAATATATCTTACGTCGGCACCTCTCCATTGATAAATGCACTGGTCGTCATCGCCTACAACGCAAATGTTTCTGTGTTCTTCGGCAAGAAGCTTGACAAACTTATACTGGAGCATATTTGTATCCTGATACTCGTCGACCATTATATATCTGAATCGTGAGCGAAGATTCTCAAGAACATCGGGATTTCTTTCTAGGAGCAGCACTGTTTTCCAGATGAGATCGTCAAAATCCATGGCATTGTTTTTCTTTAGAGTTGCCTCATATTTCATATAGATTTTGGCTATAATATTTTCTCTGTAGTCCTCTGCTCTTTCGGCATAATGCCTGCTGTCTATCCCATGCTCCTTCGCCTCGCTGATAATCCCCAGCACGACGGTCGGTTTAAAAAGCTCTTTGTTTGCCGGCTCTTTTCCGCCAAATACTTCCTTTGTCGCAGCCTTGACCACGGCCTTCAGATCGGTGGGGTCATATATGGTAAAGTCGGAGGTGTAACCGATTTTTTCCGCATTCATTCTGAGAATTCTCAGGCACGCTGAGTGAAACGTCTGGATCCAAATTCTTGTCGATTCTCCGATAATCTGTTCTACGCGCTCGCGCATCTCCCTTGCTGCTTTATTTGTAAATGTAACGGCAAGAATCTCATACGGGGAGATCCCCTTTTCCTTTATCATATAAGCTATTCGCTTTGTCATTGTGCTGGTCTTGCCGCTTCCCGCTCCGGCAAGAATAAGGAGCGGGCCTTCAATATGCATGGCAGCCGCTCTCTGTTCTTCATTTAGATTGTCCAAATAATCCATTTTTATATCTTTTTCCCTGTCTTTTCTCTTATAAGCTCAATCTCTGCGGCATATCCGTCAAGCTCGTTTGGAGTCTCCAGATTAAAAGGAATGCCTGCGAGCTTTTCATTTGAAACTATCCTGCAAATGGCATCGAGCCCAATGCTGCCCTCGCCGATTTTCGCATGCCTGTCCTTAAATGATGCCAGACCGTTCATGTTGTCATTTAGGTGAACTCCGCCTATACGCCTGATGCCTACCTTCGATTCGATTTCATCGAGAACGCCGTCAAAATCATTTACCACATCGTAGCCCGCAGAGTGCATGTGACACGTGTCTATACAGATGCCCATGCGGCTGCTGTGATTTACGCCCTGGATAATCATAGCAAGCTCGTCAAAGTTCCTGCCTATCTCAGAGCCTTTGCCTGCCATTCCCTCAAGCATGATCATCGGACCCTGATCATCGGTAATAACAGCATTCAGAGCATCAACTATATACTGAATACCTGCCTCCACACCCAAGCCTGTGTGGCTTCCCGGATGAAAGAGCATCCGCGCGCCCTCAAGATATTTCATACGCTCGACATCCTCTTTAAAAATATCAAACGCAAACTGTCTCACATCCTCCTTAGAAGAGCAGAGATTCATCGTATAAGGCGCATGCGCGAGAAGCGGACCGAATGAGTGCTCTTCCATAAGCTTCCACGCCTTCGCAATATCCTTTTCATCTATCTTCTTCGCCCTGCCGCCTCTCGGATTTCTCGTAAAAAACTGAAATGTATTTGCGCCTATGCTTATGGCCTCCTGCACAGCCTTATAATACCCTTTCGAAATCGAAAGATGGCAACCTAAATATAGCATTATTTCCTCACTTTCAAAACAAGTTAATCATACACAGTGTGTACTTCGTCACTCGCTGCACCGCTGTCCAAATCACGTCACTCGCCGCACCGCCGTCCAAATCGCGTCACTCGCCGCACCGCCGTCCAAATCGCGTCACTCGCCGCACCGCCGTCAGTGCACCACATCCGAAGCCGTCACACGTCGTCACCGTCATTTAACCCAAATTCCTCCTCCGAGGAACTCTCTCATAATAGAATTTCTGCCTATTTCATCAGTGTCCTTCAGCGGCTCAACACATCTGAAAATCCTTATCAGACGCTGTGCTTCCATATATCCCGGATCCTCTTCTCTGATATTTTCAAGCGTGTCATTTATCAGATATTTAAGAATCGCCCATTCATACATAAATACAGAATTGAATACAACATCCGCTTCATTGCTGAACGGAAATACATTTCTCGTCTCGCCTTCTCTCACGTTGCACCAATGCCTCAGCGTTTCTGAAGGAGACACACCCCTTGAGCGTACATCACGCGCAATTCTTCTCGCAAATCTGATGTCCGTCAGCGGAATTCTGTTGTTTTCATCTATATTGAGCGTAGTAAGCGGGCTTACATAAATCCTATATTTCAATTCATCGTCAATATGATCCGTAAGCTTCGGATTCAAAGCATGTATGCCCTCTATGACGATCGGTTGATCCGACTCTGCCTTTGTGATTCGCTGTCCGTATCTCTTACTTCCTGTCATGAAGTCATATACCGGCATATCGACCGTAAGACCCGAAAGAAGATCATTCATCTGGTTGTTGAACAAGTCTGCATCAAGAGCGATAAAGTCCTCGATGGCGCGCTCACCCTTTTCGTTTAGCGGAATATTGTCGCGCTCGACAAAATAATCGTCTGTGCCCATATAAAGCGGCCTTTTTCCGTTTACTCTAAGATGAATGCAAAGCCTTTGCGCAAACGTAGTCTTCCCGGAAGAAGACGGCCCGGTGACAAGTATAATTCTTTTGTTTTTGCTGATGATATCATCGGCAATCGTTGCAATCTTTTTTTCCTGAAGGGCTTCATTCAGCAGAATCAGGTCCCTCCATTCTCCCTCACGTATTTTTCTGTTCAAGTCCTTGACATACATAACGCCAAAGACTTCATTTCTTGCGCTGTGCTCACGAAATGCATGATAAAGATTTATGTCATCCCTGTACATTTCAAAGTTTTCTAGTATTCCGTCCTGCGGCGTGCGCAAAACAAATCCTCCCTCGTAAGACACAATGTCAAAGAGCGACAATGACCTTGCAGACTCCGTAAGAAAATCATAAAAGAGCATAGTAAATCCGCCGCACGTATAGAGATATACCTCCCTTACATAACTTGTCCTAATGAAATCTATCTGCTCCGCACTAATACCCTCAGGGGGATTATCGCTTAAAATTTCTTTCCTTCTAACGACTCTTTTTTCAAAAGGAGTCTTTGCATCTACCATCTCGCGCATGCGAACTTCAAGCTTGTGAGACCAATTTGCATCAAACTCGACGCTTTCGCCGAGATAAACATATATACCCTGATTCAGAGGATGCATCAGAACAGGGGTACACTCCGGAAGCAGCTCATGAAGAGCCGCACAGCAAAGAAAATACAAGCTTCTCTGATATACCAGCTCCGCTCCCCTTGATCTAAGATCCATGAACTCAACCGTGCACGATTCACTCAAGCAATAAGCCATATCATACGGTTCATCATTTACGCTCGCAAGCACCGGAAAAAATCCGTCCTCGCTCTCATAATACTTATCCGCAAGCTGCCAAAGAGACGTCCCTTGACGAACCCTCACTTCTTTTATATTTTTCCCTGCGCTGTTGCCTACACCATTGCCTGCGCCTTTGCCGACTCCGTTGTCTGCGCCCTTGCCTGCGCCTTTGCCGACTCCGTTGCCTGCGCCATTGACTGCACCCTTGACCACACCATTGATTGCGCCTTTGACCGCACCTTTGATTGCACTTTTGTTTAAACCTTTGTCCGCATTTTGGTCATCACGACCTGCTATCCTTACAATTATACTATCTCTCACAGCAGACCTCCCTGCCCATTCAAGCAAAACTCATATTCCACAACACGCTCCGCCTGCATCACAAATTTTTAAGCGGAAGCTACCCTTTTTTTCTATGATAAATTATACCATGATATAGGCTTTCGGGCAAACGATACGTATGCGATTTTCCTTCCGCCACTTTCACACGAGCACGCATCCGCACCGCCACCCGTACACAAGCATCCGTGCCGCCACTTTCACACAAGCGCACCCAGCGGATTTTGCAAAAAAAAGGTTTTGCCGCCATTTATAAAGCGCCCCCGTCGCACAGACAGCGCGGCGGGGGCTTTACCAACAGTTAGAGGTAATACGAAAACATTTATATACTGCCAAAAATACAGGAGATTAAAAAACGGCAGCATAATGCTTTCTAAGATATATCATTTCGGATATATACATCAATTTATGGATATAGAGTAATTTTTACACATCTCATTTTGGCTGCCTGATACAGGAGCATCGTCGCAGGTAGCTAAAAAATGATTTTGTCTTATAAATTTGGTTGAGCTATTTTGATTGTCTTTCTTATTTTTGACATTTTCCGCTTAAAGCAGAAATGTCTTGCAATGTCCTTGAAGCATTTTGCGATATCTCGCAATATCTTGCAGTATCTCGCAGTATCCCGCAGTATCTTGCAGTATCCGGCAGTATCTCGCAAAATCTTGTCTGATTTGATGAATTAAACAGCTTCGCTAAGCTGACCGGCGATATAGTCAGCAAGCTGAAGGATCTCATCACGTGTGAGTGTGACACCGCGAGACATTCTGTTGTGTTCCTGGTCCCATTCTCTGATGTCAAACTTCGGCGGCTTGTCATTCCAGCTTACAGAATTCAGCTCCTTAGTCCATCCTCTGCTCGAAGTAGACAGTACACCGTAATGCTTCACAATAGTGAATCTGAAATCATCTCTGCCATTGTTTTCCCTTTCTGCCATCCTAACCTCCTTTCCCAAGGAAATATTTTCCATACCCTTGTAATGATTATTATACTCATTTTCCATATATTGTCAATAGATATTTGGGATTATTTTCCATAAATTTACCATAAAACTATGAAGCCTCACGCTCCGCGTCGCCCAGCATTTGGTATTTTTTCTTACGGCTATCATAATTTAGTTATATATAATATGGATTTATTCTCAGTTCTAATGTATAATATCTAGGCGCTAAAAACGCTTTCCCGCCGGCGGGCGGCGGATTTTTATTTTTAATCTTAATTTTGAAATACCGACGCAAAATTTTGAATATTGATGCGAAAATTTGAAATACCGACGCAGAGATTTGAAATACTGACGCAGAGATTTAAAATACTGATACAGAAAGGAGATATTGCAATATTGCTGCTGCACCGCAGCGTCTCTGATATTGCACATATTATTTATGAAAAAAGCACATAATACTGACATTGATCAAAATCATACTAATGTCCCCAGTCAGGCATTTCACAATGAAGATGAAAGAAGTACAAAATCTGCTTCTTCATTATCAAAACTTTTGTTTTTGGCACCGCTTCTTTCAGGGATTCTCTGGGGAACGAGCGGAACATTTGTACGCACAATTGCCGCGATGGGACTCGGAACAGTCGAAATTTTATTGACACGTGTCTCATTTGCAACTGTTGTTATGCTGATCATAACTTTTGTCTATGACAAAAAACTTCTTCGCATAAAGCTAAAAGACATTTGGATTTTCATAATTGCCGGACTTGTAAGCACGCTCGGCCTAAATATTTGCTACAATATCACGATGCAGATAATGACTCTGTCATTTGCTGCGGTTTTGCTGTCAATGGCGCCTGTATTTGTACTTATCCTCGCAAGAATATTTTTCCGTGAAAAGATTACATCTAAGAAGATTGTTTGCATGATTCTTGCCTTGACAGGCTGCGCTCTCGTAAGCGGTGCTTTCGATTCGATATCGACTGCAGCGCTTAGTGTCGGCGGCATTCTTATAGGCTTTCTTTCGGCATTCTTCTATGCGCTGTACAGCATCTTTTCGAGGCTTGCATTTGAGAGAGGATATCACACTCTCACGATTCTCGCATATTGCTTCACTATGATTACCATAGCACTGATTCCTTTTGCTGACTGGTCACTGATTGCCGATGCATTTCATGCCGGTCCCGGCAGATTTACGGTGATAACCATTTTCCATTCACTGTGTGTTTCTATTCTTCCTTACCTGCTTTTTACAGCTGCCATCAGAAGAATGGACACGGGAATAGCTTCGATATTAGCATCTTCAGAGCCTGTCGCGGCAATGGTTTTCGGCCTTATATTTTTCGATGAAACTCCGACATTCTTTTCTGTAATAGGCATGATTCTTACATTGATTGCGCTCGGCATCCTAAGCATGTCAGAGACGAAAAAATCATAATGCCTCACAAATTACAGATTCGCACGCTATGCACTGCCGCAGTTTCAAGCTGCACGCATTATCCGATTTCTGCATATTATGATCCATTTTTTGCTGAAATGTATTGCCTTTTTTGGAAATATGTGTATATAATGAATTGCACAAGGTGTCAGCGTGGAATAGGAGGAAATGTTGAAAGCTTTTATTACAACTTCGGAACCTTGTCCTTTATCAAAGCCGGTCAGTTCAAATGATCTTCACTGTACAATTTGTGACTCAGACATTTATAAGGGCATCGTCTATCGCGGATGCTGCGTATGCGAAGAATGTCTTTCATACGTCTGCAGCGAAGCCGGTGCAGGTGAAGCTCGCGACTTTGATATCGATAAATTACAATCGATTCCGAAATAAACCAATTTTCATTTTTCTTGCTTTTTCATGCTCTGTACAAATTTAAAACATGACTCCCCTGCGGAAAATCCGCAGGGGAGTCATGTTTTTCGTCCTGTAAAATCTAAATCTATTATAATGCGGTCTTTTTTACATTCGCACCGCAAATCTTCCTTCTTGCAGCCCCGCATCCGGCGCCGCAATTATTATTCTTCACCGACCAATGCTGTATCAAGGCCGATTCTCTTCATTGTCTTTATAAAATCATCCGGCGGCAAGCACCTGAATTCCATATATTCGCCCAGGACAGGATGCACAAAACCAAGCACACCCGCATGAAGCATCTGGCGCATGGCACCATGTGCGTTTTTCTTCGGTCCGTATACGATGTCCCCAAGCAATGGATGATTTATATAAGCCATATGAACTCTTATCTGATGAGTTCTTCCCGTCTCGAGTCTGCACTCTATGAGTGAAAATCCGCCCACATGACCAAGCAGCCTGTAATGAGTCACGGCATTTCGACCCTCAGATCTCGGAACGACAGCCATCCGCATACGATCCTTTCTGTCTCTGTCAATATTGGCATCGACAGTTCCCTCCGGCTGAGCAAAGTTGTTGTAAACTATTGCCCTGTAAAGTCTCGTCATAGAGTGACTCTTCAGCTGATCAGAAAGACCGTTGTGAGCTTTATCCGTCTTGGCCACAACAAGAAGTCCGCTTGTGTCTTTATCAATCCTGTGCACAATTCCGGGGCGTATGATGCCATTTATAGATGACAACTGATCTCCGCAATGGTACATCAAAGCATTTACAAGCGTTCCACTGTAATTTCCCACCGCAGGATGAACGACCATCCCTGCGGGTTTGTTTACAACAAGAAGATGCTCATCCTCATATACAATATCTAAAGGAATATTTTCAGCCAGAACCGCAAGCTTCTGAGGCTCGGGAATAATGACCTCAATAATATCCTTATCTTTCAATTTGTAATTCTTGGCGACCAAGCCCTTTCCCTCGACGGTGATATTTCCGGAAGATATGAGATTTTGCAGGTAACTGCGCGTAACTGATTCTATTTTTTCGGTAAGAAATGTATCTATTCTCTTTCCTGCATTTTCAGAAGACACAGTTATCTTCATAATTTCACTATTATTCATCAGTTCCGGTCTCTTTCTTAAATTTCTTTTCAAACAAAAGATAAACAACTATCATGAAGCATCCCAGAACAACACATATATCCGCAAAATTAAATATGTACGGCCAGATTCTGAAATCGATAAAATCTATGACATAATTAAATCGAATTCTGTCTATAATATTTCCTATACCTCCGCCGACAGTCAGAGAAAGCGCAGTCATCAGAAACGGATGGAATTTTTTTCTGAATCTTATCATGACTGCCGCAATAGCAATCATAAATACTGCAGTAAAAGCAATCACCAATGTCTGCTTTCCCGAGAGAATACCCATAGCCGCACCGTCATTTGCAATACAGGTTATGTACAAAAATCCCGGGATGACTGACTTCGTGCCGAGCATGCCGATAAAGCTTATCACCAGCATTTTCAGAGCCTGATCAATGACTACGGATGCCAATATTATCAATATATAAACCATTTGTTTTTCCTTTACCGCAGCCTGCCTCATCACAGCTCGCAGCGCCGAAGTCTGCTGCTTCAGAACATGCAGCTAAAAGCACGCCCCACCGGCTCTCACCGTCAAAAGTTCACACCGTCAAAGCACACCTCATCACAGCGCAATAATAAGATAACTGAGAAGCCTGCAGACAAATTGAATAGCCATAATAGCAAGAATCGGAGAGAAATCTAATCCGATTCCCGATGAAAACCTGCGAAGGAGTTTTCTAAACGGAGCCTCGAGTGGCTCCGTAAAAATCCCAAGATAATAATAAATCTTGCCTAAAGGCTGGGGCATTGCTGCCACAAACCAGCTCAAAATAGCCTTTATGCATATAGCATATGTCGCCACACTGCCGAAAATAGATATGGCATATCCCAATATATATCTCATATTAATAATTCCTACCTGTGCCAAGGTGAAGACATGCCCTGCTGGCCGGCCTTCTGAGAATGTCCGCTGTCTAATGACGGTCTGAGGTCATTTCCGATATCTACATCTGCAGGGGCAAAGAGGAATATGTTGTTTCCTATCTTTTGAGTTACTCCGTCAAGCGCATAATTTGCACCGCACATGAAATCAAAGATTCTCTTCGAATTTTCCACGTCAAGCTTATCCAGATTCAAAATAATAGGTCTGCCCTTCTTGAGTTCCAAAGCAAGACTCTTTGATTCTTCATACTTGGTCGGAGAATAGTTTATGATGCGAAGCTTATAACGCATGCTGTTATTCTTCATATTTATAACATTGCTATCGCGGCGGATTTCATTTGTTCTGGTCGGCTGAGGTCTTTCAGCAAATCCGCGGCTTTGCGAAAATGATCCTTCTGTGCTTCTCTGAGGTCTTGCAGCCATCTGCGGTTCCGGCTGTCTTTCAACTCTTTCAGGTTCTTCTTCTCTTTCTTCTCTTTCATCTTCGTCGTAGCCGTAATAATCATCGTCATACTCTTCGCCTACTCCAAATGCGTTCTTTACTCTATCCATAATGCTTCCCATAACATTGCCTCCTGTATTTCAAACTAAAATAACCATTGTATAACTTCTGTCACTATTGTATAACTTCTGTCACTATTGAAAACTGTATATAATCATGCTTCATCCATATGAAATAATACAGTATAACAATCCCATAAATATATTAATCCTGCCGTGCCCGGCATCTGCCGGCATGATTTTCATGCACCGCACTTCGTTGCCTGCACGCAAAGACTTACGTACCGGCAGCATAATTTCTTGCCCCGAAAATCGCAGTTCCGACTCTGATCATAGTCGATCCTTCCTGAATCGCGACGACTCTGTCATTTGACATACCCATAGAAAGATACTTAAAATCTTTTCTCTCATGAGATATGCTCTTGTCAAGTTCATCATAAAGGCTTCGCATAATTCTAAAGAAAGGTCTCACATCTTCAGGATCTTCCGCATACGGCGCAATCGTCATAAGACCTCTGACTCGTATATTTTCGCAATTTTCGAGAATGCGTCTGACAAGTGCTTCCGTATCAGCTGTGCTGATGCCAAATTTTGCCTCATCTTCGGCCGCATTGACCTGGACAAGTATATCCATAGTGGTTCCGTGCGAAGCAGCACGCTTGTCTATCTCTTCTGCGAGCTTGAAGGAATCTACCGAATGAATCATAGAAACCTTGTCAATTATATATTTTACCTTATTTGTTTGCAGATGTCCAATAAGATGCCATTTTACCGGAAGAACTTTGTCATATTTTTCTAAAATCTCCTGGACACGATTTTCACCGATATCTGTGACACCAGCTCTGATTGCTTCATTTATCTCTTCGGCTGAATGAGTTTTCGTAACCGCGCACAGAGTGACGTCTTCGGGATTTCTTCCCGCAGCCGCTGCCACTTCATTTTTTTCTGCAATTATCATCTTGAGATTTTCTTCTATACTTCCCATAC
>CAVCIY010000058.1:0-34408 GCA_963602445.1 Lachnospiraceae bacterium | reverse complement strand
CAGGCGGCGGAGACGACGAGGACAGCGACGATGAAAAACAGGCTGGAGACAAAGACGCAAAAGTAAAGGAGGGTGAGGCATAATGTTTGATTTAACAGTATTCATTCCGAGAGCTATCAGCCAGGGAATCCCTCTTCTTTATGGCAGTACCGGTGAAATTATTACAGAAAAAGCAGGAAATCTGAACCTCGGTATTCCGGGCGTAATGTACGTAGGTGCTATCAGCGGCGTAATAGGCTCATTCTATTATGAACAGTCGGTCGCTGACGGCGGAAGCATGAACGGCTTCCTGGCACTTGGAATTCCGCTCGCGTGCTCACTTATCGGTTCACTTATCATGGGACTCATTTACTGTCTGTTGACGATCACGCTTCGCGCAAATCAAAATGTAACAGGCCTTGCGATGACTACATTCGGTGTGGGTTTCGGCAATTTCTTCGGAGGCTCGCTCATAAAGCTTTCGGGAAGTGATGTCCCTTCGATCGCACTTTCAGAGACAAGCAGCTACTTTAGCAAGTCGCTGCCGTTTGCAGGCAGTCTCGGATGGTTTGGAAAGATTTTCCTGTCGTACGGATTCTTCGCATATTTGGCAATTATCATTGCATTGCTGGCTTCTTATGTGCTTAATCACACAAGAACAGGTCTGCACCTTCGCGCAGTTGGTGAGAGCCCTGCCACGTCAGATGCCGCAGGCATAAATGTCACGAAGTACAAATATGGCGCAACATGCTTGGGATGCATGATTGCCGGTCTGGGCGGACTTTATTATGTAATGGACTACGCATGCGGAGTATGGTCAAATGACGCTTTCGGCGACAGAGGATGGCTTGCTATCGCACTTGCCATTTTCACAATCTGGAGACCGAATGTAGACGTACTTGCGTCGATCTTCTTCGGCGGACTTTACATTCTCTATCTCTATATTCCTTCGGGAATCGACCATATGGAATATAAGGAACTTTATAAGATGATTCCTTATATCGTTACTCTCATAGTATTGGTAGTTACAAGCATGAGAAACAAGCGCGAAAACCAGCCGCCTGCTTCACTTGGCTTGCCTTACTTCAGAGAGGACAGGTAAAGATAAAAGATAAAAAAACGCTCCGAAAGGCTGATATGCCTTTTGGAGCGTTTTTTTCGGTGTGCCGGCAATCTTTGAGCCGGTAATCTTTGCAGTGCCGGCAATCTTTGAGCCGGTAATCTTTGCAGTGCACCGGCAATCTTTGAGCCGGTAATCTTTGTGCCGGTAGTCTTTGCATCTTAGTGCCGGTAGTCTTTCGACTTATACGGCAAATTATTTTCCGCCGCCGCATGCACGGCTGCGTATGTACGTTTGCGTATGCACGGCTGCGTATGCCCGACTGCGGGTATTTTTTACTTTATGATTCTTACTCTTGTAACTCCGTCGATAGAAGTCAGCTTTTCTGCGATAGAATCGTCAACCTTTGAATCGAGATCATAGATGGAGTAAGCATAATCGCCGCTGCTCTTATTAACCATATGATTGATATTATATTCAGACAGGATAGTAGTGATCTGAGCAATCATATTCGGGATGTTCTTATTGAAAACTGTGATACGTGATTCTGATGTGCACTTGCCAAGATTGCAATTAGGGAAGTTCACGGAATTTGTGATATTTCCGTTTTCGATGTAGTCCATCATTTCCTCTACAGCCATGGTAGCGCAGTTGTCTTCGGCTTCTGCCGTAGAAGCGCCGAGGTGCGGCGTGAGAATCGTATGCGGAAGGAGATTAGTCTCTTCATTTGGAAAATCACAGATGTATTTGCTGATAATTCCCTTGTCGAGAGCTTCCTTAAGAGCTGCATTGTCAACTATAGATGCTCTTGCATAATTCATAAGAACAGCGCCCGGCTTGATCTTTGAGAATGAATCTGCGTTGATCATTCCGTTTGTGGATGAGTTTGCATGAACATGAACAGTGAGGAAATCAACCTCAGGAAGCATTTTGTCTATGCTGTCCACAACCTTTACGCCGCTTGAAAGATGGAGAGCGTTGTTTACGGAAAGGTATGCGTCATATCCTATTACATTCATGCCGAGCATAGCTGCGGTATTTGCGACAGGAACGCCGATACCGCCAAGTCCGATCACGCCGAGAGTCTTTCCGGTGATTTCGTTGCCCTTAAACTGGCTCTTTCCCTTTTCAACCTGCTTAGCAATGTCGCCTTCGAGGCCTGAAGCCCATACAGAGCCGCCGATGATATCTCTGGATGCGAGAAGCATGCCTGCGATAACAAGCTCTTTTACGGCATTTGCATTTGCGCCTGGAGTGTTGAAAACAACGATATTGTTTTCTGAGCACTTGTCAACGGGGATATTATTTACGCCGACACCTGCGCGTGCGATGCAAAGAAGCTCGTCAGAAAAATCCATGCTTTTCATGTCCTGACTTCTGACTACAATGCCTTCTACAGCATCAAGGTCTTCGATAATCTCATAATCATCAGTAAGCTTGCTGAGGCCTACCGGTGAGATTTTGTTGAGAGTAGCTATTTTATACATGGTAAATAACCTTTCTGTTACATATGTTGTCTTATAATTTATATTTTTTTCAGTAATTATTTTTGCCGTCGGCCGGCGAGTCGCAACTGTCATTTTCCTCCGGCTCGTCAAACGACCCTTCAAAAGCTTCCGAATTCCGGGCTTGACCGACGATCTTTAACTACTTATTTTCGGCTTCGAACTTCTTCATGAATTCGATAAGCTTCTTTACGCCTTCGTCCGGCATAGCATTGTAAATGCTTGCGCGCATGCCGCCTACAGAGCGGTGACCGTTGAGATTTACAAGACCTTCGTTCTTTGCTTCAGCGACAAATTTCTTGTCTAGATCGGCATCTCCTGTGACGAAAACGACATTCATAAGCGAACGGTCCTCGATAGAAACAGGACAATTGAAGAGCTCACTGTTGTCGATATGGTTGTAAAGCAAAGCAGCCTGTTCTTCGTTGTGCTTCTGTATAGCAGCGACGCCGCCTTGCTTCTTGATCCATTGGAACATGAGACCTGCCATATATATGGAGTAGCAAGGAGGAGTATTATACATAGAGCCCTTGTCTGCATGAATCTTATAATCGAGATAAACAGGTGTATTTGCCGGAGCGTGGCCGATGAGATCGTCACGCACGATTGCGATAGTAACGCCCGCAGGGCCGACATTCTTCTGCGCGCCGGCGTAGATGAGTCCGAAGTCCTCGACATTGCAAACTTCTGAGAGGAAATTTGAAGACTGGTCAGCCGCAAGAATGATGTCGCCCGTGTCAGGCAGATATGTGTAACGGCTGCCGTAGATGGTATTATTTGTAGTAATATATACATAATCAGCATCCGGTCTGAAATCTTCTTTGCCGAGTCTCGGAATATATGTGAAGTTGTCAGGCTCGGAAGTCGCAGCAACGCGGATGTCACCAAACTTTTCGGCTTCCTTGGCAGCTTTCTTTGCCCATTGACCTGTAACGATGTAGTCGGCCTTCTTTGAATTTCTCAAAAGATTTATAGGAACCATTGAGAACTGAAGAGTGCCGCCGCCCTGCAGGAACAGCACCTTGTAGTTTTCAGGGATGTTCATGAGGTCTCTTAAGTCAGCCTCAGCCGCATCGATAATGTCTTGGAAAACCTGTGATCTGTGGCTCATCTCCATAACGGACATACCACAACCCTTATAGTTAAGCATCTCCTTTGCAGCCTGCTCGAGAATTTCTACAGGGAGTCCTGAAGGACCCGCGGAAAAATTAAATACTCTGTCCATTTTTTTCTCCTTTATCAAATTTATCAAAATATTTGTAATAATGTTGTTATTGTAATTCAGGCGTTCTCGTAATATCATAATATATACGCCGCATGTTCGCCGAAGTGCTTATTTTCATATGTCAAGGTGACCATGCGAAAATATAATATACCGAAATATTGAGACAGCCGGGTGCACAAGAGTGCGGTAAAGCTGTCGGCTGCGCATGTATACGGCAAAGCTTCTGAGAACACCGGAGTCGAGACGGCCGCGTGAATATGTGTCCGCTAAGAAGGCAAGTATAATGCGATCAGGCTTATGTATGCGAAGTTTTGTGTTTACGAAGCTCGCATGTCGGCATATCGTCAGCACATGTCGGTACAGCATATTCAGTAGATTAAATAAAAATCAATCGTGTATACCATACATATAAAGTATACAATATGTATATATTATACAACAAATGACGCAAAACCGCCATTTAATATCGTGAAAATTTTCACTTTCTTATAATGAATACAATTATACGCTTTTACGGCGAAATAGTAAAGGAAAAATTTTGTATAAAATCCGAAACTTGTATTTTACAAGTCAGGACGGCGGGAAAAGGCACTGAACCGAGAGCGATACCGAACCGGGAAATGATGCAGGCTTGGAAACGATACAGAATCGGTGGAACGGTGCGGGATTAGAATCGGCACTGAATCGGGAAATGGTGCGGGATTAGAATCGGCACTGAATCGGGAAATGGTGTGGGACTGGAATCGAAACCGAACCGGGAAATGGTGTGGGACTGGAATCGAAACCGAACCGGGAAACATTACCGAACCGGAAACGAAGCTGTATTGAGGAATTGTAAATAATAAGCAACAGAAATACAGAAATTACAGAAATATCGAAGGGAGAAAAATAATATGAAATATCTTATCGTCCTTACAGATGGGGCTGCGGGAAGACCACTTGACATTATAGGCGGAAGAACTGCTCTTGAAGCGGCAGATATGCCTACAGTTGCAGAATTTGCCGTTCACGGGGAGGTCGGGATGGTAAAGACCGTTCCTGATGGCATGACACCGGGAAGTGATGTCGCAAATCTTTCCGTTATGGGATATCCTCCTGAAAAATATCACACAGGAAGATCACCTCTTGAAGCTGCCAGCATGGGAATCGATATGCTCTCCACAGATGTCGCTTTCAGATGCAATATTATTACAGTAGAAGGCGACGGGGCGTACGAAGATCTCACGATAAAGGATCACAGCTCAGGAGACATCACAAATGCGGAAGCAGAAGAACTGATAAAATGTGTCGAGGAGAATCTCGGCACAGATACGATTCACTTTTATCCGGGAGTAAGCTATCGCCATGCCATGATAGTAAACAACGGCTCGACAGATTATGTACTGACTCCTCCTCATGATGTCCTTGATCAGAAGGTAGGTCCGAATCTTCCTAAGGGCGAAGGCTCCGAATTTATCACGGAAATCATGAAAAAGAGCTACGAGCTTCTCAACAACCATCCTGTAAATGTCTCAAGAAGAGAGCGCGGTCTGAATCCCGGAAATACAGTATGGATCTGGGGTCAGGGCAGAAAGCCGGCGTTGACGCCGTTTAAGGATCGTTTCGGAAAGTACGGTGCTGTCATATCTGCCGTAGATCTCATCAAGGGAATCGCAAAATGTTCAGGCATGGATTCTATCGACGTCGAAGGTGCCACAGGCACATTAAAGTCAAATTTTGACGGAAAAGCAAATGCAGCGATCAAGGCATTTGAGGACGGTCACGACTTCGTATATATTCACCTTGAAGCTCCGGATGAGTGCGGACACCAAGGTTCTATAGAAGAAAAGATAGAGAGTCTTGAAATCATCGACAGAAAGATTGTAAAGCCTGTCACTGATTATCTGAAGTCTACAGGCGAGGATTTCAGATTTATGATCCTTCCGGATCATCCGACTCCAGTATGCATCAGAACTCACGCGCCGGAGCCTGTTCCGTATGTTCTGTATGACAGCAGAGTTGACACTGATAAGCCTGAAAATCGCTATACAGAGAAGAGCGGGCAGGCAAGCGGCATCTATTTTGATGCAGGATTCAAGCTTACGGATCACTTTTTTGAGAAATAATTCCGGCGGCTATTAATAATTCCGGCTATTACAGGTCGTGACGAGACGCAAATTATTAGAAGTTACTTTTAAAATCAGCCATATGGCAGAGGTGAGGTATGAGACTTAAAATCAGAGACAGAATAATATGCATAGTTTTGAGTGTTGTAATGGTTTTGTGCTGTACGCCGCTGTCATTGACAGCATTTGCCGTTAGCAGCTCAAGCCAAAGCGGCGTGGTAGATGACGGCGGTTCAGACATAACTGCCGGAAAAGATGCGGAAGATGATTATGATGAGTCACAATATAATGATTCGCAGAGCAGCGACAAGAGCTCTGATAAGTCATCTGACAAATCATCAGATAAGGATGATTCTTCCTCATCCGACAAGAAAGACAGCAAGAAAAGTGATGACTCCAAGAAGAACACTGATGAAGAAGATACTGATAAGAAAGACGCAGATAATGAAGAGGATACGTCTGACGAAGAAAGCGACTCAGAAAGTGACTCAGACAGTGACCAAGATGATGACTTCATTATTTCCGGACTTGCGGAGGATGAAGATCCCGACGCATATCCGGAGCTTACAGGGACATCGGCTGTTCTCATAAATATGGACACAGGAGAGGTTATCTACGGAAAAAACAAAGACGAGATGCGATATCCGGCCAGCACCACAAAGATTATGACAGCTATGGTTGTTCTTGAGAATATGAAAACTACCGATGTGTGTACCGTAAGCGCACAGGCTGCCGAGACAGAGGGAAGCACGCTTGGAGTCAAAGAAGGAGAGGAATTTACCGTAGAACAGCTTCTTTACGCTCTGATGCTCCAGTCGGCAAATGACGCGGCCGTTGTTCTTGCGGAATCATGTGCCGGCAGCGTTGAAGATTTTGTAGATCTAATGAATGAAAAGGCAGAAAAGCTTGACGCCACAAATACAAATTTCGTTACGGTAAACGGACTTCACGATGACATGCATTATACGACCGCAGCGGATATGGCACGCATTGCTCAGGCTGCCATGAAGAACGAAACGTTCAGAGAGATTGTCAAGACAGTCGAATATACTATTCCCGAGACAAATGAATGCTCTGAAGAAAGAACCGTAAAAAACAGAAACAAGCTTCTTTACAGCGACAAAAAAGTTGAGATAAACGGAGAGAGCAGAGAAATTAAATATGACGGTGCAATCGGTATAAAAACAGGTCATACCGATGATGCGGGATATTGTCTTGTATCGGCTGCCGAAAGAGACGAAATGACACTGCTGGCAGTTGTTTTCGAATCTGATGAAGATAATTATTTCGCGGACAGCATAAAGCTTCTCGATTACGGATTTGACAACTTTAAGGTGCATGATCTCGGAATGAAGGCAGGAGAATCTGTGGGCGAGATAACTATTTCGGGCGCACTGCCGTCTAAGGTAAATGTCACTGTAAAAAAAGATGTCTGCGTAATGGATTCCGGCAAAAAAGACAAAGATTACCAGATGAAGATTGAAGAGGAAGAGCTTGAGCCTCCTGTCAAGAAGGGCACATATGCAGGCCGGTTGATCGTCACAACAGGAGATAAGGAAGTCGCTTCCTTTGATTTATATACCATGGCTGACGCAGAAAAGTTCACTGTAGGAAAAGCATTTAAACAGATTGTTCTTCCTGTGGTGGGCAAGATTGTTGTGATTTTGTTGATTGTTGCTGCCGTGGGCGGAGCCCTATATATGCTTTTTGCGATGTATATCAGGCGCAGAGAAGAGAAAAAGCAGGAATTCCGCATGAATGAGCGTGAAGAGCGTGAGAGGGAGTATAGGCAGAGAGGATTACACAGCAATATAAACCGCAGATATGAGGAAGCAAAGAAAAATTCCAAAATGAGTGGCGAGTATTACGAAGACGAGTATGATTCCGGCGGATATTCAGGCAGGAAGTCGGACAGATATTCAGGCAGAGGTTCAAGCGGATATTCGGGCAGAAATTCAGGCGGACGATATGACGATTATTCGGACGAGTATGATGAGTATTATGATGATTATGATGATTATGCGGATGATGACTACTCGGACGGCGGTTACTACGATGATGACAGCTACTCGGATGATTATTACGGAGACGATTATTCCGAAGAATATGACAGAAGTCTTTTCGGCAGAGGCAAGCGCGATTGGTATGAGTGATGCGGCTTGCTTTGTGCGGAACCTGCAGGCGAGAGTGTTGGATCAGGCTTGTCTTGTACGGAACTGACGGGCGAGAGCGTTGTGTTTGGTTTGTTTTGTACGGAAATGGCTGACGGGTGCAATGGGTCTGGCTTGCGAAATTTGTAATTAGAAAAAGGCTCTTGCTGCATTTGGCAGCAAGAGCCTTTTTTGGCAGTGGCTAAAATCCGCACGGCAATGGTACAAATCAGAAAGGCAGTGGCACAAATTCGCACGGCAATGGTGCAAATTAGCAAGGCAGTGGCACAAATTCGCACGGCAATGGTGCAAATCAGCAAGGCAGTGGCTAAAATCCGCACTGTATTGGCGAAAATCTGCATGAAAAGGTTTCTTTATTGACACAAAAAGTAAAAAACAGTTAAAAAACAAGGAAAAAACCAGAATACACAAGATTTTAAGGCAATTTGTGTCAAATTTCAGGAAAATAATCGGCGAAATATCGGAATCAAAAAATAATTATATAGTTAATATTGGTAAAAATGTTAAATATATAACTTAAATTCGATTTATAGCGGGGAATGGTAAATAAACGTTTTAAGTTGAAAAGTCAGTGCCATGCGCACTTGCTTATTTTTTTGCTTTTACTGTGACGCCGAAATGTACAAATTTTGGAAAGTCAATGGTTTTGTCAAAGAAATTTTTGTGTTGTGTATACAAAATGAAAATGTTATCATATAAGTCACAGGCTATTTTTGGCCGAATAGAAAAAATGAAAGTTTTTTCGATGGCCGTAAGGCCTGTTTTTTGATGCGCATTCTGCGGGCAAAGATGACAATTCTTGTTTATTTTGTAACGTTCTTAACGAATGAGTAACATTTCATTAAATTGCCAAAAAGAGGTTATTTTGTTACAATGGAGATAAGCAAATTGTTAAGCAAATTGTATGGACGTTTGTGTTCAAAGTCGTAAATCAGACACAGACATCATTGTTATTTTTTGGTTTGTAAAGGCAAATTCAAAGGAGGTAGGTTTGAATGAGCAAAAAACGTGCAGTTGATATTACGGATGCACAGCTTAAGGGCATCAACGATATCATAGATAAGTATAAGGATACTAAAGGTGCACTGATACCGACGCTGCATGAAGTTCAGGAATTTTTCGGTTATCTTCCTATCGAAGTGCAAAAGATAATTTCTGAAGGTTTAGGTATTCCACTTGCAGAAATCTATGGCGTAGTTACATTCTATGCTCAGTTCTCCACTCAGCCTAAGGGACAGTATACAGTAAGTGTATGTCTTGGTACTGCATGCTATGTAAAGGGCTCCGGAAAGATTCTCGAAAAGTTCGAAAGCATTCTCGGAATCAGTGCCGGTGAAGTTACTGAAGACGGTATGTTTGGTATCGAAGCATGCCGCTGCATCGGAGCATGCGGTCTTGCACCTGTTGCTACAGTAAATGGCGAAGTTTATGGACGTCTAGTTCAGGCCGACGTTCAGGGTATTTGTGACAAATACATGGAAGCTTAGTAAATGGAAGTATATATTTGGAGGTAATCTAAATGAAATCAATCGCTGAACTGGCCGAATTGAGAGCAAAAGCCATAGCTGAAGTTGGTATGAGAGACAGCAGCTTAAAGATGGATGCGGCAGAAGGTAAGGAAAGAGCGCAGGTTTTGATCTGCGGAGGTACCGGCTGTCTGTCATCAAATTCCGAAAAGCTCAGAGATCGCCTTCTTGTCAAGCTAGAAGAACTCGGCATCAAGGATGAAGTTAAAGTTATTATGACGGGCTGCTTCGGCCTTTGTGCAGCAGGCCCTATCGTTGTTGTATATCCTGAAGGAACTATTTATTCTAAGGTTACACTCAAGGATATAGAATTAATTGCAGAAGAACATCTTTTAAAAGGAAATATTATAGACAGACTGATACTCGGCTCAAGCTCGGAGTGCTTCGATGAAGAAGGAAATCCTGCAGAGCACGCAGACTTCTTCTCTATCCAGAAGAGAGTTGCACTCAGAAATTGCGGACGTATCAATCCTGAAGACATTACAGAATATATTGCTTTTGACGGTTATCAGGCACTTGCTAAGGTTCTCACAGAGATGACTCCTCAGCAGGTAATCGACGTGATCAAAGAATCAGGCTTAAGAGGCCGCGGCGGCGCAGGCTTCCCTACAGGCACCAAGTGGTCGTTTGCGGCAGCTTCGGAAGGCCCTGTAAAGTATGTGGCATGCAATGCCGATGAAGGTGACCCAGGTGCATTCATGGACAGATCTATTCTCGAAGGTGACCCTCATGCCGTTCTCGAAGCAATGGCTATCGCAGGATATGCTATCGGCTCGTCGCAAGGTTATATATATGTAAGAGCAGAATATCCTGTAGCAGTAAACAGATTAAATATCGCGATCGAGCAGGCTCACGAATACGGTCTCCTCGGTGAGGATATATTCGGTACAGGCTTCAACTTTGATATCGGCATCAGACTGGGCGCAGGCGCATTTGTATGCGGCGAAGAAACTGCCCTTATGAATTCAATCGAAGGCAAGAGAGGCGAGCCTCGTCCTCGTCCTCCGTTCCCTGCATCTAAGGGTATCTTCGACAAGCCTTCTATGCTGAACAATGTAGAAACCTATGCAAACGTATGCCAGATCATTCTTAAAGGACCGGAATGGTTTGCGTCAATGGGTAAGGATGCATCCAAGGGTACAAAGGTATTTGCGGTAGGCGGAAAGATAGTAAATACAGGTCTCGTAGAAATTGAAATGGGTACCACACTCAGAGATGTTATCTACAACATCGGCGGCGGTGTTCCGAACGGCAAGAAGTTCAAGGCTGCTCAGACAGGCGGCCCGTCAGGCGGATGTATCCCTGCAGAGCATATCGACACACCTATGACTTATGAAGATCTCAGTGCGCTCGGCTCTATGATGGGTTCAGGCGGTCTCATCGTTATGGATGAAGACAACTGTATGGTAGATATCGCAAAATTCTTCCTCGGATTCACCGTAGACGAATCATGCGGCAAGTGCCCTCCATGCAGAATCGGTACAAAGAGAATGTTGGAAATCCTTGAAAAGATTACTCAGGGAAGAGCAGAGCTCGAAGATATCAACAAGCTTGAAGTTTTGGCAAAGAATATCAAGGCATCTGCCCTCTGCGGACTCGGTCAGACAGCACCGAACCCTATCCTCAGTACTCTGAGATACTACAAGGACGAATATATGGCACATGTTGTTGATAAGAGATGTCCTGCAGGCGTATGCAAGGAACTCATCCAGATAAAGATTGATCCTTCTAAGTGCAAGAGCTGCGGTATGTGCGCAAGAATGTGCCCTGCAACTGCTATCAGAGGCGAAAAGAAGGTTCCGTACGAAATCGATCAGTCTAAGTGCCTGAAGTGCGGCGCATGTCTTGAAAAGTGTCCGTTCAAGGCCATTTACAGAGAAGCGTAGGAGGATAATCAAAAATGAGTATGGTTAATATTACTATTGACGGAAAAGCATTACAGGTACCTGCCGGTACGACTGTATTAGAAGCAGCAAAGCAAGCCGGAATCAATATTCCTACACTCTGCTACTTAAAGGGCGTAAATGAAATCGGCGCATGCAGAATGTGTCTCGTTGAAATCAAGGGCGCAAGAGCTCTCCAGGCTGCTTGCGTATATCCTGTAGCTGAAGGAAATGAAATCCTGACAGCTTCCCCTAAGGTAAGAGAAGCAAGAAAGGTAAATATCGAATTGCTCCTCTCTAACCACGAAAGAGAATGCCTCACATGCGTAAGAAGTAAGAATTGTGAACTTCAGTCTCTGGCACAGGAACTGAATGTTGAAGATCTCAGATTTGAGGGCGAAAAGTGCAGCCTTCCTAAGGACATGTCGTCACCTTCTCTTGTCAGAGATCCAAAGAAATGCATCGCTTGCAGACGCTGCGTAGGTGCTTGTAAGAATGTACAGAAGATAGGCGTTATCGACGCAGTAAACAGAGGTTTCAATACTACTATCGAGCCTGCATTTGGCCTCGGCCTCGGCGAAGTGGCATGCGTAAATTGTGGTCAGTGCCTCGTAGCATGTCCTGTAGGCGCCATCTACGAAAAGAGCGCTATAAATGACGTATGGGCAGCAATCGCTGACCCTGAAAAGGTAGTGCTTGTTCAGACTGCTCCTGCAGTAAGAGCGGCAATCGGTGAAGAATTCGGCATGCCTATCGGCACTGCTGCTACCAGACAGATGGTAGGCGCTTTGCGCAGCCTCGGCTTCGATAAGGTATTTGATACGGATACAGCAGCTGACCTTACTATTCTCGAAGAAGGTACAGAGCTTCTCCAAAGAATCCAGAATGGCGGAACTCTTCCGCTCATCACTTCGTGCAGCCCGGGCTGGATAAAGTATTGTGAGCATTACTATCCTGAATTCCTCGACAATCTCTCTTCATGTAAATCTCCGCACGAAATGTTCGGCGCAGTTCTGAAGTCTTATTATGCAGAAAAGAACGGAATCGACCCTAAGAAGATCGTAAACGTATCAGTTATGCCATGCGTAGCCAAGAAATTCGAATCTGCGAGACCTGAACTGTCAAATGACGGTATGCAGGATGTCGATTACGTAATCACTACAAGAGAGCTTGCCAAGATGATCAAGGAAGCTCATATCGAATTTGACGCATGCGACGGCGAATTTGAAGATCCGTTCGGTCCTGCGTCAGGTGCCGGCGTTATCTTCGGCGCTACAGGCGGTGTTATGGAAGCAGCTCTGAGAACAGTTGCCGACGTTCTTACAGGTGAAGATATCGAAAGCATCGAATATCAGGATGTAAGAGGTCTTGAAGGCATCAAGGAAGCTACAGTAAGTGTGGCAGGTCTTGATATTAAGCTTGCGGTAGCCCACGGACTCGGAAATGCTTCTGCTCTCCTCGACAAGATTAAGGCAGGCGAAGCTGAATATCACTTCATCGAGATCATGGCTTGTCCTGGCGGATGCGTAACAGGCGGCGGTCAGCCGATCCAGCCTGCAAGCGTAAGAAACTGGGTTAACCTTTCAGAGCTCAGAGCAAAGGCTCTCTATGACGAAGACAGACGTCTTCCTATCAGAAAGTCGCACAAGAACCCTGTTATCATGAAGAACCTCTATGAAGACTGGCTCGGTGAGCCGTGCGGAGAACTTTCACATCATCTGCTCCACACGCATTATACTCCGAGAGATAAATTCTAGTACAGCTTTAAGGAGATAAATTCCCGAAAGAGTCTTTCGGGACAGAAGTAAAAAACTAATTTTGATTTTTAAAACAAGACCCGCGTCGCAGAATTGTTATTCTGCGGCGCGGGTCTTGTTTTCCGGCGAAGGTTCAGACAGCATTTTTGCCGATGATTCTGGCAAAAGTTCTAAATCAGAGATTTTTTGACCGCTTCGGCAAGCTGCGTGCGGTCTATTATATCCTTGTGACGAATTTCTTTCTTGTCGAGATCCTTAAGACCTGCCGGTATAGGAACGCCTGTCTTTTCGTTTAGTGCACGCACATATGCGAAGCCGTCTGCCTCGCTCGGCATGCCGAGTGCGTCGGAAACACTTGCGGCAAACTTGTATGCACTTGCTGTGGATGCTATTACGGCAGGGGTTTCATCACCCGTGGCTGCCTTGTAGTCCTTATATACCTTGTAAGCAACAGCAGTATGTGTATCGATAAGATATCCGCAATCCTTGTAAAGCTGACCGATGGCAGCCTTAGTCTCATCCTCGTCCGCAAATCCGGCAGCGAAACACGAGAGGCCTTCACGAATCGTGTCATTTACTGTATAGCACTTTTCACTCGCAAGCTTCTCCATAAGCTCGGTAACCATTTCACCATCGTTGCCGCTGAGATGATAGAGGAGTCTTTCGAGATTGCTCGAAATGAGAATATCCATAGAAGGTGAATTTGTGCAATAAAATTCACGATTGATGTCATATGTGCCTGTATTCAGGAAGTCGGTGAGGACGTTGTTCTTGTTTGAGGCACAGATGAACTTGTTTACTGGAATTCCCATTTTCATTGCGTAATAAGCGGCCAGGATGTTTCCGAAGTTTCCGGTAGGAACTACGACGTTCATCTTTTCGCCCGGCTTAAGCGCTCCGTCTTCGAGAAGCTTGATATATGAATATACATAATAAGCTACCTGAGGAACAAGACGTCCGATATTTATGGAATTTGCGGAAGAAAGCTTTACACCGTTTTCTGCGAGCATAGCGTTGAACTCATCATCATCGAAAATCTTCTTGACGCCTGTCTGTGCGTCATCAAAGTTTCCTCTGATAGCGAAAACATGAGTGTTTGCACCTTCCTGAGTAGTCATCTGTCTCTTCTGAACCTCGCTTACGCCGTCAGAAGGGAAGAATACAATAATCTCTGTTCCTTTGACATCCGCAAATCCTTCTAGAGCAGCCTTTCCTGTGTCGCCGGAGGTTGCGGTGAGGATGGCTATTTTCTTGTCTTCCTTTTCTTTCTTGACAGCAGTTGTCAAAAGATATGGGAGAATAGAGAGAGCCATGTCCTTGAAGGCAGATGTCTTTCCGTGGTAGAGCTCAAGGAAATATGCGCCGCCTGCCTTTATGACTGGAACGATGTCAGCAGCGTCAAATTTTTCGTCATAAGCGCCGTCAACACATGCTTGAAGCTCTTCGTCCGTATAATCAGTGAAGAAAGCTGAGATAACGGCTTTTGCAATATCTTTGTACGGTTTGCCGATCATATCGGCCGGTTCAAATGGCAGTACCGGGAAAGAATCAGGAACATAGAGCCCCTTGTCTTCCGAAATGCCCTTGATAACTGCCTGAGCAGCAGTTTTTACGAGCTTGCTGCCGCGTGTACTCTTATAATTTATCATATTAACTCCTTCAAAAATATTTTGATGCGGTAAATAGCCTTGTTTCAAAAATATATTTTATCAAATGAACGTGACAAGTTCAAGCATCTTGAGAAATGAGACAGGAAATTTCGACGCAAGAGTCGGGGAAAAAACAAAAGGGATGTTTTCTCGATGGAATTGAGTGCGGGATGCGGAATAGAGAAAAATTTCGATGCGTGCTGGGTGCGGGATGCGGGAAAGGGGAAAATTTCGGTGCGGGCAATTAATTTACAGAAAATTCGTTGGAAATTTACATTAAATTTACACTGATTTTTCATTTTTCGGCGGCGAAAATGATCTCGATGAAAAAAATACTGTACATTTATGAGGAAATTTGTAATAATAGAAAAGGTTAAACTGAAAAGGATCGAAAATTGGTCCGTAAAATATTTGTAAAATATTTGTAAGGTAAAATTGGCAAAATACTTGTAAAGTAAATATATTGCGTAGATATATTGTGAGAGACCGGAGGTAAGAAAGCTTGACATTAAAATCAGTACTTGCGCTTGCAGGCGGCGTTGGGATGTTCCTTTACGGGATGAATCTACTTGGTGACGCACTCAGCTCACTTGCAGGCGAAAAAATGGAAGCACTTCTCGAAAAGCTTACAAACAGCAAGCTTAAGGGGACTTTTTTAGGAACACTTATTACGGGCATTATTCAGAGCTCGGCAGCTACATGTATTATCGTACTTGGCTTTGTTAATGCCGGGATTATGAATCTGTCGCAGGGAATCCCTGTTATCTTCGGGGCAAATATCGGTTCGACCGTTACGGGGCAGATCCTCAGACTTGGCGATATCCAGTCGGAGAATGTATTTCTGACTCTACTCAAGCCATCTTCGTTTGCGCCTATTATCATAGTTGTCGGGGCATTTATCCTGCTTTTCGGAAAGAAAAAAAAGACGAAGAATATCGCTAAGATTCTCATAGGGTTTGGTATTTTATTCCAGGGAATGTCTGTTATGGAGCAAACTATGAGTGCGACACTCACAAACAATCCTGAGTTCCGAGCTCTTATGGTAGAATTTACAAATCCGTTTATGTGTATTTTGGTGGGTATGGTTCTCACCATGATCATCCAGAGTTCATCGGCTTCTGTAGGCATTTTGCAGGCACTGACTGCGACAGGGACAGTTACGTTCGCGACAGCCGTACCTATTATATTCGGACAAAATATCGGAAAATGCCTCACAGTATGGCTCGGAGCAATCGGCACAAACAAGAAAGCACGCCGCGCGGCTCTGATTCACACTATGTTTAATGTCATAGGCGTGATTATATTCGGTATTGTAATGGCAATTCTCAAATTTACATGTGCCGACTGGTCGATCTGGGGTCATATCATGAACAGAGGAAATGTCGCGGACTTCCACTCTTTGTTCAATCTTGTCACGACCGTGATTCTCCTGCCTTTCAGCGAAGCACTCATAAAATTCTCAGGAAAGGTTTTCAAGGACAACGACAACAACACGATGCACAGACTTGATATTCTCGATGAATTATTCATCAAGAATCCACCTATCGCGCTGGAGCAATGCCGCAAGGTCATCGCAAATATGGCTATTACCGCAAGAGGAAATCTCGATATTGCAAACGACCTTCTTGATAAATATGTTATAGCGAAGCACAATGAATTAAATGAAAATGAACATTTCCTGGATAAGGCAGATACCAAGCTGAACAATTACCTTGTAAGGATCTCGGAAAGCAGTCTGAAGCCGTCCGAAACTCTTGCCGTCACGGAGATGATGCATCTTGTGGGCGACTTTGAGAGACTCGGAGACTATTGCGTCAAGATTTCTAATGTTGCGGAATTCAATGCCGCAAACAATATCGAATTTTCGGACGATGCCAAAAAAGAGCTTAAGGCTGTCAGTTCGGCCACATGTAAGATTTATGACATGATGCAGAAGGCATTTAAGGATTCTGATCTTGCGGTAGCAAATCGCATAGGACCGCTTAAGAGCGTTATAAGTTCCATGAAAGAGGTTCTGACCGAGAATCACATCAAGAGACTCCAGAAGGGAAATTGTACTGTACAGGCAGGTGTGTCTTTCGTTGAGCTTTTGACGAATTATGACAGAATCGCCAGTCATTGCGATACTATCGCAGGATATGTTATACAGCGCGCAACAAACAGCAAGAAGTTTGATACTCATTTCCGTTCGAAGCTCAAGGGCAAGGAAAATGAAATCTCAGACGAGTATAAAGCTTTGCTCATGTTTTACGACGCAAAATATCGCGAGATTTTAAGCGACGATGATGAAAAGGACGAGGACGACTGAGCAGCCGAAAGTGGTCGATGATGAGTTGCAAAGGCGCAATGGCACAGATTGGTCGGTAACGAAGGCGCAGGTCGGCGAGCGGTAAAGGCACAAAATAGCAAGTTGCGAAGCATTGTTTGGTTTGAAAAATAAGGCACGCGGCAGTGATATATCTATCACTGCCGCGTGCCGGTGCATTTTTTTGATATAATTTGCGCGCAAATATTTTTAGATCAATACTTTCCGTCGGTGAGCTGTCCGGTGCGGTCGTATCTCAGAGATTCGAGAATTGCGGCAGCCTGGCGTTCAATGTCAACATCGTCGCCGTCTGTGGTAATGTCCGCATGCAAATATCCGTCATCCGTGAGGATCAGGAAATCGTAAGTATGAAGAAGTATACCGTCAGTAGAAGCCGAAAGCTCAAAATAATATCCGGTATTTGGCCCAAGCTCCTTTTCGGCAGGCTGCTTAGTAAGCTCAAAGTCTGAAATGGAGTCGGAATTTTTTCTCATGTTTGCGATGTAAGAAGAAATATATGTTTCAGTATCAACGTCTTTATCATAGTTGGAATCCATCGAGACATAAAGATATGAGTGACTTTCTTTGCTCTTGGCAGCCAGAAGACCGTTTTCGTTTGCCATTTCGGCATTTTGCCAAGTATATGGCACCTTGATCTTGCACGAGTGGTCATCAGACAGCAGCACATCATAATTTGACAACGGCTCGTTGGTCTTCATGGATAATGACCAAAATCCGAGGCCGATTATCAGCAAAATAAGTACGGCAGCGATAATCTTTAATTTGTTTTTCTTGCTCAACGGAAAAACATAGGCCTTCTCCAAATAAGAATATCTGTCGGAGCTTTGATATGAGTCAGGCATGTGCTGTACGTCAGCGTCGGAAACAGGATTTGCCGAACGTGATGTAGGCTTGATCTTTCTGACTTTCTTAAATTTTACGCTGTACTTTCGGCTGCCGGAGCCGCGGTTGTAATTTCCGGCATTGCCCCTGCGCGGCTTTTGTGCTTGTGAAGCTTGACGCGAGCTTGGGCTTTCGGAATCCTGACGCCCGTTTGCGCTTTGCGGGGCCCTGCGCGGCCTTGGATTTTCGGGAGTCTTGCGAGGCCTTGGATTTTCGGAAGTCTTGCGCGGTCTTGGATTTTCGGAAGTCTTGCGCGGCCTAGAACTTGCCGAAGTATCACTTGATTTTATATCATCATGATAAGTTGAAAATTTGTTTTTTTCATTTTCATACATAAAAATAACCTTCTTTTATAATCAAATATTCCGATGCTCCTTGCACCGGTGCGGAGTCCATGAAATCAACAATGTTTTTGTTATCTTGCGTCGCTTGCAAAAGAATGTTCCGGCAGACACAAAATGCTGATATTTCAACAGTTTTGCGCTGCAGTCGTCATGCTTTCAACCGGTCGAAAATAATTATTTTTTTTATGTTACAGCTTGATATTAAATATAGAACAACCGCATGTTATATGATAATATTTTTTACATAAGTTTGTAAAGGGGATTTTAAAAAAGGAGAAGGGTGTTTTTATATGAATGTAAAACAGGTTTTTAGAAAAATATGCGCTGCCGCAACGGCAATCGTTATGATTTCAGCACTTGCAAGCATTGCGAACATAGCTGAAGCATCGACATGCTCCATTAAGATAGACGGAAAAATTATAAGCTCCGATGCATCACCATATGTAAAGAACAATACCACTATGGTGCCTATAGCGGTTATTACGAATTATCTGGGCGGTACTTCGTCATGGAATCAATCAGATCGGACTGCGACGATCGTAAACGGCGACAAGACTGTAGTCGTCAAGATAGGGTCGACCACAGCCACTGTAAATGGCGTGAAAAGTACTCTTAGCGTTGCACCTGAGATAGTGACGGTTGATAGGAACGGCGGCGGAAGAACTATGGTTCCTCTTAGATTCATAGCAGAAGCCTTTCAGTATAGTGTCAGCTGGATTTCGTCTTCGAGGACTGCTGTGGTGGATACTGCTGAAGCTGTAGTTTCCGACGGTGCGATTTCATCGATAAGTATTGTGAAAAACCAGTCCTGGTCGGATGAGCAGACAGCCGCCGGGGTTTTATATACTTTCGTCAATATTACATCAGACATATCGCTGCAAAGTATGGGAATTGTCGGGCACACGCTTACGGGTCCTGACAGATACTATATGGATTTTGCAGGCTTTTATAAAGAGAGCGGCGTTTCTTCAAAAATGACTTCTACAGCTTCAAATTCATATGTATCTGCAGTCAGAACCAGCTATGATGAAGCTGCCGGAAAGGTTCGTGTTGTTGTGGACCTTAAGAGTGCATGTGCGCCTTTGGTCAGATACAGCGACGACGGAAAAACTATGACTGTCGCATTTCCTGAAAATTATGTGGGTACAGGGACAGATACCGGTACCGACACAAGTAAAAATACAACTCCTGCCAACTCTACAGACGATACAGGACTTACGGGGACTATAACTCAAACGGTTCAGGGTACATACAAGGATGATACGGTAGAACATTATCAGCCTTATGCAGACGGAAAGCTTGTAGTGGCTATCGACCCGGGACACGGTACTACGACAGGCGGAAAGAGAAGCCCGGACGGTTCCCTCAGAGAATATGAATTCAACCGCTCGGTTGCTTACAAGCTCAAGGCTCTTTTGCAGCAGCAGGGAATCAGTTGTGTGATGACGGTTGCTCTTGAAGACAAGACAGACCCGTCGCTCGCAAATCGTGTAGCAACCGCAAACAACGCAGGAAATGTTGACCTCTTTGTCAGCATTCACGCAAATGCCTTCGGAAACGGAACAGACTGGAACAGCGCAAAGGGCTGGGAAGTTTATTCATACAAAAAAGGCGGTGTTTCTGAAATCGCGGCAAAGTGCATAGAGGCTTCCACAAAGGCGTCTTCTCTCGGTCTCAGTGACAGAGGATGCAAGACTGCGAATTTTTATGTCATTAAAAATACCGAAATGCCGGCCGTACTTATAGAGCATGCTTTCTTCACAAATAAGGAAGAATGTGATAAACTGAAAAGTGATACATACAGAGATGAATTTGCGCGTGCGGACTGCGAAGGTATAGTAAACTTTTTCAATAAATTCAAATAATAATGATTCAGCATATGTGCTGCCTTAAGGAGGGACTGTCGCTGATATCATGATTGCAAAAGCAGCCGCTGCAGGTTCTGTATGATTCGGGATTTGTATTGCGGCTGCGTGTTATATTTGCGGCTGACGGACTTGAGAAAATTATGCCGATTTGTGTGCGGCTGACGGACTTGAGAAAATTATGCCGGTTTGTGTGCGGCTGACGAGCCCGAGAAAATTGCGCGGGCTTACGGACGGTGCAGATGATATTGCTGAATGAGGATTTTTCTTAATAAAGAGCGAAAGGAGGAAATCAGGCATGAGCGGAAAAAAAAGAAAGAAGCCGGAGATGGTTGACGCTTATGATGATCAGATGAATTATATCGGCGCATATCCGCGCACATATGTTCATCGCCACAGAATGTGGCATAAGGTTGTGCAATGCTGGGTTTTCTCCCAAGATAAGGATTCCGGTTCCGTTACGATATATCTTCAAAGACGCTCATTTGAGAAGAGAAGTCATCCGGGCAGATATGACATTACTGCCGGAGGACATGTTTCGGCAGGGGAAACTCCTAAGGAAGCTGTAGTGAGGGAGACTTTAGAAGAGACAGGTCTTGCACTGGATGAGGAAAGGCTTTTATACATAGGTCAGTTTAGGGAAAAGGTCGGAAATGACTGTGAGATGGCATATATATATGCTTACGAAATGAAAAATCCACCGTTTAAACCGGGGAGCGAAGTAATTTATATGGTGTCTGCCGATCTTGACGAATTCATGGATCTTGTCAATAAAAAAAGAAAAAGTATTACGGTCACACCTGCGATTCGCACAGGACTCATGCACGAAGAGGCATTTACCATAAGTAAGGGAAATTGCAGCCTTCACAAGAGTTTTACATATAAGGTATATCCTTATTTAAAGAAACTTATCGGCGGACGCGGCGAAACGAGCAAGAAAAGCGGCGAAACGAGCAAGAAAAGCGGCGAAAGCGGCGAAAACAGATAAGACAGGTAGATTGAAACAAATAACAAACAGAATTGGGAAAAAAGAAAGACGAGGAAAATACGATGGTTAGGATCGGATATCAGGGAATCGAGGGCTCAAATGCTCAGCAAGCTGCCAAGGACCTTGTCGTGAAGCTCGGACTTCACGATGTGGAATATGTGCCGCTTGTTGATTCGCCGCATGTTATCAAGGCAATGAAGACAGGTGAGACGGACTACGGTGTATGTGCCGTTTACAACAGTGCAGCCGGAATGGTTCTCGAAACCTTTTTCGCTACAAACGGAGTAGAGCTTCTTATAAGAGGTGAGACCACAATGAATATTCATCATTGCCTCTATAAAAAGAGCCCTGATATCGATAATGACAGCTTAAAATTTGTGGCATCGCATATCCTGGCTATTAAACAATGCGAAAATCATATACGTTATAATTATCCTCAGCTTAAGAGCATAGAAGTTGAAGATACCGGAAAGGCCGCAAAGGATCTGGCCGATGGTGTTTATGGCGACGAATATGCTGTTTTGTGCAGAAAAAATGCCGGAGATATGTTTGGACTGACGCTTATCGATGAGAACATTGAAGATTATAAGGACAACAGGACACACTTCTGTTTATTTGAGCTGAAAGATAAATAATGTCAGCAGAGGAAGCGCAAAAACAGCCGGGTCGCAGAATACGGCCCGGCTGTTGGTGTAAATTTCAGATCTGTGAATCGGGTATTATCTGACTGATATGCAGCAGTTAATCATTTTGGTTTGTATCAGTCGTATCATTCGCTTCCCCGGCGTCTGTGAGAGTCTCAGTCGATTTCCCGGCGTCTGTGAGAGTCTTTTTCAGTTTCATGCGGCTTTCATAACGCGCATCCAGAATCATCCGGCTGACCTTGGCAGGCAGAGTCTTTTGCTCTTCCCTGTCATAATCTGATGTACAAACAGGCGGAAGAAATGTGAGTATGACGTGTGCAGAATGAATCCTGCTGCCTTTGTTTGCTTCCATTATGCGGTACGTCCCGTCAATGGACACAGGGATAATAGGAACGTCATACTTAATCGCAGATTTGAAAGCCCCGAGCTTAAATTCTCCCATGTTTTCGCCTCTGCTGCGGGTGCCTTCGGGGAAAATAATGATCGAATCGCCCTGTGTGATTCGCGATGCGGCATTAGAAACGGCACGCACGGCTTCGCGGGTATTTGACCTGTCGATAAATACGCAATTCATAAAGCTCATCCATGTGCGAACAAGAGGAATCTTTGAAATAGAATCCTTTGATATGAAGCCATAAGGCTTGTCAAGATAGGCAAGAAGAACAGCTACGTCCCAGTTGCCCTGGTGGTTTGGAACATATACAGCAGGAACGCTGCCGATATTCTCTTCACCGTAGATGTCAACCGTGACGCCGGCAACCTTCAATGCCCCTCTTGCAAAATTTTTAATACATTTATCCGCTGTACGGTGCATCTCCTCGTCCATGCCGCGGCGCTCAAGGCGCTTGCACTTCAGCATGGCCGGGATATAACCGATAAGCGCAAAAATTAAATATCCGAAACATAATATAGTTCTCATACAGTGCCTCCGCAAAAATATTTACTAGAAGAGTATAACATAACGGCTCATAAAATGCGAGTCAAAGATAATTTGTCAGAAATGAGACTGAAGACAAGGCTGAAGGCGGGATTGAAGGCGTGACTGAAGGTAAGACAAAATATGAGAAACAAAAATAGATAAGACGCAGCAGGCGGGTGCGGTGAAAACGGAATAAGATAAAAAAAAGAAAGGCGGACCAACCAATATGGAAAAATTAATAAATTTCATACATTCTCATGTGGAAAAAGTGTCGGATCAGGTGGCTTCGGCACTGATTATTCTTATTATCGGGATTGTTATTATTAAGATTGTGAATCACTTGGTGAACAGGTCACTCAAAAAGTCACCACTTGATGAAACGATGTATGCATTTATCAAAAATTCTGTCAAGGTCGGTATGTGGTTGTTTCTTGCTGTAATTATCTTGAGCAAGCTTGGCGTATCTACGGGAACCTTCGTGACGGTAATAGGCTCATGCGGCATAGCGATTGCGCTGGCTCTGAAAGAAAGTCTTTCAAACTTCGCGGGCGGAATTATAATAATCGTCAGTAAACCGTTTGAAAGGGGCGACCTGATAGAGGCATGCGGCGTTGTCGGAAGGGCGAGAAGCATAAATCTTCTTTACTCGACATTCGTGACGCTCGACAAGAAAGTGATAACGATTCCAAACGGAAGTCTTGCGTCGGGTGTTCTTGTAAATTATTCAAGGGCAGAGGTGAGAAGAGTTGATGTCTACACACATCTCGAATATGACACAGATATGGTGAAAGTAAGGCATGCTTTAAGGGAGCTTGTAAACGAAGCAGAATTTCTTGTAGATGCGGAAAATACAACGGCTGTTGTTTGGGAACACGAAGATAATGGAATACTTGTCCAAATTCGTGCGTGGTGCAATACGCCGGATTTTTACCCTGCGCATGACGAACTTATGGAGAAAATACTGCTTAAGTTTAAACAGTACGGAATTGAGGTTGCAAATCCGCATATGGATATTTTCATAGACAAAGTGAACTGATATGACTTTATGAGTTTGTAAACGAAGCCGCCGAGCCGCGCAAGCGGTTTCGCTGCGGCAGTGATGTGGCTTCGGCAGGCAGCGGCAGTTTTGAAACGCAGAGCGAGCCGCGGAACAGATAAAGAATGGAAAAAAGAGGTAAGTAAGGGATGATATATTACGATGATTGTGGCAAGAATGATGGTATAATAGCAATAACGGGAGGTCGCATAATCGATCCCGAACAGCAGATAGACAGGATTGCCGATATCGTTTTGGCAGACGGAAAAATTTTTGGTATTTTCGAGTGCGGAAAGGGCAAAGAAGAGGCCTTGCGTGCGGCCGGTGAGCAGGCTGGGAAAGTGAGCGGCGCTGCTGCCGGCGAGGGCACGGAAAGCGCGAGAGTGATAGATGCTTCAGGTATGTGGGTTATGCCGGGATTTATTGATGTGCATGTACATTTTAGGGAACCGGGTCACGAGTACAAGGAGGATATCAGGAGCGGATGCGAGGCGGCAGCTGCCGGCGGTTTTTCTGCTGTCTGCACGATGCCGAACACTGTGCCTGTCGCTGATTGTACAGATGTGATCGGGATGATGAAAAGAAGCAAGGCGGCGGCGTGCGGCGTAAAGGTGATGCCGGCTGCTGCCATTACGAAAGGACAAAAAGGCACTGACCTGACGGACATGGAGGCTCTGAAGGATGCGGGCGTGTGCGGCTTTAGCGAGGACGGCAGGTCTGTGGCGGATTTGCTTGTGATGAGGAAGGCTATGATCAAGGCAAAGTCGCTTGATATGCCTGTTTTCGACCATACCGAGCAGCATGAGCTGACGGGCGGCTGCATGCATCTTGGCGATGCTTCCGAAAGGCTCGGCCTTAAGGGGATTCCGCCTGAAGCCGAGGAAATGATGACAATAAGAGATATTTTACTCGCAAAGGAAACGGGATGCCGCTTACACCTTTCCCATATCAGTACGAAGGGAAGTCTTGACCTTATAAGGACCGCAAAGTCGTGGGGAATGGAGCTCACCGCAGAAACGGCACCTCATTATTTCACACTGACAGACAATGATGTAGAGGTTCGGAATGCAAAGGAAGGAAAATCCGTGACGGAAGTGATGAAAAACGAAAAGAGTCATATCGTAGCGACTCCGTCGGGAAGATTTGCTGATACTTACAGAAAGATGAATCCTCCTTTAAGAAGCGAAGACGACCGTCGTGCGGTCATAGCAGCAATTGCAGACGGAACACTGGATGCGATAGCAACTGATCATGCTCCGCATGCGACAGAAGAAAAAATGAGAGAAATGCAGAAGGCGCCGTTTGGCGTGATCGGCCTTGAGACAAGCTTCGCAATAAGCAAGACTAAGCTCGTGGACGAGGGTCATATTACACCTTCACGACTTGTTGAGCTTATGAGCCGAAATCCTGCGCGTATATTAGGCTTTGACGGCGGAACTCTCATCCCGGGAAGGGCGGCCGACATTACAATTGCCAATCCGGCATTAAGATGGATCGCAGGAGAAACGGATTTTCTGTCGAAGTCGGAAAACACACCATTTGCGGGTATGGAGCTGACCGGAAAAGTCACAATGACTATCATAGACGGCAGGATTGTATACAAGTACGGAGAAATTTAAAAAAACAAGGAGCAAATGACTGATGATAGATATACTCATAGACAAGATAAAAGAAAAAGGCAATCCTTCTGTTGTGGGACTTGATCCTACGATTGCCATGATGCCCGAATTTTTAAAGGAAAAGTATCTTGGTTACACGGCTCTGTTCGGAAAAGGTGAAAAAGTAACCGACTCTGACAAAAGCGATAGAGTAGCCGACTCTGTCAGCAGGATGTTCTTGGAGTTCAACAAAAATATAATTGATGCCGTCTGTGACATTGTTCCGGCTGTAAAGCCTCAGATTGCAATGTATGAGAAGTACGGAGAGGCGGGCATCAGGGCATATATAGAAACTTGCAGATATGCGAAGTCTAAGGGTCTTGTGATAATAGGAGATATCAAGCGCGGTGATATCTCGTCGACTGCGGCGGCATATGCTGCGCATATAGGCGGAATTGATTCGGATGAGATTTTCGCAGACGGCGTACGTAATCAGGGCGATGTGTCGAGTCAGGGCACTGCGCACGGTCAGAGCAATGTACCGGGTCAGGGCGATGTGTCAGATCAGGGAGGTGCAGGTGACCGGAGTGGCTTTTTCATGGACGGCGCGAAAATCGACATTTGGTCGGAGGATTTTGTCACAATAAATCCTTATTTGGGATTCGACGGCATAAAGCCATTTACGGATATCTGCGCCGGAAGTGAAAAAGGCCTGTTTATTCTTGTGAAGACGAGCAATCCGAGCAGCTCCCAGATGCAGGATCTTGTACTTGCCGACGGAAGAAGAGTTTACGAGGCGGCGGCTGATCTGGTTGCCGAATGGGGCAGCGAACTTATCGGAAGGTACGGATACAGCAAGGTCGGAGCTGTTGTCGGTGCGACTCACAAGGAGCAAGGCACAAAGCTTCGCATGCGAAGTCCGCATACATTCTTTCTTGTGCCGGGCTATGGCGCGCAAGGCGGCACGGCTGATGACATTGCGGGTTTTTTTGACCAAAACGGTATCGGCGCGATCGTCAACTCGTCAAGAGGCATTACAGCCGCATATAAGAAAAATCCCGAGAAATATTCGGAAAAAGATTACGCATTGGCCGCGGAAGATGCGGCAAGGATCATGCGTGACGATCTGAAACGTGCTTTGACGCATTCAAATCTTTAAGCAGGAAGAAAATCATGAATCGCAGAGGGGTAAATTTAAGATGGCCAAAATTTTTAACAGAATGAGTAATGCGAAAAAAAAGAAAATTTACAATTGCAAGATTACGAGCAATGTGATGATCTCAGATAAGATAATGAAAATTGTTATTCATGCTCCTGAGGTATCTTCTGAGGCAATGCCGGGACAATTCGTAAATGTCTATCCCGAGGGCGGAATAAATCTTTTGCCGCGTCCGATCAGCATTTGTGACGTGGATGAGGGAAAAAAGACTATTACTTTGATATATGCAATCGTCGGTGAAGGAACTTCTCAGCTTGCCTCAAAGAGGAAGGCTGATACGGTTCGCGTCTCGTCTCCGCTCGGAAACGGATTTACCATGCCGTGGAATATGAGAAAACAGGACATGATCGACAGTGACGATGTGAGGGTGGCAGGCGGCGCAGAAAGCGGCAGCGATGCAGGAAATCTTTCGAAAAAGGCAATTCTCGTCGGCGGGGGCGTGGGAATCGCACCGCTTATATTCTTAAGCCGTATATTGGCGGCAGGTGGTATAGAATGTACATTTATTGCCGGATTCAGAGATGATATTTTTCTTGAGAAGGAAATAAGCGAGTACGCGTCTGAAGTATTTTTGACTACTGAGGAGCCGTGTGAAAACGCATTTATGGGAAATGTCGCGGAATGTCTTGAAGTAAACAAAATTAAAGGTGACATATATTATGCCTGCGGCCCGTATGCGATGCTGAAAAATGTAAACAGATATGTGGAAACGGTTGACGGAAGGGCCCAGGTATCGCTCGAAGAGAGGATGGGCTGCGGATACGGCGCGTGTGTGGGATGTGCATGTGACATGTATGAAAACGCACTGAGCGGTACGAAAAAAATCGTAAAAAAGAAGGTTTGCTTTGACGGTCCGGTATTTTTCGGAGATGAGGTGGTATGGAAATGACGAAAAAGCACGAAGGAAAGAAGATATCTGACAGTGAACTCGAAGGAAGAGTTCATGACGCAGAGGGAAAGATGGATGACCTCATTTCGGAAGTTTCGGAATTTTTGTCGCATGACAATCCTGATGACATTATTTTTGAAGAGGACTTGCCGAGCGGCATTATTTCGGGCGAGAGCATGAACGCCGGCGTCGGTGAGAACAGTGATAACACCGGCAACAAAAGCAATAATGGCAACACTGGCAAAAATAGCAATAAAGGCAGTAAGGACAACAGAGACGAGCACTCCTTAGGCACTTTGAAGGCAGACAGCTCGGGGAAAATGATCATAAAAGCAAAAGACCGCTCGATCGATATGTCGGTTGATATCGCAGGTGTTCATTTCAGCAATCCTATTTTCACTGCGTCAGGGACATTTTCGGCTAAGCACAGCGGAGCCTTTTACGATATAAGCGAGCTTGGTGCTGCAGTCACGAAGGGCGTATCAGATAAACCGTGGCCCGGAAATGACACCCCGAGAATTGCGGAAGTTTACGGAGGCATGCTAAATTCCGTGGGACTTCAGAATCCGGGTGCAGCCGCATATCTTAGGGAAGAGATTCCGTTTCTCAGAAAATTCAATACAAAAATTATTACAAATGTCGCAGGTCATTCCGTTGACGAATATTGTCACGCAGTGGAACTCCTAAATAGGTGCGGCGACATAGACATGTATGAGATAAATATTTCGTGTCCGAATGTCAGCGAAGGCGGTATTGCTTTTGGGACAGATCCGAAGATGGCAGAGCTCCTCACCAAAGAGGTGAAGGCTGCCGCAAGCAAGCCTATTATCGTAAAACTTACTCCGAATGTGACTGACATTGCTGAAATTGCAAGGGCCGTAGAGTCGGCTGGGGCGGATGCTGTTTCGCTTATAAATACTCTTCTCGGAATGAAAATTGACTTAAAGCAGCGCCGTGCGGTGCTCGCACGAAAAGTCGGAGGATTTTCCGGTCCTGCAGTTAAGCCTGTTGCGCTCAGAATGGTATGGCAGACGGCAAATGCGGTAAAGATTCCTGTAATAGGAATGGGCGGAATCATGACCGGAGAGGACGCGGCTGAATTTCTTGCTGCGGGAGCGACCGCCGTATGCGTTGGAACGGCTGCGCTGGCTGACCCGACTGCGCCTGTTCGCATAAAATATGAGCTTATGGATTTTCTTAAGGAAAATGATTTCGCTACACTCGCGCAGCTGCATGAGGCATTTGCCGATTTATGACCTGAAGCTGCCGGTTTATGACCTGAAGCTGCCGGTTTTGAAGGATCCATGTATTTGTAATTAGGTAAATACATGGATTTTTTATGCTGAAATTGAAGTATCTTTCCTATGTAATATAGTTAATTAAGGTTGATATAATTGTGGAAAACGGATATAATTATCTTGTAAGGAAAGTAAGAAAAACATTACCTGAGAAGGGAGGTTCTTATATGGAATTAGCAAAAGTAACATCAAAGGGCCAGATTACTATACCTATTGAAATAAGAAAAAAACTTGGAATTAAGAATGGTGATAAGATACTTTTCATGGAAGAATCCGGAAGAATATATATGATGAATTCTTCCATGGATGCTCTTCGTGAGGCACAGAAGGCATTTGCCGGCGAAGCCGAAAGAGTTGGACTTAAGGATGATGATGATGTGATGGCAATGATAAAAGAATTAATTTGATGAGATTTTAGGGAGGTTTTAAGATATAATGGATTATAAGAGAGAATTTATAGAATTCATGGTGAGGTCGGATGTCCTCACATTTGGTGACTTCGTGACTAAGAGCGGCAGAAATACGCCGTATTTTATAAATACGGGAAATTACAAAACAGGCAGACAGATTACGCAGCTTGGGAAATTTTACTCAGCTTGTATAATGGAAAACATGAGAGCGGGGAGGATATCTGAGGAGACAAATGTTCTTTTTGGACCGGCATATAAGGGGATTCCTCTTGCTGTAGCAACCTCGTCGGCGCTTGATACCATTTACGGAAAAAATGTAAATTTCTGTTTCAACCGCAAGGAGAAGAAGGATCACGGCGAGGGCGGAAATATGGTCGGTCATACTTTAAAAGCGGGCGACCGCGTCCTTATTACCGAAGACGTGATTACCGCAGGCACGGCCGTAAGAGAGTCTTTGCCGCTGCTGCTCGCAACTGAAGGCGTCAAGGTCGAGGGCCTGATCGTTTCCGTTGACAGAATGGAGCGCGGAACCGGTGAAAAGACTGCGATTGCGGAGCTTTATGACGATTATGGGATTCCTGTTTATCCGATTGTGACGATAAGGGAAATCATAGATACCATGCACAATAAAGAAATAGACGGGAAAATATATATTGATGATGACATGCGCGAAGCTATGGAAAATTATCTCAAGATGTATTGCGCGAAGGCATAAATGTGAGTCGATGCGCTGCGATACGGGCGGACGACGCAATGCGCAAACAAGCAAAAGTTGTGCGAAGAGAAAAAATAGGTTAAGTTATGAATTATTCAGGCATAATAGTAATCTTACTGCTTTGGAATATTGTGACATTTTCTATGATGGGTATTGACAAGCTGAAGGCGATAAGGCACAAGTGGAGAATCGGAGAGGCGACTCTGCTGCTGTCGGCTTTTTTGATGGGGGCTGTCGGCAGTGTCGCCGGGGCGCTTGTCTTTCATCACAAGACAAGGAAGCTTAAGTTTCGAATCGGTCTGCCGGCTGCGCTGATTGTAAACGCGGCTGTTGTGATTTTCGCGGCAGTAAAGATGGGGAAGGTGATTTTATGAGTATTTTTAAGATAGGGATTTGCCAGACTGAAATTCTTGGCGGTGCGGAGGAAAATCTGAAGGGTGCTGCCGGTGCGGTGGCAAAGGCGGCTGACCGAGGGGCTGATATAGTGGTGCTTCCGGAAATGTTTGTCTGTGATTTTGTTCCGGAATCGATGAGAGAAAGTGCCGAGCCGCCGGAAGGCCGTATAGAGCAGGCGCTTTCAAAGATGGCTTCCGAGAATCACGTGTGGCTTGTCGGCGGCTCGTATCCTATGATCGCAAATGCGGCTGACGGCACACCGAAGCAGAGTGCCGGCATTTTGTACAACACATGTCCTGTATTTGACAGTGAGGGGAAGCTTGCGGGAAGATACATGAAGAGACATCTCTTTGATGTAGACGTTCCGGGAAAAGTGAAGTCATGCGAATCAGTAGTTTTTGAACCCGGAAAAGAGATGCTCCTGGTAGATACTGGCTTTGTAAAATTCGGAATCGCGCTCTGCTTTGACATCAGATTTCCTGAGCTTTTCAAAGAAATGGCACAGGCAGGTGCAGAGGTCATAATAGTTCCCGCAGCATTTTCGGCAGGGACGGGACCTGCGCATTGGCAAATTCTCAATCGTGCCAGAGCTCTTGATTCTCAGTCCTTTGTGGTCGGCGTATGCTTAGCGGCGAGTGAAGAAAAAAGGCCTTTCAATGCTTACGGTCACTCCTGTGCGGCCGATCCGTGGGGCCTCATAACAGCAGAGGCCGGAGCGTCTTCTGAGATTTTGGTATTTGAGATAGATACTGATAGGGTACAAGAGGTTAGGAAGAGCCTACCTGTTATAAGTGTAAAATAAGTGCGTGCCGGAGGACATACGAAATGTGCCGCCCTGCAGCCGGACACACAAAATGTGCCGCCCTGCAGCCGGACACATAAAATGCGCCGCGCAGGCGCAAGATAGGTGGTGGATTATGGCATTTTTGCCGGTTACAAGAGAAGAAATGCTCGAACGCGGATGGGAACAACCTGATTTTGTGCTTGTCACGGGAGATGCTTATGTCGATCATCCGTCATTTGGACATGCCATTATCAGCAGAGTACTGGAAAGTCGAGGTTACAAGGTTGCGATTCTGTCGCAGCCCGACTGGAGAAATACCAAGGATTTCATGCGGTTCGGAAGGCCCAGGCTCGGATTTCTCGTCAATTCGGGAAATGTCGATTCAATGGTTAATCATTATTCTGTTTTTAAACACAGAAGAAAGACAGACAGTTATTCGCCGGGCGGCGTGGCAGGAAAGAGGCCCGACCGGGCGGTTATCGTATATTGCAACAAAATTCGAGAGGCTTACGGTAGTGATGTTCCTGTCATGATAGGCGGAATCGAAGCAAGCCTGAGACGCCTCGGGCATTATGATTATTGGGATGACAGGGTAAGAAATTCTATTCTCATAGACTCACAGGCCGACATCCTGATGTACGGAATGGGCGAGCACAGCGTGGTTGAGATTGCGGAAGCACTCGATTCGGGCATTGCCGTATCTGACATTACATGGATACGCGGAACGGCATATCGTGTAAACGACAGGAATTTTTTAGAAGAAAATTCGTGGGACGATGAGATGATCATCCTTCCTGATTTTTCAAAGATAAGCACTTCAAAGGAGATATATGCCGAGAGCTTTCTCACCCAATACAGAAATACCGATGCCGTGACGGGCAAAAGACTTGTCGAATATTACGGAAACGGAACATATATTGTCCAAAATCCGCCTTCGACGCCGCTTAGCACGCTTGAACTTGACGACGTATATGAGCTTCCTTATGAAAGGACATATCACCCGTCATATGAGAAAATGGGCGGAGTGCCGGCTATCCGCGAGGTAAAATTCAGCATTACGTCTGTGCGCGGATGCTTCGGTGGATGCAGCTTCTGTGCGCTGACATTTCACCAGGGAAGAAGGATTCAAAGCAGGAGCAAGGAATCTATATTGCGTGAAGCAAGGCTTCTTACCGCCGATCCGGAATTCAAGGGATATATTCACGACGTCGGAGGCCCTACGGCAAATTTCAGGCATCCGGCATGCAAAAAACAGATTGAGCACGGAGTTTGTACGCATCGCGACTGCCTCTATCCGTCACCTTGTCCGAACATAGAGGTTGACCACACAGAATATATTGATATTCTGCGTGCTGTAAGGGCTGTGCCGGGCGTAAAAAAAGTTTTTGTGCGTTCCGGCGTAAGATTTGATTACATGTTAGCTGATTCTAACGACGCATTTCTGAAAGAGCTTTGCGAATATCACATAAGCGGGACTCTTAAGATCGCACCGGAGCATATATCGGACAATGTTCTTCGCAGAATGCACAAGCCGCCTCAGAGGGTGTTTGAGAAGTTTTGTGAAAAATATGAAAAGGAAAACAAAAGGCTTGGGAAAAAGCAGTATATGATCCCGTATTTTATTTCGTCTCATCCCGGCTCTACGCTGAAGGATGCGTGTATGCTGTCGGAATTCCTGAAAAAGAACGGCTTTGTGCCCGATCAGGTGCAGGATTTTTACCCGACACCGGGAACTCTGTCGACATGCATGTTTTATACCGGAATCGATCCGGTGGCGGGAGAGCACGTATATGTGCCGCGCGATCCGGAAGAAAAGCGTATGCAAAGGGCAATGCTGCATTTTAATAAGCCGGAGAATGCAGATCTTGTGCGCTTAGCTTTGAGGAAAATAGGTCGCGAGGATCTTATCGGATACGAACCGCACTGTCTTGTCAGACCGAAGAAAAAAGCACATACAGGCAGCGAGAACAGCAAGCACAATAACAAGCATAATAAAAAGCCGACCGGCACAGGGCACAAGGGTGAATCACAAAGGAACAAGCCGCGGAAGCATGAGTCCTAAAAGTTAAGCTTGCAGTCAGGAGCAGAAAAATGGGCATTTTACATCAGCTTCCCCTCATTTTGGAAGAAGCGGAAATTGAATACAGAAAGCTGCTTGAAAAGGCTGGCAATGAATTTGCCAAAAGCGGATTTTTCGGCTTTGAAAATCCTGACTTTGCGCATAAAGCTGACAGTGATATATATAGCGGGGATATATATATATGCGACAATGCAGAATATCTTTCACAGTTAGCAATATCCAAATCTCGAAAAATAGACATGATTTATGTCGATCCTCCGTTTTTTTCGAGAACGGATCAAGGGGCGCGAGCAGAGATTTATCCAAGCAAAAAAAAGTCTCCTATAGTTCGAACTATTAATGCATTTGGCGACATATGGGGGCACGACAAGTCGTATTATCTTAAGATGCTCGCTGTACGCCTGCTGCTGATGAGAGACGTGCTGAGTGAGGATGGCACGATATTTGTTCATCTCGATTATCATGCCGTTCATGAAGTAAAGCTCATAATGGACGAGATTTTCGGTGAAGAGCGTTTTATAAATGAGATCATTTGGGCTTACAAGTCGGGCGGAGCGGCAAAAAAACATTTTTCAAGAAAACATGACACAATATTATTTTATGCAAAATCAGATAATTATAAATTCAATCTCCTAAAGGAAAAATCATACAACAGAAAGCTGCAGCCATATCATTTTAAGGATGTCGAGGAGTTTCAGGACGATATCGGCTGGTATACTTTGGTAAATATGAAGGATGTGTGGCAGATAGATATGGTAGGGAGAAGCTCGCACGAGCGCCTGAATTATGCGACGCAAAAGCCGGAGCAATTGCTCGAGCGCATAATCAGTGCGGTGACTGAACCGGGTGACACGGTTGCTGATTTTTTCTGCGGTTCGGGGACTCTCGCAGCGGCTGCGCTAAAGACAGGAAGACATTTCATATGTACGGACATCAGCAGCTTTGCCATATCGAAGGCGTTGAAAAGAACAGCAGGGCAGGGTGCCGCCGTCAATCTTTATATGAGATATCCGGCCGATGACAAGAATCCGGTTATAGAAACGGAGTTTACGATTAAGACTGCGGTGAAATTCGGGCATGAAAAGACAGCACGAGCTAAAGCGGCGGAGCAAGCCGAAACGGCTGCGCAAACCGAAACGACGGCGCAAGCCGAAA
>CAVCIY010000057.1:0-8571 GCA_963602445.1 Lachnospiraceae bacterium | reverse complement strand
CCGACAAAGCCCGGCAGAGCCTGACAAAGCCCGACAAAGCCCGGCAGAGCGTGACGAAGCCCGACAAAATATGACAGAGAAAAAAGACTGTACACTTTTCGTGGCAGTCTTTCTTACAGTTAAGATGCGGGATACGACACGGGGTACGACACGGAAAATATATGTGAAATATAAGGAAATCATATAAAAAAGATAAAAAATACCGGAGAAAAATACTGGAAATACGTAAGGAAATTTTACGAAAAACATAAGGAAAACATAGGCAAAATATATGAAAAATACAAGGAGAAATGATATGGGTACAGGTGAAAAAGAGAAAAAATACAAGCTGTTGGTCAGCGACATAGATCTTACTCTTATTAACGACAAATTTCTTATCTCGGAGAGAAATCAGGAAATGATTAAGCGCGCAAGAGCTGAAGGTGTGGACTTCATGCTTTGCACGGGCAGGCTTTTCGGTGCCGCGAGGCCGTATGCGAAGCAGCTTAAGCTCAGCACACCTCTTATTACTTCAAACGGCGCAGCCACAATGGATATAGAGACAGGAGAAGTTCTGTACGGGACACCGCTTAAGTCGGATATCTGCAAGCGCATATTTGGGATACTTGACGAAATCGGTATATATTATCATTTTTATACAAAAGACAGCTTTTATACCTTGAAATTTACCGAAGAAAATAAGCAATTTCAGCTCATGAATTCTAAGCTTAATGATTATGAACGTTTTACAATGCTTGAGACAGACGACCCTTGCAAAGTCGCAGAGCAGACGGATGTTTACAAAATCTGCGTGAGATGCCCTTCGGATGAAGAAAAGGAAAAATTCAACAAAGCTTTTGCGAAAATGGATGATATTACGATTTCAAGCTCGTTTAGCGATAATTTCGAGATAAACGCAAAGGGCGTGGACAAAGGTGCCGCAATCGCGAGATATGCCAAGGAACACGGAATAAACCCCGAGGAAATCATTTCCTTCGGCGACAATAAAAATGATATTGAGATGATCCGTTATGCGGGAATCGGAGTTGCGGTGGACAATGCCGTTCCGGAACTGAAAGAGGCAGCTGATTTCATAACAAAATCAAACAACGAAAGCGGAGTGGGCGAAGCGATAGCCCATCTTGTTTTCGGAGAGCCGCTTTAGTGTAAGGCAAAGAAAAGCCGAAAGCTGCGTATAAATTCGAAAAATGTAAAAAACATAAAATACACCGAAAATGCAAAATGCATCCGGAAAAATCCCCGAATCAACTGTAGAAAGCCTATAGCATACCGAAATATTTGCGGAGTATCCTGAAAATGGCGTAATTTATATGGAGGAATCCGATTTGTCAAAAATAGAATTAATCGCAACAGCAACATTCGGACTCGAAGCTGTTGTTAAAAGAGAAATTGAGAGCCTGGGTTATAAAGTGATCAAGTCGGAAGATGCCAAAATAACTTATCTTGCCGATGAGCGCGCGATTGCCAGATCAAATCTGAATCTAAGATGTGCCGACAGAGTTCTTTTGAAGATGGGAGAATTTTATGCCGAGACATCAGAAGAGCTTTTTCAGCAGACAAAGGCAATATCCTGGGAGGAATGGATACCTCCCGACGGAAAATTTACAGTCACTTGCACCACAGTGAAATCACTTCTCAGGAGTGAGCCCGCCTGCCAGAAAACAGTAAAAAAGGCGATAGTTGACCATTTAAGTGAAATTTATATGATGGAACATTTTCCGGAAAACGGGGCAAGTTATACAGTAAAAGTAACTATCCTAAAGAACAGAGTCACGCTTACGATAGACACAAGCGGCGTGGGACTTCATAAGCGGGGATACAGGGTAAAAACAGTCGAGGCGCCTATCAAGGAGACTCTTGCGGCTGCGATGGTTCAGCTCAGTTTCTGGAAGGCAGACAGACTGCTTGTCGATCCCTTTTGCGGTTCGGGAACTATCGCGATAGAGGCGGCAATGTATATGAGAAACATTGCGCCCGGGCTCGGACGAGAGTTTGCATCGCAGGGATGGGATGCTGTCCCGCCTGAAATCTGGAAGGAAGAAAAACAACGAGCATATCGCAGGATTGATTATGATACCGAAGTCAGAATCATGGCTTCCGATATAAGTAAAAGAGCTGTAGAGGCCGCTGCTGCAAATGCTGAAGAGGCGGGAGTCGATGACTGCATTGCATTTTCCGTCGGGCCTTTCGAAAAGTTCGATATTTGCGAGCCGTATACGATTCTGATGTGCAATCCTCCTTACGGGGAAAGAATAGGCGACAAAGCGGCCATGCTCAAGTCATATGCGCATTTCAAAGAGCTTCTCGAAGCGGATGAGACTCTTTCGGCTTATGTCATTACTGCTGATAAGCAGATTGAAGAAAGCCTTTTGCCGAGAAAACCCGACAGGCGTAGAAAACTTTACAACGGCCGTATAGAGACATGCTATTTTCAGTATTATGGAAAGAAACCGCCTAAAAAAGAACATGAGAATGTATAAGCCTAAAGGACGAAAATGTCTGAAAGGAAAGAACTCAAACGGAACGGCATGAAACATAAAAGCCTGAAGGGATAGCCCAAACGTAAAAGCCTGAAGGAATACCCTGAAAGGAAAAGACCGAACGGAAAAGTCTGAAACATTAAAGCTTGAAAAGGAAACGTCTGAAACGCAAAAGTCTGAATGTGAAAAACATAGTGACCGGGAAAGTCCGAAAGGGAAAAGCCCAAACGTAAAGTCCTGAAGAAAAAGTCAAAAGAAAAAAGCCTAATGAATGAAAAGCCCAAAACGAAAAAAATTTTGCATATTTGCAAATTATTCGAAAATAAAATCGGAAATTTCGGTCAAGCGTTTGTTTGCAGGCTAATTTATTGACTTTAGAAGGAAAGTGAATTATAATGGTTCAAAATAAAAAAGGAGGATTTTTAAAGTGCGTAATTTTAAGAAAATCATTAGTGTATTACTCGTATTAGTTATGTGTATGATTGCTTTTGCAGGATGCGGAAGCTCATCAGACAATGGATCGTCAGATACTGCAAAGGGATCGGATGATGCCTTCAAGATTGGCGGTACAGGCCCGCTTACAGGTGCGGCTGCTATTTACGGTACTGCTGCAAAGAACGGTGCAACTATCGCAGTTGAGGAAGTCAATGCTCTTGGCGGCATTCAGCTTGAGCTGAACTATCAGGACGATACTCATGACGCTGAAAAGGCAGTAAATGCCTACAATACTTTGAAAGACTGGGGTATGCAGATTTCTTTAGGCTCAGTTACTTCTAAGCCTTGTGAAGCTACTTCTGCTTACAACTACAGCGACAGAATCTTCGCTCTTACACCTTCTGCTTCTTCACAGGCTGTTATTGAAGGCAAGGACAATGTATTCCAGATGTGCTTCATGGATCCAAATCAGGGTTCTGCTTCTGCACAGTACATTTCTGAACAGAATCTCGCTACGAAGGTAGCGATCATTTGGAAGAATGACGATGTTTACTCAAAGGGTATCCACGAGACATTCTGCGAAAAGGCAAAGGAAGTCGGTATCGAAGTCGTTAGTGACATGACTTTCGCTGACGGAAACGATCAGGATTTCTCAGTTCAGCTGCAGGATGCACAGTCAAAGGGTGCAGAACTTGTATTCTTACCTATGTATTATCAGCCTGCTTCTCTGATTCTCGCAAAGGCAAATTCTATGGGTTATGAACCTAAGTTCTTCGGTGTTGACGGCATGGACGGCATCCTTACTATGGAAGGATTTGATGCTTCATTAGCAGAAGGCGTTATGCTTCTTACTCCGTTCAATGCTGACGCAGACGACGAAAAGACTCAGTCATTCGTTACTAAGTATAAGGAAGAATTCGGCGAAACTCCAAACCAGTTCGCAGCTGACGGCTATGACTGCATATATGCTATCTATCAGGCTCTCACAAATGCAAATGCTACTGTAGATATGGACGCTCAGACATTAAATGACCTGCTTATCGAACAGTTCACAACTATGACATTTGACGGCCTTACAGGCGAAAGCATGACTTGGGACGAGACAGGTGCTGTCGACAAGACTCCTAAGGGCATGGTTATCAAAAATGGTGCATATGTAGGTATGTAAGTCTTAACTGATAAGTATTGACTAGAACTGATAAGTATTGAATAAACTTGAATTATCAATTATAGCTTATTTATGGGGGGACTGTGTCACACGGTCTCTCCTTTATTTGTTGAATGAGAGGTAAATAATGGACTTTCTCAGTTACATTATCAACGGAATCAGCCTCGGAAGCATCTATGCCATCATAGCCCTTGGTTATACCATGGTCTACGGTATTGCAAAGATGCTGAATTTCGCGCACGGCGATGTCATCATGGTAGGCGGTTATATCTGCTTCTACAGCCTTATGCATTTCAATCTGCCGTGGCCGGTAGCCATTATCGCGGCTGTTATTTTCTGTACGTTACTCGGTATAATCATCGAGCGTTTCGCTTATAAACCATTAAGAAGCGCACCGTCACTTGCTGTACTCATCACTGCAATCGGCATGAGTTATTTCTTGCAAAATGCCGCATTGCTTCTGTGGTCATCAAATCCAAAGATGTTCCCGCAGATTTTCACCTTCGGCGGCAAGACCGGTTTTACGCTCTTTGGAGGTAAGCTGACTGTTACATATGTTACGATTATTACTATCGCAGTTTGTATTGTAATAATGCTCGGCCTCGTATGGTTTACCGGAAAAACAAAGATGGGCAAGGCTATGAGAGCATGCTCTGAGGACAAAGGTGCGGCTCAACTCATGGGAATAAATGTAAATACTACCATTTCCATGACATTTGCTATAGGCTCGGGCCTTGCGGCAATCGCAGGCGTTCTGCTTTGCTCGGCATATCCGACGCTTATGCCGACTACAGGCTCCATGCCGGGCATCAAGGCATTTACGGCCGCAGTTCTCGGCGGCATCGGCTCGATTCCGGGCGCTTTTATCGGCGGACTCGTGCTTGGTGTTATCGAAATTTTCGCAAAGGCATATATTTCTACACAGATGTCAGACGCTGTTGTATTTGCCGTTCTTATTATTGTATTGCTGGTTAAGCCTGCCGGAATCATGGGCAAGCAGATCAGAGAAAAAGTATAGGTGGACGAGATGGCTAAATTAAACACAAAGAAAATAAAAAGATCTACTGCCTCAAACATCGCCACATATGCTGTTGTCATTTTGGCATATATTATCATTCAGATTATGGTTAAGGGCGGTGCGATCAGTTCAATGATACAGGGGCTGCTTGTGCCTATCTGTGCCTACATAGTTATGACTATATCACTCAATCTGACTGTAGGTATCATGGGCGAGCTCTCACTCGGTCATGCGGGATTCATGAGCGTGGGCGCTTTTATGGGCGTTACTACAGCTGTATATCTTCAGGATTCAGTCCCTTCGGTAGCTCTCAGGCTTTTGATTTCAATTATTGTCGGTGCTATTTTTGCCGGAATTATAGGTTTTCTTATCGGTATTCCTGTTCTTAGATTAAATGGCGACTATCTTGCGATCGTTACACTGGCATTTGGCGAGATCATCAAGAGTGTATTCAACAACTTCTTCCTCGGATTTGACGAAAACGGATTCCAGTGCAGCCTTTTAAGCGACAAGACTGAGCTTGCGGACGGAGGAAAGCTCGTCATTTCCGGTCCTATGGGAATAGGAAGCATTCCGAGACTGTCTACATTTACCGCAGGTGTGATACTTATTGTGATCTCACTTATTGTAGTATTTAATTTGATAAACAGCCGCACAGGAAGAGCCGTTATGGCGATACGCGACAACAGAATAGCTGCCGAGAGTGTCGGCATCAATATTACTAAGTATAAGATGATGGCATTTGTAACTTCCGCGGCAATGGCAGGCGCGGCAGGGACGTTATTTGCGATGAATTATACGACTATTGTTGCAAACAAGTTTGACTTCAATACGTCGATACTTATTTTGGTATTTGTAGTACTCGGCGGACAGGGCAACATGCTCGGCGGCATTATCGCGGCATCGCTTCTGACAATCCTTCCGGAAGCATTGCGTCAGTTCGCTGATTATCGTATGCTTGCATATGCGATCGTACTCATTCTCGTAATGCTTGCCACAAACAACCCTACACTGAAGAGCTATATAGGCGTTATTACAAGCAAAATCAAGGGGATATTCTCTAAGAATTCCAAGAAACCGGACGAAGGAGCAGAAGGGGAAGGAGGCGTTGCGTAATGAGTCTCAATACAGACGAAAAAAAGAACATTACTGCAGATCAGACTCCTGTACTCGAGTGTAAAAATCTCGGTATCGACTTCGGCGGTCTGACTGCCGTAAATGACTTTGATCTCAAGATTTACAATAAGGAGATAGTAGGCCTTATCGGTCCAAACGGCGCAGGAAAGACAACAGTATTTAATCTTCTCACAAAGGTTTACAAGCCTACAAGAGGCGAGATTTTCCTTTCCGGTGAAGATACCGCAAAGATGGATACGGTTCAGGTAAACAAATCAGGTATAGCAAGAACATTCCAAAATATAAGACTTTTCGACGCACTCTCTGTAGAGGACAACGTAAAAGTGGGATATCACAATACAATGAAAAACGGATTTTTCAGCAGTATCTTCAGACTTCCGCGTCACTGGTCGGAGGAAAAGAAGGCACATGAAAAGGCTCTCGAACTGCTTTCCATTTTCGATATGCAGGACATGGCAGATGTGAAGGCGGGAAATCTCCCTTACGGAGGTCAGCGCCGACTCGAAATCCTAAGAGCTCTTGCTACAGATCCGAAGCTTCTGCTTCTCGATGAGCCTGCGGCAGGTATGAACCCTTCAGAGACGGCCGATTTGATGGAAAATATCGGAAAGATCAGAGACCACTTCGGAATCGCTATCATGCTTATCGAGCATGATATGAACCTCGTAATGGGTATCTGCGAAAAGCTTACTGTTCTGAACTTCGGGCAGGTTATCGCGCAGGGCACTCCTGACGAGATTAAGAGCAATCCGACAGTAATTGAGGCATATCTCGGAAAGAAGAAGGAGGGCGACGAATAATGGCATTACTTGAAGTAAAAGATATTAATGTATATTACGGAGCCATCCATGCCATCAAGGGAATTTCTTTTGAGGTAAACGAAGGCGAAATCGTTACGCTTATCGGCGCAAACGGAGCGGGCAAGACTACTACCCTGCAGACGGTTTCGGGCCTTCTCAGAAGCAAGACAGGTTCTATTATATTTGACGGAAAAAATATCGAAAGCGTACCTCCGCACAAGCTCGTATACGGCGGACTTGCGCAGTGTCCTGAAGGACGACGCATTTTCCTTCAGATGTCGGTAGAAGAAAATCTTCAGATGGGAGCATTCACGCAGAAGCCTTCGGATATTCCGGAAAAGCTTGAGATGGTTTATGATTATTTCCCGAGACTTAGAGAAAGAAAAAGGCAGGTTGCCGGAACGCTTTCAGGCGGCGAGCAGCAAATGCTGGCGATGGGAAGAGCACTTATGTCAAATCCGAAACTTCTCATGCTTGACGAGCCGTCCATGGGGCTTGCACCGATTCTCGTAGAGCAGATTTTTGATATCATAAAGACTCTTCACAAGGCCGGTACCACAATTCTTCTCGTAGAACAAAATGCCCAGGCTGCACTCTCAATCGCAGACCGTGGATACGTACTCGAGACAGGCAAAATTGTAACTACAGGCACGGGCAAGAGTCTGTTAAATGACGAAGCTGTCAAGAAAGCATATCTCGGCGGCTGATAATATTCAAAAATGACGGACAATTCCAGCAAGTGACAGACAATTCCAGCAAATGACAGACAATCCTAGCAAGTGACAGAAAATTCCAGCGAATGACAGACAATCCCAGCGAAAGATTATTGTAACAGCAGTGTTTAGAGCAGCGACGTCTGTGACTGGAAGTCTCAATGATAACAGCATTTATGGCATCGACAGCTCTTGCGGAAATATCAGATATATGGCATACTAACTATATATAGAACATAGTTGTCAAAAGCTTAATTAGCTACGAATAAACATGAAAGGAAGAAGGGAGGATTTTATGTACGTTAAAAATAAAATGACTTCAAGACCTTTTACAGTTACAGCAGAGACATCTGTATCGGATGCCTTCAAGACAATGAAGGAGCATAGCATAAAGAAGCTGCCGGTTATGGACGGAGATAAGCTCGTGGGTATTGTCTCAAGAACAGACCTTCAGCAGGCTTCACCTTCAAAAGCGACCACTTTGAGTGTCTTTGAGATCAATTATATGCTTTCAAAGCTCACGGTTGCGGACGCAATGACTAAAGATCCTATTACTATAAACGAAAATGCTCTTCTTGAGGAAGCTGCAGTTGTCATGAGAGAGCAGTCTATAAGATGTCTTCCTGTTATGAATAACGCAGGAAAGCTATGCGGTATCATTACCGAGACAGACATCTTTGATGCTTTCATCGAGATGATGGGATTCGGCGATAAGGGCTCAAGAATAAGCGCACAGGCTGAGGATGTTCCGGGCGCACTTTCCGAAATGACACGAATCATCTCAGAATTCGGAGCAAATATCTCACATGTTGTGGTATAT
>CAVCIY010000056.1:0-37480 GCA_963602445.1 Lachnospiraceae bacterium | reverse complement strand
ACTGCCGAAAGAAAGCTGGAAAAAGGGCATGCTTTTGCTCCGGACTGTGCTCTTCAAAAAGAGTTTGAGGAAATTTTTCCGTATGTGGAGACTGACGATCAGTTAAAATGTATAGAAGAAGTAAAAAGAGACATGGAAATGCCGTGGCCTATGGACAGGCTTCTGTGCGGCGATGTGGGATTTGGCAAGACAGAGGTTGCGGCGAGAGCTGTTTTTAAATGCGTCCTTGACGGGAAGCAGGCCGCTGTTCTTGTGCCCACAACGCTTCTTGCGGACCAGCATTATAGGACATTTCACGAAAGATTTGCACAATTTCCGTGCACGATCGAATGCATGAGCAGATTCAAGAGCGCAGCCGAGCTTAAGAAAATCGCGCAGAGAGTTTCTGAAGGAAAGGTTGATATTCTGATAGGCACACACAGGATTTTGTCATCGGATGTGAGATTCAAAGACCTCGGACTCCTTGTAATCGATGAGGAACAGCGCTTTGGAGTAAAACAAAAAGAAGCCGTGAAACTGCTGAAAAAAAATGTTGATGTGCTTTCACTTTCGGCGACGCCGATTCCGCGAACGCTGCACATGTCACTTTCGGGCATAAGGAGCATGAGCACTCTTGATGAGCCGATCATGGACAGAAAACCGGTGCAGACATTTGTCCTCGAGCAAAACAGCAGGCTGATAAGAGAGATCATTCTTCGCGAGAAAGAAAGAAACGGCCAGGTTTTTATTGTATATAACCGCGTAAAGGGCATAATGAATCTGGCTTCAGACTTGCAGACGCTTGTTCCGGAAGCGCGGATGGTTGCGGCTCACGGTCAGATGACAGAAAATAAACTCGAAAAGGTGATGAGATCATTTGTGGAGCACGAATATGATGTCCTTATTTCCACGACAATCGTAGAGACCGGAATAGACGTGCCGAATGCAAATACTTTAATTGTCCTTGACGCTGACATGCTCGGCCTTTCACAGCTCTACCAGTTGCGCGGAAGAGTAGGCAGATCGAGCAGGAAAGCATATGCTTATCTTATGTACAGGAAAAATAAGATACTCAACGAAAATGCCGAAAAGAGACTTGAGGCAATCAAAGAATTTACGGAATTCGGTTCGAGCTTCAAGGTTGCTATGAAGGATCTCGAAATCAGGGGAGCGGGAAACCTTCTGGGCACTGAGCAGTCAGGCCATATGATGATGATAGGATATGAGCTTTATTGCAAGCTTATAAATGAAGCTGTCAGACAGCTTCGCGGGGAGGATGTACAGAAAGTTGAAATGCTCGAGGTTACGCTTGATATCAAGACAGACGCTTATATCTCATCGGAATATATCAGTGACGAGAGCATGAAGATCGACATGTACAAGCGTATTGCCGATATCAGAAGCGCGGAGGATGTGTCGGACGTGACGGATGAGCTTATCGACAGATTCGGAGAGATTCCGGGTCCGGCCGAAAATCTGATAAGGGCGGCATATATAAAGGCTCTCGCACAAAAGGCGGAGATAAAGAGAATTTCCGTCAAGGAAGAAAAGATATCATTTGAGCCTTTGTCTGTCGATTCGCATTCCTTTAAAAGAGCCATACCGGGGCTTATGAGATATTACGGAAGCAAGATTTTGATAAATGTCACATCTGTAAATCCGCATGTGAGCATTTCAAAATTAAAGAGCCGGACACCACTCGATGAGATTATCAAATTCCTTGAGGTCTTTAATACAGCAGAAACGGAATAAAGATATGGGCGGCAGAAATGGAATAAAGATATGGGATGTTCAAATATCAACACAATTGTGATATTATTTATATAGGTGAGTTAATGCGATTAGTTTCGGATAACCGGATGCAAACGGTCCGGCTCGAATGTTCTGTTTCAGACAACCGACGGGAGGTGTTATGATGAAATTTTATATATGTTGCAGCCGATCGAAGAAGAAAAAGAAAAATATAAAGCTTGGAAAAACAGGAATTGCAGCTGTTTTGATTATTACACTTCTCATTATGACCGGGATGCTTTCGGGATGCGGACACAAGGACGGCAGCTCCGAAAAGTTCAGCGTAAACGGGGAAGTATTTACGGAAGCCGAGTATGAAGATTATTGCAAGGTCTGGTTGTATGAGAAGGGATATGACCCGACTGACGAGGATGAGTCTGATCAGTCGGAATTGATTATGGATGAGATGATCGACACGGAGCTTCTTAGACAATATTATGAGAAAAATGAACCTGAGCTTTTTGAGTCAGAGGAATATGCGTCTCAGATTGAGTCAAACGCGGAGTCTCTCAAGCAAAGCGGCAGTGAGTTTTTCACCAACAATGATATAGGTGATGAATCCATAAAATATTATTTTATGTCAGAATATCTCGCCGACAAGTGCTTCGAAGAGATAAAGGAAGATTATGGCGAAAGTGCATTAGAAGAGGATGCAAGAAAATATTATATGGATAATCAGGGCGTATATGGGACAATTTCGTTTGAAAATGCCCAAAGTGAGATAAGTTATACTTTGATCAGCCAAAAATACAATGAAAAGCTGAAAGATCTCAAATCAGACGCGGACATCAAACGTTAAATTTACTAAGCATAAAATGATAAAGATTTTATTATTATGTATTGGGGGGTACCTTTCATGCATCCATGGAAGCATTTTAAGACAATTACAAAGCACAGACATACTGTTATGAGGCTTTGCTTCAAAATAGGTCTGTACAGACAGGGACTTCTTCACGACCTTTCGAAATATTCATGGACCGAATTTTCCAGAGGATGCAGATTTTATCAAGGACACAGGAGTCCAAACAATTATGAAAGAGAAATCTACGGTTATTCCATTTCCTGGCTTCATCACAAGGGCCGAAACAGGCATCATTTTGAATATTGGCTCGACTACAACGAAAAGATTCAGGGCACTGTGAGAGGGATGCCTATGCCGCGAAGATATATTGCGGAAATGTTTTGTGACAGAGTTGCTGCGTGCAAGATCTATCAAAAGGAAAAGTATACGGATCTCAGTCCGATCAGATATTTTTACAGCGGTCACGGAAAGGAACTAATGCATCCTGACACAAGAAGGGACATAGGATTTTTGCTGACTACTCTCGGAAAGTTGGGTGAGGACAAGACAGCAAAGTATATAAGGCACAATTATCTTAAAGGCAAGCCCGTACCGGATTCGTACAGAGAATTGGCAAGTCTCAGGGACTTTGACGATGCTGTCATGCAGCAGGCGGGAGACAGCTTCGTATTTTCGATGCTTGGGGCTGAGCTAAGAGACATGGGCCTTTTCGGCATCTCGTGGGATGATGAGTCGTGCGGCGCCGGCAGATCACATGGTGATGACGAGTCATGAGATGATATATAAATGCGAGAGCAGAATAGTGAGGGAATATGGGTTTTACACATTTGCACGTACATACGGAGTACAGTCTGCTTGACGGTGCGTCACGGCTCGACCCTCTGGTAAAAAGGGCAGCCGAGCTGGGGATGACGTCGCTTGCGATTACGGATCACGGCGTAATGTTTGGCACAATCGATTTTTACCGAAAGGCGAAGGCTGCCGGCATAAAGCCAATCATAGGATGTGAGGTTTATACGGCCGCAAGAAGCAGACTTCAAAAGAGTGCCGAATATGACAAGTATAGCGGACATCTGATACTGCTTGCAGAGAATGAAGAGGGATACAGAAATCTCGTAAAGATCGTTTCTAAGGGATATACAGAGGGGTTTTATTATAAACCGAGGATAGACAACGAAGTCCTGAGAATGTACAGTAAGGGCATTATTGCGTCAAGCGCGTGCGTGGCCGGAAGAGTCCAGCAGGCGCTTCTTCGTGATGACTATGAGGGCGCAAAGGCAGAGGCACTCGAATATCAGAATATATTCGGCAAGGGAAATTTTTTCCTTGAGATTCAGGATCACGGACTCGAAGACGAAAAACGCATAAATCCGATGCTGAAGAAGCTGAGCAAAGAGACGGGAATCGGACTTGTTGCCACAAATGATGTACATTATATCAATCAGGAGGATGCCGAATATCACGACATTCTTTTGTGCATACAGACAGGCTCTCATCTGAATGACACAGACAGACTGAAATTTCCAAATGACCAATTCTATCTGAAATCATGCGATGAGATGATGAGGCTGTTTGCCGATATACCGGAGGCCATTGAAAATACAGAGCTGATCGCGCAAAGATGCAATGTGGATTTTGAATTCGGGCATCTTCACCTTCCCGAATTCCACCCTCCGGAAAATTATGATACGAAATCATACCTAAGGCATCTGTGTGAGATCGGGCTGAAAAAACGTTATGGAACGCAAGCCGAAACTCACAGAGACAGACTTGAATATGAGCTTTCCACAATTGAAAATATGGGATATGTCGAATACTTCCTGATAGTTTGGGATTTTATCAATTTCGCCCGCGAGCAAGGCATCGTAGTCGGCCCGGGGCGAGGATCTGCTGCGGGGAGTATAGTTGCATATTGCCTTCATATTACAGATATAGATCCGATAAAATACGGTCTCATCTTTGAGCGTTTCCTCAATCCTGAGCGCGTCAGCATGCCTGATATAGACGTTGACTTCTGCTATGAGCGCAGAGGCGAGGTTATAGATTATGTCATAGAAAAATACGGAAAAGACAGAGCCTCTCAGATTATTACATTTGGAACCATGAAAGCGAAGGCGGCTGTGCGTGATGTCGGAAGAGTAATCGACATGGGATATTCCAAGACGGATGCCATTGCGAAAATGATTCCGTTTGATCTTCATATGACTATAGAAAAAGCGCTGGGCATGAATCCTGAGCTAAAGTCCCTCTATGAGAATGACCGTGAGGTCAAATATCTTCTCGATGCCTCAATGGCTCTCGAGGGAATGCCGAGACACGCATCCACTCACGCTGCGGGAGTGGTTATCTCCAAAAGACCGCTTGATGATTATGTTCCTTTATACATGTCGGATAAGGGTGTCAGTACGCAGTTCAATATGACAACGGTAGAAGAGCTCGGTCTGCTGAAGATGGATTTTCTGGGTCTTAGGAATCTGACTGTCATACGCGACGCACTAGATATGATAGAGAAAAATCATTCTGTGCGCATCGACTTCAGCTCTATGGAGTACGACGACAGCGAAGTATATAAGATGATATCAGACGGAAATACTCTCGGTGTCTTTCAGCTCGAGTCGTCCGGGATGACGCAGTTTATGAAAAATCTTGCGCCGGATTGCTTTGAAGATATCATAGCAGGAATATCTCTTTACAGACCCGGGCCTATGGACTCGATTCCTACATATATAGCAAACAAAAAAGATCCGTCATGCATAAGCTATGTGCATGAAAAGCTGGAGCCTATTCTTTCTGTCACTTACGGATGTCTCGTCTATCAGGAGCAGGTAATGCAAATAGTGCGCGACTTGGCAGGGTATTCGTACGGGCGAAGCGACCTTGTGCGCAGAGCCATGAGTAAGAAAAAGGCTGATGTAATGGCCAGGGAAGAGGAATATTTTGTAAATGGCAAATTGAACGACGACGGAAGCATTGATGTGCCGGGATGTGTGAGAAACGGTGTTCCTGAAGAAAAAGCGAGAATTATTTTCCGTGACATGGTTAAGTTTGCGTCATATGCTTTTAACAAGTCACATGCTGCCGCATATGCCGTATTGGCATATGAAACAGCGTGGCTGAAGAGGTATTATCCGGCCGAGTTCATGGCTGCGCTTATGACAAGCGTGAGAGGCGAGCAGAGCCAGATTGCCAAATATATAAGAAATTGCAAGGAAATGGGAATAAAGGTCCTTCCTCCTGATGTAAATGTAAGCGAGAAGAATTTTACCGTAAACGATGGTGTGATCCGTTTCGGCTTGTCTTCGGTGAAAAATGTGGGTGACGGTATAGTCGACGAGATAATAAGAGCGCGAAACGCATACGGAGTCCGTGAAGATTTGGAAAGCTTCCTGGAATCGATGGACGTGAAAAAGATAAAAAGAAACGCACTCGAGTGCCTCATAAAGGCAGGTGCATTTGACAGCATGAACAAAAATAGAGCAGCATTGCTCGCTTCCTGCGGTCCTCTTTTGGATTCGATACAAAATATGCGAAAAAATAATGTTGCCGGTCAGCTGTCCATGTTTGGCGACGCCGGCGATGCGCAGGAAAGCTTCAGCAATGCCATGAAGTCGGCTTCTATCAAGAAAAGTATGCCTGATGTGAAAAATTTTGAGCATTCTGTTATTCTTGAGATGGAAAAAGAACTGCTTGGCGTATATGTTTCGGGTCACCCGTTGGAGGATTACGAGAAACGAATTTCCGAGATATCATCGGTAAATACCGCGATTTTGTCGGACGAGGAAGCCATCTCTTCGGACGAGGACGGAAGCCGCGTCGTTATTGCCGGCATCATAGACTCGAAGCGAAATATGATCACGAAGAAAAATACAATGATGTCTTTTGTACAGCTCGAGGATCTTTACGGAATCACTGAGATAATTGTTTTTCCAAATGCTTTTGAAAAATATCACAATATCCTTGAAGACGATGCCAAAATTGTCGTGACTGGCAGGCTGCAGCTTCGCGAGGATGAGCAGCCGCGTATCATTGCAAGCGACATACAGCTTTTGGACAATTATGCCGCGCCTGCGGTTGATTATAAAATACGTTCGGACTCACCTGACTATTTTGCGCGAGGAACCTATAATAGCAAGCATTCTGAGATATATGACGAGACATATTCTGAGATGAATGCCGGGGCATATGCCGCACCATACTCCGAGGAATATTACGGAAAAAATGATGCTGACGGGGCAAACGCACTATATTCCGAGACATATTACGGAAGAAATGATGCTGACGGGGCAAACGCACCATATTCCGAGGAATATTACGGAAGAAAAGCATCGAGCGGAATGAATGATGCGACCGGAAGAGATAATACAACCGGAAGAGATGTGAGGGTCAAAATCAGTAATCCTGCTGACTTACAGGCAAAGCTGCAGGGCATAAAAGCCATAGCCGACAAATATCCGGGCGACAGACATTTGATAATTGAAATCCCGAGCACCGGACAGAAAATGAAGACGTCAGGCGGGATATATGTGTGCGACGATTTTTATTCGGATTTATATGATCTGTTATGCGGCCCCATGCAGCATCAGGATGATGATAATCGGTCAAAATGACGAGCCTTTAGCCGGCGAAAGGAACCTTGAATCGGCGAAAAGAACCTTGAGGCGGCAGACGAATCCCGAATCGTAATACGGCAGGAGAAATATCGGGAATCGGTGTACGGCTTGCCCGGACGGAATACGAATTCGAAAGAAAACAGGGTATGGAAAATGTAAAACGGGTGTAATGGTAATGCAGACAGAATTCTGTTATCATGAGATAACTGACATTTTTACGGCATGAAGGGAGGTACAGACTATGTGTGGTATAGTTGGCTACGTAGGCTATGAAAATGCTACATGTATTATTATAGAAGGATTAAAACATCTCGAATATAGAGGATATGACTCGGCAGGCATCGCTCTTTGCACGAAAGACGGTCTTGAAGTAAGAAAAAAAATGGGTGGAATTGAAAATCTGGAGAATCTTATAGCAGGTGAATCGCTTTATGGGACTCTTTGCATAGGACATACACGTTGGGCTACGCACGGGGCACCGTCTGACATAAATGCCCACCCTCATTGTGATTCAAGCGGAAGGATAGCGGTAGTTCACAACGGAATTATAGAAAATTTTGCGCCGCTTAAGGAAATGCTCATAAAAGAGCACGGAATCACTTTTAAATCAGAAACCGATACTGAGGTTATTGCGCATCTTATAGGATTATATTACGAAGGCGACCTGCTTGATGCGGTTTATAAGGCTGTAGATATGATGCAGGGCGCATATGGGATAGGCGTTATATGTGCCGATGAGCCCGACAAGCTGATCGCTGTAAGAAAAGACAGTCCGCTTGTGGTAGGACTCGGAAACGGCTGCAATTTCATCGCATCTGACATCCCGGCATTTCTTAATCACGCAAGGCAGATATATTTGATAGAAAACAATGAGACAGTCGTTTTGAAGGCGGGAAGCGTGACTATTTACAATGCCGAGCGAAAAGAAGTTCATCGCGATGTATTTAATGTCACATGGGACGTAGCCGCCGCAGAAAAGGGCGGTTATGATCATTTCATGCTCAAGGAAATCCATGAGCAGCCTAAGGGCATACAAGAGACACTGATGCTCCGCTTAGATGAGAATGAAAATATTACACTTGACGGAATTTCCATGACGAAGGAAGACATAGAGAATTTCAACAAGGTTTATATAGTGGCATGCGGTACGGCTTATCATGCGGGGCTTGTAGGCAAGAGCATGATTGAAAAGCTTGCGGGAATCAGCGTGGAGGTGGATGTAGCCTCTGAATTCAGATACAGAGATCCTTTTGTGGATGACAAGACGCTTTTCATTGCTATCAGCCAGTCAGGTGAGACACTTGACACTCTTGCCGCGCTCAGAGAAGCAAAGCGCAAGGGAGCGCGTGTGCTTTCGGTTGTAAATGTTGTCGGAAGCTCGGTTGCGAGAGAATCCGATGACGTATTCTATACATGGGCAGGACCTGAGATCGCGGTAGCGTCTACGAAGGCATATACTACGCAGCTTGTATGCATGTATATCATAGGGCTTTATATGGGAAGAGAGAAGGGTATACTTTCCGATGAATTATACAGAGAGTATATAAATGAGCTTAAGGCTATTCCTAAAAAGGTTGAGCAGATTCTCAAGGATGAGAAAAAGATAAAGAATATCGCCAAAAAATATTATAAGCGAAACAGCGTCTTTTTTATCGGAAGAGGTCTTGATTCGGCTGTTTCCTACGAAGGCTCCCTCAAGCTTAAGGAAATCTCATATATCAATTCTTTTGCCATAGCCGCCGGCGAGCTTAAGCACGGAACGATTGCATTGATGGAGAGAGGAACGCTTGTCGTCGCACTTGCTACGCAGGATTTCCTCTTCGATAAGATGCTGTCAAATATAGAAGAAGTATATGCGAGAGAAGCTGACATACTTGCGATAGTCAAAAAGAAGGCTGATGCTGATGAAGGCGATGACCAAAATGCAAAGAGCAAAGAAAGAAATGAAATTTTAAGCAAGAAGGCTGAGGATGTCATATACATTCCTGATTGTAAGGACGAGCTTACACCGCTTCTTTCTGTCATTCCTCTCCAGATATTTGCTTATTATATCGCCAGAGAACGCGGATGTGACATCGACAAGCCGAAGAATCTCGCAAAGAGTGTTACAGTTGAGTAAAGAGATAAAAATATTAAAGATTGCTTAGCAATGATATGAAAAAATAGCAATGATATAAATAAAGCAAGTCGCGCGATACGAGCCGGTATCGCGCGACTTGCTTTATTTTTGTTTTTTGTGACGGGTCGTCGACAATCAGTCACCTGTCTAATCGTCGACTATCGCACCGCCGTTAGTAGTTCCGCCGCCATTGGAAGTGCCGCCGTTGGAGGTTCCTCCGCCATTGGTGGTTCCGCCGCCGTTAGTGGTTCCTCCGTGGGAATTGGTCGTTTGGCTGCTTCCGTTTGAACTGTTGTTGTTGTGATTTGTATTTTGGTTCGTATTTTGATTTGTTGTGGTATTTTCCGCCTCTTCGGTATTTTCTGCTTCAGCTTCAGCCTCTTCATCAATATTTTGACTGTCGTATTTTGCTGAAATCTTTCCTCCGAATGAGTTCTTTGTGACCTTCGTGCCCTTTACTATATAGTCACCGTGTGACTTTGTGACATTTGAAGGAGCCGAGCGGAATTTCTTTGTTTCACCGTGAGATGCCACCTTTTTCATCACTGCACTCCAAAGCGAAGCAGCAGCCGAGCTTCCCTGTGAAAGCTTGATGTTGTCGTCTGTACCGATCCAAACAGCCGCAGAATATTGAGGTGTAAAGCCTACAAACCAAGCATCGTTGTTGCTTGTGGTAGTACCGGTCTTTCCGCCTACAGGAAGGATTCCGATTGCAGCTCTGCCTGCGATACCGTTCGTAACTGTAGTTCTTAATATGTCTGTCATGATAAATGCGACACCTTCGTCATAAACTTCAGTTTCCTTAGGATCGCTTTCAAGGATAACATTTCCTGAAGAGTCAGTTACCTTCGTATATGAAGTAGAATCTACATGGACACCTCCGTTAGGGAATGTGCCGTATGCAGAGGCCATCTCAATAGGAGAGATTCCGTTTGTCATACCGCCGAGCGCGAGAGCTGCTGCATTCAGGTCATTTGTGCCTCCTTCTTCAACTATCGAAGTAATGCCGTTTTTCTTGAGCATGCTGATAGTATATCCGAAATCACCGTATTTTTCATTTGTATCAGGATCTCTTTCGGATGCCATTTGATCGTTTAGCTTGGTGATAAGTCTTACTGACGGAACATTCTTAGAGTGTTCTACGCAATATCTGAGAGTGATGAAGCCGTCATACTTGTTTGGTGAGTTCTTCGGCCAAATCTTTCCGTCTGCAGTCTTGTTTTCCGAGTCCTCGATAGTACTTGCGGCTGTCCATCCGGTATTGTAATCTAAGCCTGACTCAATAGCCGGCCCGTAAACACCGATAGGCTTGATAGAAGATCCCGGCTGTCTCGGGTTTGTGGCACGATTATAAAGAAGCTTTCCTGAAAGACTTCTGCCGCCTATCATCACTTTGATCTGGCCATTTGTAAAATCAGTAAGCACGAATGCGCCCTGAGGCTGAATCGTAGCCTGTCTGAGAGTGTAATGGTCAGAGGTAATGGCAATGCCGTTGTCATCAAATGTAAATATACAGTTTGGACTGTTCATATATTCGGCACTGATAACGAGATTTCCGTCAGCGTCCTTTGACTTGTAAGCTGCGTCTATTCCGTTTATGACGCCGCCGTTTATGCTGTAAAGAGTGCCGCCTTCCTTATAGTACATTTTCTTGAACTCGATTTGAATATCGCTTGAACCGTCACTTGTCGTAATATCATAGAAGCGCAGATATTCTCCCGGATAAATTGTGAGATTTCCGGCATCATCAAATTGGTAGTCACCGGAACCGAGATTAAAGACATCATCATTTCCGAAGATATTTGTCTTTGAGTAGAGCAGAATCTTGCCGGTTGAGCTAACTATATTTCCGCCCTTTGTCCGGTATGACAGACCCGGGAAGTAAGAGCTGTTTTCGTAAACCTCTTCTGCAGTCTGCTGCATGTCTACATTCAGTGTACTGTAGATATGTAAGCCCTTGTTTATCATCGCTGCAGCGTCAGCCTCTGACAAGCCGTACTCTTCCGCAAGGTCAGCCTTTACTTCGTCGATGCAATAATCAGCAAAATATGAGCTTACTACATTTTCTTTCTGTGTCGGATTTATGTCATCTCTGATATCCTCCGCCATAGCCTCGTCGTACTCGTCTGAGGTGATATAACCCTGCTCGTACATAGAGTGCAGGACAGTTTGCTGCCTTTCCTTGAAGGCATCTGAGTAAACTGTGGTATAAGTATCTCCTGTGAGTACGATATTTTCATCATCCGCAGAAACCTTATCATTTGGATAATTCTTGAGCGGAGCATATTTTGACGGACTCTTTGGAATCGATGCCAAGGTAGCGCACTCGGCGAGAGTAAGCTCACTTACACTGCAGCCGAAATATGCTTCAGCCGCAGCCTCTACTCCATATGTGCCATACCCGAGCGAAATTGTATTTAGGTAAGCCTCTATAATCTGTTCTTTTGTCAGATTTCGTTCGAGAATAACAGTATAATATGCTTCTCTGATTTTTCTTGCCATGGAGCGTTCACTCGACAGGTAGATATTTCTTGCAAGCTGCTGAGTGATAGTGCTCGTACCGCTTATATTCTTGTCAGAGACAAGGCTGTCTCTGATCGCACCGATAATACGTACAAAATTGAAGCCATGATGCTCAAAGAATGTCTTGTCTTCGATGGCGACAAATGCATTTATCAGATTTTCAGGCATTTCATCATATGAGATAATTGTTCTCGACTCATTTGCGTCGACATATTCGAGAAGCTCGCCCTCATCATCATATATGGTCGATGTCTGATTCAGCTGGTCATAGATATTTGTGGTGTCTATATCAGGCGACGTCAGAATAATGCTTCCTGCATATACAACACCCGAAATAAGCGCAAGAATAATGAGCAAAATAATCAAAAGAAGGATGCGCGCACCCAGTGACTTTCTCTTCTTTCTTCTTTTTTTTCTCTTTTTTCTTTTCATTTGGTTCATTTGCTTCTTTTTCTGTGCAGTCTGAGGATTTTTTGGATTTTTTCTTTTTCGATTTTCGTCTCCTGCGGCATTTTGTTCGTTGATATATTGGGCAAGCTCAGGAGATGTACTGATCTGATATCCGTTGTAATTGAATGTTTCGTTCGATTCATCGCCATATGTACGTGAGTCGATATCTGAATCATCCAGCGGAGGAATCGCACGTGTCCTCTTTCTAAACCCATTTATGTCATCAATGACAGCCTGCTCGTCATTTGATGCGGCAGATCCATATGATATTCCTGCGTCATCTCTTACATCTTCCGGCATATCGCCGAAAGAATTCCAATCATTTTCTGCTTGTGAATTTTCAATATCTCCAATAGACTCGAGTTCATCAAAGATGCCCAGATCAAGGTCATCGTCGTAATAGGAATTCTCTTCGGGCGACGGGTTCATGCCTGAGCCTGAAAGTTCGGCAATCTCTCTGTCATCTCCAAGGCCAAGGTCAGCAAGGCTGGTGACATTGACATCGTCCTCTCCGGCACGATTCCTGTAATCCGAATTCCTGTAATCTGATGCAGTAGGAGTATTTTGATAATGTCTGTCGGAACGCGTGACAGGAGTTTTTCTTGAAGTTCCGGCGTTTCCGCTCAGTCTGGCGTTTCCGCTCGGTCTGCCGGATCTGCTTGAGCTGCCGTTTCCGCTCGGCCTGCCGGATCTGCTTGAGCTGCCGTTTACGCTTGGTCTGCCGGATCTGCTTGAGCCGGCGTTTCCGTTCGGTCTGGCAGTTCCGCTCGGTCTGCCGGACGAATTGCTTCCGGAGGCAGACTGCTGTTCAATGTTTGGGTCATTGAATCTGGGATTGCGGTGCTGCTGCGCAGAAACTTGCTTGCGAGAGCCGCCGTTATTTACATTTTTAATATCTGAGGCGAAGTCATTCCAGACTGATTTGCTGCTGTCGCTGCGAAATTTGCTGAAATCTCCGCGTGGATTTTTCTTGTTGTCATTGTTCATTTTCATTACCTATTTCTAGAAATAATATACTAACTAAAATTATATCATAGCCCATGTTTTCAATCAAACGTATGTTGGATGTTTAATATGAATTTTATGTTACAAAACAGCCGTGCGCATAGGATGTACATGCGGGTCTCTAAACAGGGAATTACGCGGCGAACAGGACATCGAACAGCGCATATGAAAGCGCGTCTGACAGGGGGGGCGGACAAGTGTGTAAAAGAGCGAATCTGACGGGATATGGAGCAGTGCGGCGGGACAGCTAATCGGACAGCTCATCGAGCAGCGCGGCGGGACAGCTCAACGAGCAGTGCGGCGGACGGGATATTTGTTCGGATATAGGATAGATGGTTTGAGTGGGAGATATGGTTTCACATGAAAAAAGTTGACATAAAAATCGTATTTTAATATAATGCAATACAACAGAACAACAGCGAATTTTGCGGTATGGTGTCGAATCGTTGCGGTGACGAACCGGTGTATTGTCGGGTCGGTGTGCTGTAGGACTAGTGTGCTGACGAACCGGTGCAGTTCATACGAAAAAGAAGCCGCATGCGCAAACATGTTTGACAGATATGAAGTTTATGTTACAGAATAGATTTTTTGCAGACAAAATTGTAAAAAAATGTAAAATAAAAATAGGGGGAAAGCTGTGAAGGAAGATGCTTATTTGTCGGAACGGGAAGTGATTGTTAAAGTGCCTGTTGCCGAGGAAAATATAAGGGAAGAGCTTAATTTTTTTGAAGACCTTAGAAAGATTTTCAGATTATATGAGAAGGATACCGATCAGATTGATTTTATTATCAAAAATCTTGAAGACAAAATCGAAGTGTATGACGAAGGCCGTCCGATTTTGCCTAACCGGGAAGAAATAGTGGATGCTTTAGAAAAGCATCCGTATTTCAAGACTCCCGGCGATTATCCGATCAGGCTTTTGACTATTATGAAATATCTCAAGAAGAAGGGCTTTGACCTGAATTATGCCGACATGGATCTTTATATAGAAAATATTCTTCAAGAGATGGACGGTGTAAAGAAGGTAGGGCGAGGTTTGTTTAAGAAAATAGTATCTCAATGACAAGTCTTTGCAGTTATATTGCAGGTGAAGTTTAATATGAGAAGACCCATGGCCGTTTGTGCGGCCGGGTTTGCGGCAGGGATTGCATTTTACGACATTACCGGATTAAATGCAATATTGGCAGCTTCTTTTATGATGCTGCTTTTTATTTTATTCATGCGCTGGAAAAATAAGGAAAATGCTAGTGCTGAGAAAAATATCAGTAGAAATGGCGTGGGAAACGTGCGGGTAAATGCGTCGGGAAATGTCCGAGAAAGCGCGCGGGGAGATGCGTCGGGAAATGTCCGAGAAAGCGCACAGAAAAATGCGTCGGGAAATGTCCGAGAAAGTGCGGCGGAAAGTGTGCGGGGAGACGTTGACAGAATCACGATGTCAGCCGTTTTTGCCGGTATTGTTGTTTTCGCGATTTTTTTTGCGGCAGGCGGGATTAGATGTGCTTTGTCCGACAGCGTAAAATCCGCATATGATGGGATGAATGACAAGACCGTTACTGTGACAGCGACAATTTTGTCTGAGCAGCACAAGGATGGAAAAACTGTTCTTATTGCGAGAACTTGCGGAAGTAAAAGTATAAATGGTGAAACGGCCGCCGGAGAGGATGGCGCGGGCGGAGAGGATGGCGCGGGCGGCGAAAGGATCAGGATATCTCTCGCTTTTGATGACGGCAGCGACACCGAAAGTGACACAGAAAGCGACACAGAAAGCGGTTCTAAAAATGATGGTGAAGATTCGGAAGAAAAAATAATTGACAAAATGGTTTGGACAGGCAGAACCATAAGTGTTAAGGGCAAAATATACGAGCCGCAATCCTCGGGAAATCCGCACGTGTTTGACTATAGAAGATATCTTAGAACGCAGGGAATCCGCATTGGTTTGTCCGCTCAGCTCAGCGATGCCAAAGTTGTAGGGGAGCCTGAGGGGATTGATTCAGTTGCGCATTTTCTTGCGAAGCTAAGGATGACATTTGCTGAAGAAACTCAGAAATATATGGATTCTGACACTTCCGGCCTGCTGTCGGGTATATTGTTCGGAACGAGGGATGAGATTGATGAGGAGATATATGAAGAATTTCAGAAAAACGGAATAGCGCATCTCCTTGCAGTGTCGGGACTTCACATTTCGATGATTTACGGGCTGTTTCGCATTGTTTTCGGAAAACCGATGACTCTTGCCGGAAATGTGCCGATTGCGGTGCTGCTGGTAATGTATGCGGCTATGTCGGGTTTTTCACCTTCCGTAGTCAGGGCTGTATTTATGATATGCGTAAATATTGTGGGGAAGGTTACTTTCAGGCGATATGACTCGCTGTCCTGCATCAGCTTCTGTGCGCTTGTGCTTCTCGGATACAGACCGTATTACCTGTTTTCTTCAGGATTTGAGCTGTCTTTTTTGGCAGTGATCACGATAAGTGTGATTATGCCGCACGGGACAGAAAACAGCAAGGAAAACAGTGAAGAAAAGAATGTAAACAAGGTCGATTCTCGCAGTAAAGCAAACCGGGCAGATGAAAAAGAAAATGCGGCAAAATCGTCTGAAATGTCGGAAGGAGATTTGAGGAAAATAGGAGAGTCGAATCCGGAAAAATGCCCGGAGAAAGGACTTGGAAAAAACCATGAGAAAGGACTTGGGAAAATCTCAGAGAAAGGACTTGAGAAAAGCTCTGAGAAACGGTCTGCAGACAGAAACGAATTGACTTATGACAGGACAGCTTTTGCATGCGAAAAATTAAAGAAAAAGGTGTATGCTTTTTGCGTTGAAAAAGGCAACATGGCTGTAAAATCAATCAAAGAGATACTTTTGATGCAGGCAGGGATGATGCCGGCGTCGCTTTGCAGCTTTCATTTTATTTCGACAGGCGTATTATTTTTGAATGTTCCCGCAATTTGGATCGCGGGCTTTACGGTTCCTTTGGGAGTCGTGATGATTCCTGTTTCGTATGCCGCAGATGCGCTCGGTATGCACAGCGCAGGCATATACGCACTCATCTGCAAATGCTTTGAATGGATGTGCGCTGTGGAGGAGACGCTTCTTGCTGCGCTTGTCAAAATGAGCAGCATTATTTCAGATACGCCTTTTTCTTATAAGTACGCAGCCTCGCCGCCGCCGGCTCTGGTTCTCATGTACTACGGAATGCTCTTTTTTTTCTGCAGCGAAGCAGGAAGATCTTATGTAAATGAAGGCATTTTTTTGGGCGCAGGCGTAAGCACAGTAAGGGCAAAAAGCGCCGGAAAATACAGCAAGAGAACGAAAAAAACGATTCGCGCCGCGGCGGTGGCTGTTATGATCGCAGTTGTGAGCCTTGCTATAGGAACTTATGTCCAATGGAATGAAATTATATCTGATGTTGTATTTGTGGATGTTGGGCAGGGAGACTGTATGCATCTTAAGTGCGGCGGGAAAAATGTCCTTTTTGACACAGGCGGCACTGAGTCATTCAGCTCTTCCGAAACGGATGTCGGTAAAGATATACTCATTCCATATCTTTTGGGGAGCGGCGTGTCAGGACTTGATCTGGTTGTACTCAGCCATCTTCATCAGGATCACTGCGGAGGACTTGAGACGATGGTTGAGGGCATAAAAGTCAGAAAGCTCGCACTTTCCGCAGCATATAAGTCTCAGAAGAGCGAAATCTCGCAAAAATACGGAATTGCCGAAGCTGATATCATTTTTCTTAAGGCAGGCGATGAAATAACCATAGGCAATGCTTTGATTCATGTGCTTGCGCCGGCTGTTCACTCTGATGAGGAATATCGAAAAATACTTGAAAATTCGGAAAGTGAGAATGAACTCAGCCTTATTTTGCGTGTGGAATATAATGGTACGGCAATTCTTCTTACGGGTGACATCGATTCCGAATATGAGAAAAATTTGACAGAAATCTACAGTGACGGGAAAGCGCCTGCTGTTCTGACCGCAGATATACTGAAAGCCGCACATCACGGAAGTAAATATTCTACGTGTGAGGAATTTCTTGATGCGGTAAATCCGTCCGCAGCAGTGATACAGGTGGGCAGAAATTATTACGGCCATCCGTCACAGCCCACTCTCGAAAGGCTTGAGCTTGCCGACATTCCGATATACAGGAATGACACGCAGGGAGCGATTTTCATAAGATGTGCAAAGAGTCAACCCGTGAAAAATCTGCTAAGCAGAAACCGCAATTATTTCGGTGTTGTGACTCAAAAAGACATAAAGCGTGATTTTTATAAGTCTGACGGCAACATGAAGAAATAGGCGTAAATATTCAAAATAAAATATGCAAAACAACAGATTGGATTTCTAAATCCTTTCATGTGTGATATAATAAGTCTGTTGTGATATTAACGCAGCACAGTATGGCGCGGCATGCGTAAATAATGCGGCACACGCAGCGCGGCATGCGCAAATAATGCGGCACACGCAGCGCGGCATGCGCAAATGATACAGCACACGAACTGAGATAATGTTCTTCAGATGCGATAAAGGATTTAAGATACGGAGGCATTGGATATGAAAAATTGGAAAACGGATTATGAGCAGAAAATCTGCACACCGGACGAGGCGGTCCGTATTATAAATAGCAATGAACGTGTTCTTGTGGGTGGGGTTGCGGCGAGACCGGAGCGTCTTATGAAAGCCCTCACCGACAACGCTTCACTGTTTCATGATGTAAAGATTATGCACGGGCTGAGCGCAGGCGGAGAAGATTATCTTGACGAAAAATACAGCGAAAATTTCATACACGAGACTCTTTTCGTGTCAAAGTCTACGCGTGAAGCAGTAAATGCAGGCAGAGGAGCGGTATATCCGTGCTATTATTTTGAAATCGGAGGTATGCTCACTGACGGCGACATACCTGTCGATGTATTTATGTTCCAGGCGACACCGCCTGACGAACACGGATATTGCAGCAGTGGGGCAAATGCCGATTTTATTCGTGAGGCGGTTGACGCTGCGGACCGTGTAATCGTGCAGATAAATGAAAATGTACCTAGAAGCAACAGCATGGATACACTTGTTCATATAAGCGAGATAGATAAAGTTGTTTTGTACAATGAAGCCATGCCGCTGACGCCACGCCCTGTCATTACGGATGTGGAAAGAACAATCGGCAGTAATTGTGCGAAGCTTGTCGAAGACGGAAGCACTATACAGATAGGGATAGGGTCGATACCGGATGCCGTATGTGAGGCTCTTGCTGACAAGAAAAATCTCGGCGTGCATTCTGAGATGATTTCAGACGGCATTATGGATCTTTACGAGGCGGGTGTTATTACAAATACTGAGAAATCCTTTGGAAAGCACACCATGGTTGCGGCATTTTTAAAAGGAACGCAGAAGCTTTTCGACTTTGCCAACAATAATCCGGCAGTCACTCTTAAGAGGGCGGCATATACAAACAACCCATTCAAAATTGCGGAGTGCTCAAAGCTTGTATGCATAAATACCTGCATAGAGGCAGACCTTATGGGTCAGGTTGTTTCAAGCTCTGTAGGCCTGAGAAATGTCAGCGGCACAGGAGGTCAGATGGATTTTGTGCGCGGTGCTGACATTACGCTTGACAGAAAGGGCAAATCTATTATAGCGATGACATCCACTCATACAAAAAATGGTGTGACAACTTCGCGCATCAAGCCATTTATCACGGATGGTTCTGCCGTAACCGTCACAAGGCAGGATGCTGATTATTTCGTCACAGAGTATGGCATAGCACAGGTAAGGGGAAAGACTCTCAAGGAACGCGCACGCGCTCTTATCGAGATCGCTCATCCCGATTACAGACCGGAACTCATCGCCGAATACGAGCGACGCTTTAAGGTTGGTTACTGATGCGGCAGACACAAAGCGAGCATGACTCGATTCTTTTCAGTAAAATGCTAAGTGCCGGCAATCTTCCCGGAGTGATTCTTCTGACCGGAAGAGAACACTATCTTGTAAGGTGGGCGACGAAAGAGATTGAAAAAAAATATATAAATCAAACATCTGCCTTTTTTGATTATGTGGTGATTGACGGAGCACAATCAGACACGCAGGCGATAACAGACGCTTGCGAGACTCCGCCCATGTTTTCGGAAAAAAAGGTTGTGATTGTTGAAAATTTCAATGCCGAATCTGCAGATGACAAGGCTGTCGCGGATTATATCGCAAAACTTCCCGAGTATGCGGAGCTGGTATTTACGGCAGAACCGGAGAAGGAACCGAAAAATATCGCGAAAGCCGTAAAGAAGCACGGTAAAGTATTTGACTTTGACAAGATAAGTAGAAAGATGCTTGCTTCGTTTATAAAAAAAAGAATCAGAATGCACAGACAAAATATTGATTCAGCAGTGATTTCGCTTATGATAGACAGGTCAGGATATTTTGACAGAGATTCGGATTATACTCTTGACAGCTTTGTGGCGGATATAGACAAGGCTTCAGCTCTGTGCGAATCGGATATCTCTTCGGAAGCCGTCATGAAAAGTGTTGAAGGAAATATAGATCATGATATATTCAGACTTACCGATGCCATATCGGAGGGAAATATACGCGAAGCTCTTTATGTTGCCGGAAATATCATTGATCGCGGAACAAGCCCGTTTGTGCTGCTTTCGATGATTTGCACACAATTTGAATTGATACTTACGGTGATGGAGATGAATTCCGACGGCATGAGTCTCAGCAATATAAAATCAGAACTTAAGATTCACGAATTCAGGATAAAAAAAGCACTGGGATATTCCCGCAGGTTTACTCCGGAAAGGCTGCATTCCATACTTATGAAAGCATATAATGCAGATTCGGACATAAAGTCCGGATATATGGATGAAAGGACTGCTATAGAGCTTTTTATCGCCGGGCTGTGAGGGCATTTTACTGTCGGGCTGTGAGGGCATTTTACTGTCGGGCTGTGAGGGCATTTTAATGATTATTTGATCAATTATTTTATTTAAATGGAAAGGAAAAAATTATGGGCAAGAGAGGAATGAATACTATAAGCGTACAGGCGGGATATGAACCGGGAAACGGGGAGGCGAGAGTTCTTCCTATTTACCAGTCAACTACATTTAAGTATGAATCAAGTACGGAAATGGCAAAGCTGTTTGACTTGGAAGCTGAGGGATATTTTTATACGAGACTTCAGAATCCTACAAATGATGCGGTTGCCGCAAAGATAGCGGAGATGGAGGGCGGCAGCTCAGCTATGCTGACTTCTTCAGGTCAGGCTGCAAACTTTTTCGCAATGTTCAATATCTGTCAGAGCGGACAGCATATCGTAAGCTCATCGGCAGTTTACGGCGGTACGTTTAATCTTCTCAATGTTACTATGAGAAAGATGGGAATCGATGTTACTTTTGTTGAACCTGATTGCACACCTGAAGAGCTCGAAGCAGCATTCCAAGAAAATACACGCTGTGTATTTGCAGAGAGCATCTCGAATCCTTCGCTTGTATTGCTTGACTTTGACAAGTTTGCTTCGGCTGCTCATGCGCACGGAGTACCGCTTATTATAGACAATACATTCCCTACACCTGTAAACTGCAGACCTATAGAATTTGGGGCAGATATCGTCACTCACAGTACCACAAAGTACATGGACGGACATGCCACAAGCGTAGGCGGAGCAATCGTTGATTCAGGAAAGTTTGATTGGATGGCACACAAGGATAAGTTCCCGGGAATGACAGAGCCGGACGATTCTTATCATGGCATTGTTTATAGTGAGGCATTCGGAGAAAAGGCATTTATTACGAAGGCGACAGCTCAGGTGATGAGAGATCTCGGATCGATTCCTTCACCGCACAATGCATTCCTTCTCAACCTTGGACTCGAAACTCTTCCGCTCAGAATGAAGAAGCACTGCGAAAATGCTCAGCAGGTTGCCGAATTCCTCGAATCTGACGAAAGAATCACATGGGTCGAATATCCGGGACTGCCTTCAAGCAAATATCATGAGCTTGCCAAGAAATATATGCCTGACGGCACGTGCGGTGTCATATCGTTTGGCGTAAAAGGCGGACGCGATGCTGCCACTAAGTTTATGGACAGCCTCAAGCTTGCTGCTATCGCCACTCATGTTGCGGACGCAAGAACCTGCGTTCTTCATCCTGCAAGCACGACTCACCGTCAGCTCACAGACAAGCAGCTCGAAGAAGCAGGCGTTTCACCTGATTTGATTCGGTTTTCGGTAGGTATCGAAAATGCCGAAGACATTATTGAAGATATAAAGCAGGCTCTCGATCAGCTTTGATTTTAGACATTATGAGGGATTGCGGATAACAGCGATTTTTAAAATTGTTATAACAGCGATTTTGGGGATTGAGATAACAGCGGTTTTGAAAATTGTTATAAGAGCGATTTTGGGGATTGAGATAACAGCGGTTTTGAAAATTGTTATAAGAGCGATTTTGAGGATTGTCGTAACAGCGATTTCTGAAAATTGTTATAACAGCGATTTTGAGGATTGTCGTAACAGCGATTTCGGGAATTGTTATATCGGCAATCGGAGGTATTATCATTATGAAAGACTGGAAGAAATTATACAATGAAAAGCTGTGTACAGCAGGTGAGGCCGTCAAGGTCATCAAAAATGGCGACCATGTGGTATTCGGACATTGCGCCGGCGAGCCGACAGCTCTCATAGATGCCATGATAGAAAATGCAGCTTCATACAAGGATGTAACTATTCACCACATGAATACTCTCGGTCCCGGAAAGTATGCCAAGCCGGAGTATAAAGACAATTTCCGCTTTGACGGATGGTTCCTAAGCCCGTCTACAAGACAGTGCGTGGCAGACGGATATGGTGACGTTACTGTAAATCATTATTATCAGGCGACACGTTTTCTCGAAGACGGTACATATAAGGATGATGTAGTATTTGTAATGGTATCACCTCCAAATGAAAAGGGATATGTATCTCTCGGTGTCTCTGTCGATTATACGCGGCCGGCAGTAGATAACGCAAAGATCGTCATTGCCCAAGTAAACAGCAAAATGCCTTTCACATTCGGAAATACTTTGCTGCATGTGAGTAAGATAGATTATATAGTTGAAGCGGAGCAAGAGCTTCTCGAGCTTCAGCCGCCTCACATCGGAGACGCAGAGATGGCTATAGGGGAATATTGCGCTTCGCTTATTCCCGATAAGGCGACCATTTCACTGGGCATAGGCTCGATTCCCGATGCCGTATGTCATTTCCTCGGAAAGAAAAAAGAGCTCGGCGTATTTTCAGACATGTTTTCTGACGGCATTCTCGGGCTCGTGGAAAATGGCATTATCACAAATGAACACTGTACAACAGACCCGGGTGTAATGACAGTTTCATTTGTAATGGGCACAAGAAAGGTTTATGATTTCGTTGACAGAAATCCTTTGGTAAACTTCCAGACAGCAGAATATTGCAACCATCCGTATATGATTTCGCGTCAGTCACAGATGTGTATAGTAAACTCAAGTGTCGGCGTGGATCTGATGGGGCAGGTTGTGTCTGCAAGTATCGGAGAATTCCAATTCAGCGGTGTAGGCGGGCAGCCGAGCCTTACGAGAGGTGCCACCATGGCGCCTGACAGAAAGGGTAAGGGAATAATCGCAATGACGGCAAGTGTTCCTGATTTTTCAGGAAAGCTTGTCTCCAAGATTACCCCGTTTATCGCGCACGGCGCCGAAGTCAGTATGACGAGAGAAGATGTAAGCTATGTAGTTACAGAATACGGAATTGCAAAGCTTAAGGGCAAGTCTCTCGAAGACAGAGCGAAAGCTCTCATAAATATTTCGGATCCTCATTTTAAAGACGAACTAATTGAAGAATATGAAAAACGTTTCAGAAAGAAATTTGTGAAATAAGGAAATTTACAAAGCAAAGAGTGACTTCTGACTTCATGAAAAAATAGGGGTGAAAAGCCGCCGATACTGCATACCCGCAGTGCCGGCGGCTTAATGGCTTAATCAAAAAAGCCTCTGAAAGAATAGGAGTAAATCATGCAATCTATCAAAAAAAAGATACCGGGAATTGCGGTGTGCCTTGCTGTTTCCATTCCATCGTGGCTGATGGGCAAGCTGGTGCCGGTGATCGGTGGGCCGGTTTTTGCCATTCTCATAGGGATGGTTGTGGCTCTGGTTTGGACGCCTGGCGCATCCTTCAAGCCAGGCATTGCCTTTACATCCAAGAAGATCCTGCAGGCCGCCGTGGTGCTGCTTGGATTTGGATTAAATCTAAACGTCGTACTACAGACCGGGAAACAGTCTCTGCCTATCATTGTCTGTACTATTGCAACATCGCTGTTGGTGGCATTCGTGATGCATAAGCTGCTGCATATCGATGGAGACACCAGCACACTGATAGGCGTCGGGTCCTCCATCTGCGGAGGCAGTGCTATTGCAGCCACCGCACCAGTCATACATGCAGATGACGAAAAGGTGGCGCAGTCTATTTCAGTTATTTTCTTTTTTAATGTACTGGCAGCTCTGCTGTTTCCGCTGCTTGGAAAGGTCATCGGGTTTGATACAACTTCCGGCGAGTCCTTCGGTATTTTCGCCGGTACGGCGGTGAACGACACATCTTCCGTTACAGCGGCGGCTTCTACATGGGACAATATGTGGAATCTGGGGAGCCAGACTCTGGACAAGGCCGTGACCGTAAAGCTGACGCGCACACTTGCTATCATTCCCATTACGCTGGGATTGTCGTTTGTGCAGGCAAAGAGGGCAGGCAGTGGGAAGGGAGACTTCCGTCTGAAGAATGCGTTTCCTATGTTTATTCTGTGGTTCATCTGTGCGTCAGTTGTTACAACCATCTGTACGTCATGTGGTGTACCTGCGGCGGTGTTCCAACCAATGAAGGAACTCAGTAAGTTTTTTATCGTTATGGCCATGGCGGCCATCGGTCTTAATAGCAATCTAATCAAGCTAGTGAAAAGCGGCGGCAAGCCGCTGCTGCTAGGGGCCTGTTGCTGGGTGGGCATCACCACCGTCAGCCTGCTGATGCAGCATGTGATGGGTCTATGGTAAAAAAACAGGGCATTTCGGCGGTCGGCCGAAATGCCCTGTTTTGCAGTTTCAAATCAGGATAGACTTGTCTGTTTGTGGATATACAGATTCATCTATTCTTTGCTGTATTGCTTTATGTGAGCACGAATGCTTTGATATGTTTCTTCGCTTATGACATGCTCTACTTTGCATGCGTCAGCTTCGGCGACGAGCGGATCGACACCGAGAATCTGAAGCGCTTTCGAGATCGTCACGTGCCTGTCATATACGGCTTCCGCTATGCGCCTTCCTTCGGGAAGAAAACGTATAGCGCCATTTTCGTCAAATTCTATAAGATTCTTTTCACGAAGCTTTTTCATCGCAATACTTACGCTTGGCTTTGAAAAATTCAATTCGTGCGCCACATCTACAGATCTTACGACTCCGAGTCTCTGACTGAGAACGAGTATCGTTTCCAAATAATTCTCCGCAGATTCCATAATCTTCATATTTGCACCCCTCCTCCGAAGGAAAATCAAAATCTTTTATTAAATATAACTATGCAGCATGTTGTAATATATAGCATGCGTCATAAATACGAGCCTTGGTATCCTTCCGGCAATTTTTTGGCATGCTTCCGGCAATTTTTCAGCATCTTTTCGGCATATTCTCCGGCCGTCAATCACTCGTCCTGCATTTAGCTTGCCTTATAATTGGGATCCTCTAGAAAACCATTATCATTATACATCATATGCGATTTATATGATAGAAATTTTTGCGGGCAGATGGTGCAAGCTGTTGTGTGCCGCAGATTATTTGCTTTTTTCGCGGGCTCTGGACTTTGCTCTGTCCTGATTATTCAATATAGATTTCCTCAGACGGAGGCTCTTTGGAGTAACTTCGAGAAGCTCGTCGTCAGCGAGAAATTCCAAGCATTGTTCGAGACTCATATTCTTGATGGGAACGAGCCGCAAAGCCTCCTCACTTCCTGCGGCACGCATATTTGTGAGATTCTTTTTCTTGCAGACGTTTACATTGATGTCGCCTGCTTTCGGAGAAACTCCGACGATCATTCCCTCATAAATATCCATGCCCGGCCCTACGAAAAGCGAGCCTCTGTCTTGTGCGTTGAAGAGCCCGTAAGCATTTGATTCGCCTGACTCAAATGCAACCAGGCTTCCTGTAGTACGTCTGGCAACCTCGCCCTTATAAGGCGCATAACTGTCAAATACGGAAGTCATGATGCCTTCACCGCGCGTGTCAGTGAGGAATTCGTTTCTGTATCCGAAAAGACCCCTTGAAGGGACAAGAAATTCTATTTTCATTCTGTCTCCCGACGGATCCATCCGTACAATCTCAGCTTTTCTTGCGCCAAGCTTTTCTATGACAGCTCCCATAGAACTTTCCGGAACATCGGCGATCAGCCTTTCGATAGGCTCGTGAAGCTTGCCGTCGATTTCTTTAGTCAGTACACGAGGAGGAGATACTGCAAATTCATAACCTTCTCTTCTCATATTTTCAATGAGGATCGAGAGGTGCATCTCACCTCGACCCGCAACATTAAATGCATCGGTAGATTCGGTTTCGGTCACTCTGAGAGACACATCCTTAAGAGTCTCTCGATTAAGACGTTCTCTGATATTTCTTGATGTTACATATTTTCCTTCGCGTCCGGCAAAAGGAGAGTCGTTGACCACAAAAGTCATTTCCATAGTAGGTGCCGAAATTTGAACAAACGGAAGAGGCTCGGGTGCTTCGGGAGCACAGATCGTATCGCCTATCGTGATATCGCCTATGCCTGATATTGCAATAATATTTCCGGCATAAGCTTCCTCGATCTGAGTTCTTCCGAGGCCATTATATTCATACATATATGAGACACGAAGTTTCTTGCTTGAAGACTGGTCGTGGTAATTGCATACGACAACGTCCTGATTGTGAGTAAGTTTTCCGCGCTCGATACGGCCTACAGCGATTCTTCCGACGAATTCGTTGTAGTCAAGAGCTGAAACAAGCATCTGAAACGGCTTGTCATAATCGGCTTCGGGAGCCGGGATGTGCTTGAGTATAGTATCGAAGAGCGGCCTTAAGTCGGTACCTTCAACGTCCTGACTGTAAGAAGCAGTGCCTGCCTTTGCCGAGCAGAAGAGAATAGGAGAATCAAGCTGTTCGTCGTCGGCATTGAGATTGATGAGAAGATCGAGAATCTCATCGATAACTTCATCGATACGTCTGTCGGGTCTGTCAATTTTGTTTATCGCGATGATGACCTTATGGCCAAGCTCGAGAGCCTTAGAGAGAACAAATCTTGTCTGAGGCATAGGGCCTTCAGCCGCATCGACGAGAAGAATGACGCCGTTTACCATCTTGAGAATTCGCTCAACCTCGCCGCCGAAATCGGCATGTCCCGGAGTGTCAACTATATTTATCTTTACACCGTTGTAGTCAACAGCTGTATTTTTGGCAAGAATCGTAATTCCTCTTTCACGTTCGAGGTCATTTGAGTCCATAACTCGCTCAACGACATTTTGATTTTCACGATAAATGCCGCTTTGCTTGAGCATTTCGTCTACAAGTGTAGTCTTTCCGTGATCGACGTGAGCAATGATCGCAATGTTTCTTAAGTTTGAATCAGTCAATGAATTTCCCTCCTTCGTTATTTACACAAAAATTAATTATATGTCATTCATAATGGAAAATCAATACAAACCGTCTAAGCTTACGAATAAAAAATAAAAAAAACGCCGATTGTAAAATGAAGTTGGACAATTGAAAACAAAATAATCCATGGAAGGTATCTTTCAAGTAGAATGTAAGTGACCAAACCAACATTCGAAAGGAAGAGCCAACCATGGATCAAGTACATTCTACTACAACTGAGCATAAAAAAGGGACAACATCTTACATTTGAGGAGCGAGTTTTGATACAGACTCGCCTCAAAGACGGTTGGAAAGTCGGGGGCATTGCAGATGAGATCGGCTGTGCCGCCAATACCGTCCGTAACGAGATCAAGCGTGGGACCGTCACTCTGTACAACGGAAATATCCACCGATACAAGGTCAGGACTGGACAGGTTGTAGATGCAGAGAAAAGCGGGAAGAGTCCGACTGATGGCGTTGAAATGGGAAAATGTGATGGAAAAATGCAAAAAAAGCAAAGTAAAGGAATATCAATATAAAAAGATTTAACATAAATGTAACATTCGTGAACGGCAAATAATTGGAAAATGTTTTGCAATTTGGGAATTTGAAAGGTATTTTTTGAAATATTGCGTAATGTTGACTTGACAACTAAGTTGTGCTAGAATAGTTAGAAATGGGGCGTAAAATTCTATTTTTATGAAACTGTATATGATGTTAATCTGCATTAGTCCGATAAAGGCGTAGAACCATAAAAGAATAAAGGCATGGTGCTTTTAGCATCTGCTGTTGCGAAGGATAGGATTTCCCTCACTTATAAGCATGCCGTCGCGGCTGTATGCCGGGAGTGTGTGCGCGTCTTTTTACAATAGGAGGAACTTAGATGAATAATGGAACTGTAAAGTGGTTCAACGCAGAAAAGGGTTATGGCTTTATCGCTGACGAAGAGGGCGGAAATGACATTTTCGTACATTTTTCGGCTATCCAGACTGAAGGATTCAAGACATTAAATGAAGGTCAGAAGGTTACTTTCGAAACCGAGCCTGATCCTAAAAATCCTGAAAAGCTTAGAGCAGTAAATGTTACACCTGTAGAATAATTGCAAAGCAGAATAATTGCAAGTGTAAGATAGATAAATTTTATGCGGCCCGATGCCGTAGCACCAGGAAGGCTCGGTCGGGATGCGGAAAAGAAATCGAATGAAATACCGAGATTAGTATGTGAGTACTTTTCTCGGTATTTTTTATATGCACGATAAGCGCAAATTATATACGCAAACGGGGCTGCCGCATGAAAGAAGATTTTTTGTGCTGCGATAAAAAAGGGCTGCCGCGCGAAAGCGGCAGCCCTATGTCTGATGGTACGCCCGTGGGGAATCGAACCCCAATCTCAGGAGTCGGAGTCCTGCTTTCTATCCGTTGAAATACGGACGCAAGAGTGGGCATGCGTGACTCACTTGCTGTCAAGCTGCCCGGAAATATTATAAACATATTGAATGATTTATGCAAGTATGCAAAAACAATAATAATGTCGGCATCTTTAATGTCGGCATCTTTGCAAGGCATCATCGTAAGGCATCATCACAAGGAATCCGTGCGGCGAATCCACGCGAAAAACTATGTATGCGGCATATCCCATATCCGCGTGACGAATCTTTGCGGCATATCCCATATCCGCGTGACGAATTCACGCGGCAATGCTTGCGACGGATTCTTGCGGCATATTTACATATATGCGAAGCAAGTCTATGCGGCGAATCTTTACAGTGTATCTTTGCGGCGTTTCCGAAAGGCAGAACCGCATATGCATATAAAGTGATGCAGTTGAAAGTCTCACTTGCGGTCGACGGAGAAAAAGTGTCCAAAGCGTATGATATCTTCGCGATTGGCACCTCTCTTTATAAGATTCAGGCACTTTTGCGGATCGTCAACGATGAATGCAGAAATATGACTGACACCCATATCAAAGAAATCTTCACAGTAGGGAACATCTATTCCCCAAAGGAGAATGTCTTTTTTGCACTCGACGGCATAGTCGAAAATCGGTCCTGCAAGCTTGCTTACAAACGACTTTCCGCCCGAAATGAATTGGTCGCAGCCCGGCATCAATTCCCTGTAAGCCGTATATACGAAATCGCGATAAGTGCGGTCCTCGTCACGGCGTATTATATCAAAAATACCCGGAATATTCTGCATCTGAGTTTCGTCTCTTTCATACATTGGCTCGCAGAAGAGAGAATGCTTGTCCTTTGTGTGAGCCTCACAAAACTTTTGAAAAACTCCGCGGCTGCGGCGTCCTCCAGGAAATACTTCCGCGCCCTCCGGCACATGCGGCTCTCTGTTATAATAAGCATTTATCGCTGCAAGCGCAAGAGAAGACTCCACATAATTCCATGATTTGATGCTTGACACAAACTCACGCAGCGGCATTCCGGGTTCAGGTTCGCATGTGAAAGGAAAACGCTGATAGCGTTCATAAATCGACGGTGCGATTCCAAGCGAACCGTCGTCAGTGAGAAGCCCTGTCCAGTAAGTGCCTGCGGCAAAGTCCTTTATCTTTACGCTGTCATCTATATTCTTGATAAGTGTATCGTAATATTTCCACATAATTGATGTACCTCATTTCTATTTTTAAGTCTTAAGCTTTCGTACTTGAAATATATCTGTTAAAGTCTTAATTTTCGTACCCGAAATGTTCCTTTTCAAGTCTTAAGCTTTCGTACTTGAAATATATCTTTTCAAGTCTTAAGTTTTCGTACTCAAAATATCCCTTTTCAAGTCTTAAATTTTTGTACCTGAGATATTCCTTTTTTGGCGTATATTTTCGTTCACAAGCATTGCTCAACATGAACCTGAGCCGCAACCGCCCGCGAGCCGAAGGCAATCCTGGCAAGATCCGCTGCCCGCATTTCTCAACCGCCCGCATGTCGAAGGCAATCCTGGCAAGATCCGCTGCCCGCATTTCTCAACCGCCCGCGAGCCGCAAATCAACTGACAAAATACAGCTGAGAAAGTGGCTTGGCAAAATGCTTCTTTACAGGAAAATGATATCAGATATGATGGTTTTATGCAAGAAATGAGAAATATGTGCCGGTGTCAACTTTTTGCAAATTTTTTTACTTGTGTCGTTTCCGGCTAAGACAGGAGGAGAAAATAAAATTTGCCCGAGATGGTGGAGAATGAAAAAAGTCATGATATAATAGAACAGGAATTTGGCAAGAGTTTTAATAAGAGTTTTAATAAGAGTTTTTACAGGAGTTCTAACAGGAGTTTAAAAGATGAAGCTGATAACTATTTCAGGACCTCCTTCTTCCGGGAAGACGTCCGTTATACTTAAAATGGTAGAGTCTCTGAGAGAGCAGGGCATAACTAAGGTCGGAGCGGTTAAGTTTGACTGCCTGACTTCGTTTGACCATGTCAGATATACTGAGGCAGGAATTCCTATCGTTACGGGCTTTTCAGGCAAGGTGTGCCCCGACCATTTTTTCATTACAAATATAGATGATGCGGTTAAGTGGGGAATTGAGAGCGGCTTCGAAATGCTCATTACAGAAAGTGCGGGTCTGTGCAACAGATGCTCGCCTCACATTGCTGAGATCCCGGCGGTTTGCGTGATCGACAATCTTTCCGGCATCAACACTCCGAGAAAGATCGGACCTATGCTGAAGTTTGCCGACTATGTGGTCATTACAAAGGGCGACATTGTTTCGCAGGCGGAGCGTGAAGTGTTTAAATTCAATGTCCGTCAGGTAAATACACAGGCAAAGATTATTTTTGTCAACGGAATTACGGGACAGGGCGCATTTACACTCGCACGTCATATGAAGGAAACCCACGAAATCAGCACGCTTAGCGACATGCATCTCAGATTCACGACGCCGGCGTCTGTATGCTCTTATTGTACGGGTGAGACAAGAATAGGTGAGGAATTCCAAAACGGAATGATGAAGAAAATGTCATTTCCCGCATGCGATACTTATCTGAAGGGGGTGCAGTGCAATGGTTGATTTCTATGACCTGGCCGAGAAAAAGAGCATCAGCGAGATTAAGGCGATGTATCCCATATCTGCCGATTTCTTCGACAACCTGAATCTCAATGACATAGCGGACAACATGCCTGTTGCGGACGCACTTGAGAAGGGGAGCCAGGAATGGCTGGACGAGCTTGGCACCGATGTTGAAGATGTTTTGGAGCAATTTGCCGACTTCATGAGTACGCTTACTTCTCCGGAAGATGAAATAATGCAAATCCATGAGATCACTGTCGTAGGCGGACATGATAAGAGCGGAAACCCGGAAAATGTTGATATTTCAGTATGTCCCGGGGATGTTGTGAGCATCGTCGGACCTACGGGCTCTGGGAAAAGCAGGCTTCTTGGCGATATCGAATGCATGGCGCAGGGCGACACCCCGACAGGAAGATTTATAAAAATAAACGGCGAGCTTCCGGATGATGATATGAGATTTGAGCTGGAAGGACATTTGGTGGCGCAGCTTTCTCAAAATATGAATTTCGTAATGGATCTGAATGTTCGTGAATTTCTCGAAATGCATGCAAAGAGCAGGTTCTGCGAAGAGCCCGATGCTGTCGTAATGCAATGCTTCGAATGCGCAAACGAACTCGCAGGCGAAAAGTTTGATATGGACACCAAGGTAACTCAGCTTTCTGGAGGACAGTCAAGAGCTCTCATGATTGCAGATACGGCATGTATGAGTTCATCGCCTATTATCCTTATCGATGAGATTGAAAATGCAGGCATCGACCGCAAAAAGGCGATTGCCATACTGACCAGAAATGACAAGATCGTTTTCATGTCCACACATGATCCTCTTCTCGCACTCAGCGCATCAAAGAGAATTGTTATAAAAAACGGCGGAATTTCAAAAATTCTTGAGACAACTGAGGAGGAAAGAGCAAGCCAGACACGTATTCAGGAGCTTGACGATACTATTATGAGAATAAGAGAATTGCTCAGGACAGGCGAGACGATCACACCCGACAAGCTTATGTGATTGCTAATGTAATGCTTCGGCAGGAGGTAAATATTTTGAGTCTTGATCTAAATGCGTTATATGATGAACTTATCGAGGGCATTCCGGAGGATCTGCCCGTAGACGATGTATATTGCTCACATTTTATGGCAGTGGTAGTCAGCGGAGAAGGCATGGGACTCGGCGAATTTCCCGACTATTTCGATACTCGCCCGATGATAGAATCGGGTGACAAGAGCAAGTTGACATTAAAGCAGCTTGCAAAAGGTATAAAATCGTGGAATCTCACAGAAGCGGCTCTCGGTCAGGCTGCGATAAATGCTTACTATAATTCTGTAGAGCAGGCTGAAAAAAACGGTCTGAACATTACGGGAAGTCTTTTTTCGGAAGACAGAAATGCCGACCCGTTTATCACATATCAAAAGGCAGTAAGAGGCAAGAAGGTTACGGTAGTAGGGCATTTTCCTTATCTCAGCGAGCTTTTCGGACCGGTTTGTGACCTTTCGATTTTGGAAGCTTCGCCTGATGTGGGTGACTATCCCGTGCAGGCGGCAGATTATCTGATTCCGGGAAGTGATTTCGTTTTCCTTGGACCTTTGACTCTCATTGACAAGTCGCTTCCGCATTATCTTGATCTTGCGGGCGATGCGTTCATCGGAATGGTTGGGCCTGCAAGCACGCTTTCGACTATCCTTTTTAAGTATGGGATAGATGAGATGGACGGCTTTGTCGTAAAGGATAAAGGTATCGCAAGACTCGTCACAAAAGAAATTCGAAACGGGAAAATCTACCATTCGGGTCAGAAAGTAAGTCTCAGAAAAACAGAATATGAGGAATTTATCGGAAGATAAGCCGAAAATTTCAAAAGGAAGCGCCGCTCAGGCGTGCCGGCGGAGACAGCAAAAGGACTCGGTACTCAGGCGTGCCGGCGGAGACAGCAAAAGGACACCGGTACTCAGGCGTGCCGGCGGCCACAGGAAATGGCGGCGAAAATCAAAAAATCAAAAAAGAACTTGAATTTTGAATATCGTTGAGGTATTATAAAGTGTCTGTGCAATAACGCACGGACAGATTTCGCACGCTTCAAGACTCGCAGCCGGTGCTGAAAATCAGGCTGTACTGACGCCTTTCAGCAGCATTCGGGGATGAAAGAAGCGGAGGCATAAAACCAGGAGGAATTAGTATGTCAGTAGTTACAATGAAACAATTACTCGAAGCAGGTGTTCATTTCGGACATCAGACCAGAAGATGGAACCCTAAGATGGCTCCTTACATCTTCACAGAAAGAAACGGCATCTACATTATCGACCTTCAGAAGACAGTAAAGAAGATCGATGAAGCTTATGCATTCATGATGAGTGCAGCTGCTACAGGCAAGCCTATCCTTTTTGTAGGTACAAAGAAGCAGGCTCACGCAGCTATCCAGGAAGAAGCTCTCAGATGCGGTATGTATTATGTAAATGAAAGATGGCTCGGCGGTATGCTCACAAATTACAAGACTATCGCAAAGAGAATCAAGAAGCTCAACGACATCAAGACTATGGAAGAGGACGGCACATTTGACGCTCTCACTAAGAAGGAAGTTATCAAGCTTAAGGCAGAACAGGCTAAGCTCGAAAAATTCCTCGGCGGCATCAAAGACATGAAGGGCATGCCTGCTGCTATGTTCGTAGTAGACCCTAAGAAGGAAAAGATTGCGGTTAAGGAAGCAAGAATTCTCGGCATTCCTGTAATCGGTATCGTTGATACAAATTGCGATCCTGATGATGTTGATTATATCATTCCTGCAAATGACGACGCGATCAGAGCCGTAAGACTTATCGCTGCTACTATGGCAAATGCCGTAATCGAAGGCAAGCAGGGTGAATCTATGGATGAATCAGAACCTGCATCTGCTGAGGAAGCAGCTGAGGAAGAAGCATCTGCAGAAGCAGCAGAAGCAGAAAAGGTTGAAGAATAGTTTAATCAACTGAAGAATAATTCAAACCGGTTGAAGAACAATTCGAATCAGATATAGAAAAAAGAACAAGAATGAGCATCCGAGGATTTTGTCGCCGGCATGATGCGGTGATTTTCGCCGGGTTAAAGCTGGGAGATTTTTATCAGCCCAAGATTTCATTTACGAGATATGTATAGATTTGTATTTATATAGATTTGTACTTAAATATCAGGGGCAGACCCGGATGCTTTGGAAGATAAATGTCAGGAGGAAAAAGAAATGGCAGTAACAGCGGCTATGGTAAAAGAGCTCCGTGAAATGACAGGAGCAGGTATGATGGACTGCAAGAAGGCTCTTGTAGAAGCTGACGGCGATATGGATAAGGCTGTTGAAGTCCTCAGAGAAAAGGGACTTGCTAAGGCAGCAAAGAAGGCCGGCAGAATCGCAGCTCAGGGTCTTGTTGGCATAAGCTTCAGCGATGACGCCAAGAAGGCAGCTATTATCGAAGTAAACTCAGAGACAGACTTCGTGGCAAAGAACGAAGAATTTATTACATTTGTAAATTCACTCGCAGATATCGCATTAGAAAGCGATTCAGACGACATGGAATCATTCATGGCTCTTCCTTACGGCGACGAAGGTACCGTACAGGACGCTCTCAACGCAAAGATCGCAAAGATCGGCGAAAATATGAACATCAGAAGATTCAAGAAGATTGACGAAGCAGGTACTGTAAACGTTGGTTATGTACACGGCGGCGGCAAGATTTGCGTAATCGTTACCCTCAAGACAGACGCTGCTGTACAGGAAGTTGCGACAGTAGGTAAGGACGTTGCGATGCAGGTTGCTTCTATGAATCCTAAGTATGTAAGCGAAGCTGATGTTGACGAAGAATATATTGAAAACGAAAAGAAGATTCTTCTCCAGCAGGCTATCAATGAAAATGAAGCTCTTCCTGAAGAAAGAAGAAAGCCTGCAGAGATTCTCGAGAAGATGCTCCAGGGCAGAATCAAGAAGGAACTCAAGGAAGTATGCCTGTTAGATCAGATCTTCGTAAAGGCTACAGACAAGCAGACTGTAGATCAGTATGTAAAGGCTTGTGCAAAGGAACTCGGCAAGTCGATAGAAGTTGTTGGTATGGTTCGTTTCGAAGTAGGCGAAGGTCTTGCCAAGAAAGAAGAAAACTTTGCTGAAGAAGTTGCTAAGCAGATGGCTAAGTAATTTAAGGATATCAGATATCATAAGAAAATATCATAAAGAATTTCTTTTAAGGCACAGCGCAGGCTGTGCCTTTTTTATAATGCAATTTTTGTAAAGGACCCGGAGCATCGTCTCGAATCCTTTCACCACACCAAAAAACATTATTTTCGAGAAGAATGAAGAATATTGATGCAAAGATGATATGTGATGATATATAATAAAAGAAAGACGCGGCGGCATTGAAAATACATGATGACAATGCAGTGTAAAATGTCTTTTCGAGAGGGTTGTTTTTAGTATTATGTGATTAGAGTAATGCGAGAGGTATTATGATGAAAATTATACATTGTGCGGACATTCATCTGGATTCCAGGATGCGTGCGGGGCTTACAGAGACGAAGGCGCGTCAAAGAAGGGCAGAGATGATGCGAACTTTTGAGAAAATGGTTGAATTTGCCGAAATGCAAAAAGTCAGAGCTGTTTTGATATCGGGAGATCTTTTCGACACGGAAAATGTATCGAAGATGGCATCAGATGTTGTATACAATGCTGTTAAATCTCATCCTGACATACTTTTCTTCCTTCTCGGAGGAAATCATGACCGCATAAGAGATCCGAAAAGTGATTCGTTCAAAGGTCAGAACAAACTAAAATCCTTTGCGGCATTTCTTGCGTCATATGACAGGATTCCCGCAAATTTGATCATATTTTCAGATGAATGGGAGTCTTATGAGATTCCACATTTAAATTCACCGGAATGCGACGAGGATGACGCATATGACCGCACTGCACAGAGCTTGCCGGAATGCGACGAGGATGACGCATATGACCGCACGACACAGGACGCAGCGGAATTCGGCGTGCGGGGAAATGCCGCCCGGAGTGCATATGGCAGGTTTAAGATTAAAATTTTCGGAAAGTGCATCGACGGCCGCGGAATTACAGACAAAAGAGATGTAGAATCGCTAAATCCCGATATCGCTGACCTAAATATCGTAATGCTTCACGGTCTTGCCTCCGAATATTCGCCAAACAGCGCAGCCGCGGCGGACGTGGCAAGTCCGGGAAGTCGGAAAAGCGCAGACATTATAGGCACAGACAATCGCAGCAGTGCGTCAAATGCTGCAAATGACATTATAGACTTGAGACTTCTCAGGCATAAATCAATAGATTATCTTGCCTTGGGTCATCTTCATTCATACCGTCTTGAGGATCTTGATGACAGAGGTGTGCTGTGTTATCCGGGATGCCTTGAAGCCAGAGGTTTTGACGAGTGCGGCGAGCACGGATTTGTGATGTTAAGTATTGATGAAAAGACAGGAGACTTTACGACAGAATTTATTAATTCCGGCGGAAGAGAAATTTACAGTATAGATGTTGACGTCACATCGATTGAAACGATGTCCGAGATGTGTGAAGAGATAAGATTTTACGCCGCAAAGGCAGGATGCTCAGGTGACAGCATTGTCAGAGCAGTACTCACGGGCAGTCCCGCAGAAGATGATACTCACCGCGCAGAGAATCTAAAGCTGATGCTTGAGCAGGACTTTTTCAACATAGATATTGTTGACAAGACGAGTCCCGCCACAGATTATTATAAGCTTTATGAGGAGAAATCTCTCAGGGGTGAATTTGTGAGAACTGCTGCCTCACAGACCGATTTGTCTGATGATGAAAAATTTGAGATCATAAAGTTCGGAATAAGCATATTGTCCGGAGAAGATATTTGAAGATGTTTAAGATATTTTAGAATGTTCGAAAAATATCCGAGAATATTACGGGGTAGAAAATTGTTTGAAAATTTTCGAGAATATTTCGAGATAGAAATCGGGGTAAAATTGTGGATAAGCCGTATAAAGAATAGATTTTATAAAGAGTTTATATTATAAATATTCAGATTAGAACTTATCAAGGAATTCAACAGTATGGATTATATTAGAAATCATCAAGGAATTCGACAGTATGGATAATAATGGAATCAATATTATATTACGGATGCTGCTTGCAGGATCAAATACTATAGGTAGAACCAAAAGAATTAGTTTTATATAAGGAATCAATATGAAGATTATAAAGTGTCATATAGAAAATTTCGGGCAGCTCAGCAATATTGATATGTCATTTGACGATGGTCTAAATGTCATAAAAAAGGAAAACGGCTGGGGAAAAAGCACATTTGCCGCATTTATAAAGGTAATGTTCTTCGGATTTGACTTCGACCGGTCAAGGGATATTTTGAAAAATGAAAGAAAGCATTATATGCCGTGGCAAGGCGGAATTTACGGTGGAAGCATAATTTTTGAGGCGGCAGGTCGAAAATACAATCTGACAAGAACCTTCGGCGCCGCGCAAAGAGACGACAGGTTTGAGCTAAGAGACGCAATCAGCGGAAAAATAAGCGATGACTATTCGGAAAATATCGGGGAAGAACTGTTTGAGAC
>CAVCIY010000055.1:0-14932 GCA_963602445.1 Lachnospiraceae bacterium | reverse complement strand
TGCAGGAGTGGCACAGATGAAGGAAAAGCAAATTAAGAATCGGAGAAATAAATATGAATATAACTGTATATCTTGGAGCAAATAAGGGCAATGATCCAAAGCTGTCAGAGGCTGTAAAGGAGCTTGGTGAGTGGATCGGAAAAAACGGGCACTCTCTTGTCTATGGCGGTTCATATAACGGACTTATGGGTTATATAGCGGATGCTGTGCTTGATAAAGGTGGAAAAGTCACAGGCGTGGAACCAAAAAAATTTATAGAGCTTGGTTATCAGCATGAAAATATCACTAAACTTATCGTCACAGAGACGATGTCCGAAAGGAAAAATATCATGGCGAAGCTGGGCGATGCTTTCATAGCATTTCCGGGTGGGACAGGAACTCTTGAGGAGATTTCCGAGATAATGTCACGTGCTGCGCTTGATGATATCGACGCACCTTGCATTATTTACAATTTGAATCATTATTATGACGGCCTTGAGCAACTTTTAAACAGAATGATTGAGGACGGTCTTTCTGATGAATATCGCCAGAGAAATATTTATTTTTGCGAAAATATGACCGAAATAGAAGAGATTCTGAAAGGAGTGCGGCTTGTCTGAGCTAAGCGACGGCCTGTACAGGCTGATGATCGCAAAGGGATATCCTCCGGAATTTACTGATATCGTCTGCTCGCAGCTAAATACCGATTTTACAGCGAGGAGGATGATTTCTTTCATTTCACAATTTAAAAATCCGTCGCTCGAATCTGTTGCGGATGAGATGATAGCTATTTTGGAATTTCGGGATAATATTATTGAAAAAAAGATAAATGAAAATTCAAATATGAAATGGAATAGATTTCTTCGCACCGGATTTGAATCGGATGAGAATGAATAAATCTCAAGCATGTACAAGCGGCATACACAGAGTGTACATAAATCAAAAAAGAATGAGAAGTATACACAAAGTGTGTATAAATTGAAAAACAAGAACGAGAATAATACACGGAGTGTAAATTAATCGAAAATTTGAACGGGGAACATACATGGAGTGTAAACGAATCGAGAAACATGAAAGAAAAAACAGACACGCTGTGTGAAAGAATCGACAAATATGAACGAGAAATATACACGATGTGAAAATTAATCAGCAAACTTGAATGAGAAACATATACGATGTATGATTAAATCGAGAAGTATAAAAAATGCACACACTGTGTAAATGAATCGAAATATATTAACAAGAAAAATATAAATAGTACAAATATATAATTTGGAAAATTTTATATTAATAAAATCTTAAAAGGAAGGGCAGGCAGATATCTTATTATCTGAAGACATAAGCGATATGGATAGAAAAACAGGCAAAAAAGAAAAGCAAATTTATAAAGCTCCCGAAACTTATTTCATTCAGACATTCGGATGCCAGATGAATGAGCATGATTCGGAAAAGATGGCGGGAATGCTTGAGGAAAAAGGATATAAGCTTTCGGATGACCGCGAAAATGCTGACATTATTGTTGTAAATACTTGCAGTGTGCGCGAAAATGCCGACAATCGCTTCTTTGGACAGCTCGGAGTCATAAAAAAGATTAAGGAGAGGCATCCCGACAATATTATTGCCGTTTGCGGATGCATGATGCAGCAGGAGCATATTACGGACAGGATAAAGCAGAAATTTTCATGGGTCGATATCATTTTCGGCACTATGAGTATTCACGAATTTCCGCACCTTCTTGACGAATGTATAGACACAAGAAAAAAGCTTATGTCTGTATATGATGCCCAGGAGGATGTTATCGAAGGACTTCCAACTCACAGAAAATATCCATTTAAGTCATTTGTTGACATTATGAACGGATGCAACAACTTCTGCACTTATTGCATTGTTCCTTATACAAGAGGAAGAGAGCGCAGCAGAAAGCCGGAATCGATAATTGATGAAATCAAGGGACTCGTTTCTGAAGGCGTGAAGGAAGTCACGCTTCTTGGCCAAAATGTAAATTCATACGGAAATAATGCCGACTTTGATTGTGATTTTGCCGGATTGATTTATAAGATAAATGATATAGAAGGTTTAGAACGCATCAGATTTATGACGTCGCATCCTAAGGATCTTTCGGACAGGCTTATTCAGGCATTTGTCGACTGCAAAAAGCTGTGCAGGCATATTCACCTTCCCGTACAGTCGGGCAGCAGTGACGTATTGCGCCGCATGAACAGAAGATATACCAAGGAGGATTATCTTAGACTGGTCGAAAAAATCAGGGCGGCCGTGCCTGATATAGCTATAACGACAGACATTATCGTAGGATTTCCGGCGGAGACAGAAGAGGATTTCGAAGAGACTCTTGATCTTGTAAGAAAAGTCGAATATGATTCGGCATTTACATTCCTTTACTCAATAAGAACCGGCACGCCTGCCGCGTCCTACGAAGATCAGATACCGGAAAGCATAAAGCATGAGCGCTTCGACCGCCTCGTGGATACACTCAATAATATTACCGCCAAAAAGAATGCTCTTTACGCAGGACGCGTAGAAAAGGTTCTCGTCGAAGGCAAAAGCCGCGACGACCAAAACACATACACAGGCAGAACTGATACATTCAAGCTCGTAAACTTCACATCGCCCACAGACGTCACGGGACAGATAGTCGATGTGAAGATTACCGACGCCAAGACGTTCAGCCTGTTTGGCGAAATATAACAACCCCGCAAAGGAACCGGAGGACGATATGAATACTCATCATACAAAAGAAGGCCGAATAATTCTTAGCCAGTCCGCATATACTGACATTGTTTTGGCCAGCGCCGAGAGCTTCACCGGTAAGCTCATGTTCTCGACGCCCGGCGGAAATCCGGTTGCCACAGGATATATGAAATGGATATCTTCGGATTTTATGTCCGCCGAATATATCGAACAGCTCAATATGATAAATTTGAAGATTTATGTCGTGATGAAATTCGGAATAAGCTTAAGCGACACATTGAGTGAATTTTCTGATTGTATACGAAAAAATATAAAAAATATCACAGGAACGGAAGTCGGACGAATCAAATTCCACGTCACAGGTGTAAAATCAAAGAAGCTTGTGCACAGAAATATTGAGTTCATATTTTAGAATGCAATTACAGCACAGCGGCATTATTTGACCAATGTGCTGTTTTTTATTATCCGCAAGCTGTACGAATATAATTGTTTATGAGGGAAAGGAGGCAAATATGCTAGTCACCGAAGCAAAGGGAATAGGACCCAAGAAAGCAAAGCTTCTCGAAAATCTCGGGATAAAAACCACGGATGATATGCTCTCTTATTATCCTTCATCATACGAAAACAGAACAAGGATTACGCCCATATCCGAGGCTGAACCCGGGACATCATGCCTCGTGCGCGGCACGGTTGAAAGCATCAAAAAATTTTATCCGCGCGGTAGAGGAAAAAAGATAATGTACGTTCGCATTGCGGACGACAGCGGCGAAATGAATATCGTATTTTTCCGCGCGGAATATTATGAGAGAAGCTTCGAAAAGGACAGAACTTATTTCTTTTACGGTCATGTCCAAAAAGGGCAGGGAAAGCTTTGCCAGATGGTCCATCCGGAATTTGAGGACGGAGAAAAGGGCTTCACAGCCAAAATACTTCCCATATATAGGACGACGACAGGAATCACGCAGAGCGACTTGAGAAAGCTTGCCGAATTTTCGCTTTCGGCAGCCACAGGAATCATTCGTGAAACGCTTCCTGAAAAATTACTCGAAGAAAAGCACATCTGCAGCAGAGATACGGCACTCAGAAATATTCATTTTCCAAAGGATAAAGAGACATTCAAGATTGCAAAATACCGCCTTATATATGAAGAATTTTTCATACTCCAAACAGGCCTGTTTCTAAAGGGAAGCTCGAGCTCGCAGATGCGGGAAGGAATAGATTATCCGCATTCGGATGCCATAAAGGACTTCATCTCCCGCCTTTCCTACACACCGACAAATGCACAGCTTCGCGTCATGAAAGAAATCGAAAATGACATGGAGTCTCCGCTTCCGATGCAGCGCCTGGTGCAGGGAGACGTGGGTTCGGGAAAGACAGCCGTTGCCGCAGCGGCACTCTACAAGGCTGCGACAGCCGGTTTTCAGGGCGTCATCATGGCACCAACCGCACTTCTTGCGTCACAGCATTATGAGACATTTTCTGAAACATTTAAAGATACGGATATACAAATCGGTTATCTCGCTTCCGCACTAAAGGCTAAAGAAAAACGCGATACCCTTGAAAAGCTCAAAACGGGTGAAATAGACATACTTGTCGGAACACATGCAGTTATCTCGGAAAATGTGGAATTTAAACAGCTTGGACTCGTAATTACCGACGAACAGCATCGCTTCGGCGTCGATCAGCGTAAAGCACTTGCCGCAAAAGGAAACGGCATCAGTCCCGATATCCTCGTAATGACAGCCACACCCATTCCGCGCACGCTTGCTGTTATTCTTTTCGGCGATCTCGATATTTCAGTCATAGACGAGCTTCCTCCCGGAAGGCAGAAAATCATTACAAAGACAGCCTCTTCAAAGCAGCGAAGCTCGGTTTATTCATTCGTCAGGAAACAGCTCGAGCTCGGGCTTCAGGCATATTGCGTAGCTCCGCTTGTAGACGATTCGGAAGCAGTAGACGCCATGTCTGCAATTTCGCTTTACGAAGATCTCACAAAACGCTTCCCGGACCGCAATGTCGGTCTTGTTCACGGCACTATGAAGCAAGACGAAAAAGACAGAGTGATGAAAGAGTTTGCGGACGGCAAGATAGATATCCTTGCTGCGACAGTGGTGATAGAGGTCGGAATCAACGTTCCGAACGCTTCGGTAATGGTTATAGAAAATGCCGAGCGCTTCGGACTCGCACAGCTTCATCAGCTTCGAGGAAGAGTCGGACGAGGCACTTCTCAATCATATTGCATACTCATCACCGATCCCTCGTCAGAGCTGGGTCAAAAGAGAGCCGAGATAATAGAAAATTCAACGGACGGCTTTTATATCGCGGAAATGGATCTGAATATGCGCGGACCGGGCGAATTCTTCGGAACACGTCAGCACGGACTCCCCGAGCTTTATATCGCGGACCTCGCAAGACATATACCTATTTTCAATGCCGCAAAGGATGGCGTAAGAGAAGTGGTCACAGACGATCCTCACTTGGAAAAGCCGCAAAATGCTTCACTTCGGGCAAGTGTTGAAAAAATGTTTGGCGGCACGGGGGATATCGGACTTTAGACACGAGTGCCGAAAAGGTCGCATGCCTTGGTGACTTGCGTGCATATGGCAGAAAATGCAGATTGTGCAGGAACGGCAGACAAAGATTTAAAACATTAGAGAAAAGATAATATTGACAAATTGCAGACAAAAATTTCAAATGTATAGACAAAAAGAGTAAAAAAAGATAAAATACTTTGTATAAATATTATTTTTAGATTGATGACAGCATACTTCAGCTTCACATGTTATGACAGCTTGTCGGATGTTTCACCTAGGGTCAGGATGCCTTGACACAGTTGAGATTTACTTTTTACAGGAGGAAATTATGGATTTAAGACTTACTAAAGAACAGGAAGAAATCAGACAGAAAGCCAGAGATTTTGCGAATGAATATGTTGCGCCGGTTGCTGCAGAGCTCGACGAAAAAGCACAATTCCCGCACGAAAATCTGAAGAGAATGGCCGAAATGGGTTTCTGCGGAATTCCTATTCCTAAAGAATATGAAGGCGCCGGCCTCGACTATGTGGCATATGCTCTCGTTATCGAAGAAATCGCAAAGGTTTGCGCATCTACAGCTGTTATCGTATCAGCAAACTCCTCACTTGCAGGCGGTCCTCTCATGGGATTCGGTACAGACGAACAGAAGAAAAAGTGGCTGCCTGATCTCGCTTCGGGAAGAAAGCTCGGCGCATTTTGCCTCACAGAGCCGGATGCAGGTACTGACTGCTCAAGACAGAAGTCTACAGCCGTTTTAGAAGGAGATCATTATATCCTCAATGGCCACAAGAAGTTTATCACAAACGGCGGTATCGCAAATACTTATATCGTATTTGCCATGACAGACAAGAGCAAAGGAAATATGGGTATCTCCGCATTCCTCGTTGACGGAGATTCAGAAGGCATCACTACAGGAAAGATCGAGAAAAAGATGGGTATAAGGGCTTCTCAGACTGCCGAGATGCACTTTGAAAATGTTATCGTTCCGAAGGAAAATCTCATCGGCGAAGAAGGCTGGGGATTCAGCATTGCACTCAAGACTCTCGACAGCGGCAGAATAGGTATCGCTGCTCAGTCGCTCGGTATCGCACAGGGTGCCTTTGATCATATGATCGCATATATGAAGGAAAGAGAACAGTTCGGCGTTACGCTGTCTAAGTTTGAACCGCTCAGATTCGAAGTTGCAAGACTCAGACTTCAGCTCGAATCGGCAAGACTCCTTTTATACAAAGCAGCAGACAACAAGGATAAAGGTCTTCCTTATTCCGCAGAAGCAGCTATGGCTAAGCTCGCATGCTCTGAAGCAGCAGTTGACATCACGAGAAAGTCAGTACAGTTCCACGGCGGCTATGGCTATATGAAGGATCTCCCGATTGAAAGAATGTACAGAGATGCAAAGATCACAGAAATCTATGAAGGCACATCTCAGGTTCAGCAGATGGTAATCGCTGCGGACACTTTTAAATAAAGGCAGCTTTACAAAATAATTTTCGCAAAAATCCTACGCACCGGACCCACGCAGTCTTGTACGTATTTAATATCAGTTAATTTGGGAGAAGGCTTATGGATTATAATGAAATAAGAAACAATTCCGCAAAGTGGGCGGAAATAGATTTAGATGCACTTGCACAAAATATGAAAAATATCAGGGCAAAAGTCGGTCCAAAGAGAAGAATCGCAGCCGTTATCAAAGCAAATGCCTATGGTCATTGTGCGCTTGAGGTTATGAATGTGCTTCTCAACTCCGGAGCAGATCAGTTTGCGGTTTCAAGCCTTGAGGAAGCTATGGAGCTCAGAAGACTTGACCATTTCCACGATATTCTTGTGCTCGGAAATATCCCTTACGGCACAGAAAGAATGTCAGTAGGATATAATATCCAGCATGCGGTGACATCTTTTGAAAAAGCAAAGCTTATTTCTGACGCGGCTATGAAGTACGAAACTAAGGCAAAGGTCCATATCAAAGTAGATACAGGCATGACAAGAATAGGATTTCAGCCAAATGACGAAGGTGTAGAAGAGGTCCTTAGAATCGCGGCACTTCCGGGAATCTATGTAGAGGGACTTTTCACTCATTTTGCAACTGCGGACGAGAAAGATAAGACAAAGGCATATCGCCAATTTGAACGCTACATGGAATTTGCCGGCAAGCTCGAAGAAAGAGGTCTGCATATTCCTATCAAGCATACCGCAAACAGTGCGGCAATCATGGAGATGCCTGAGACATACTGTGATATGGTCAGACCGGGAATCATCCTCTATGGTATCTATCCTTCAGGCGAGGTTGACAGATCTCAGCTTGACATAAAGCCTGTCATGTCATTTAAGACTCGCATCATGCATGTCAAGACTCTTCCGGAAGAAAGACAGATAAGCTACGGCGGCCGCTATACTTCCGCTAAAGGAGATCAGGTAGGAACTATCGCTGTCGGATATGCCGATGGATATACAAGAGCTCAAAGCGGAAAGGCGGAGGTCCTCTTCAGAGGCAAGCGTGTAAAGGTAATCGGAAATATCTGCATGGACCAGTGTATGATAGACCTGAATGGCTTTGAAGATGTAAAGATCGGTGAAGAGGTCGTGCTTATCGGAACTCAAGGAGACGAATTTATCTCTGCCGATGAAGTAGGTGCAAGATATAATACCATCGGATATGAAGTCGTATGTGCCGTAAATAGAAGAGTTCCGAGATTCTTTATCAAGGACGGCAAGGTTACGGGACACAAGAGCTATCTTACTGAGTAATTCACAAGAACCGTCTTATCATCGGAACATGCATCGGTGTATGCCAAGGGTGCAGGCTAATAAAAATCCAAAAAATGGCACATAATTACTGCGGAAAATTATATTTTTCGCAGTAATTTTTTTGTTTAAAAAGTCGCTAGACCGCAGAACTTATCATAAATTTACGATTATCTAAATCATGACTAGAAAAAAGGACTTTTTATGGTAAACTTTATAGCATACGTTGAAAATTTAATACGTAGGAAGAGAGGAAAAAAGATATGGCAAAGAAGCTTATATCTGTGTGGCTTTCATTGACTATCTTAATTTTCTCTTCAATTTCTATTTATGCGGGTGAAGTCATTCAGGGTGATTTTTTTCTGAAAAACATTGTCATTAACGGAGAGAACATAGTCAACTATGAACTTAGTGATCCGGTAATCATGTTCAGAGATCGCATATACATTCCATGCTCATCTGAGATGGAAAGCATTATGGGTTTTTCTGCTGTATCGGATAACGAAAGCCGCACACTGAAAATTCAGAAAACCGAACCTGTTTCAAAAAATCTCACAGACACGTCCAAGAAAAACAACATGGACAGAGTTTCCGTCGAGATTTGCGATGATTATACCATATTGGCGTGTGCCGCAGAGACGGCATCCGACAATAAAGGCTCGGCGGCTGACACGAGTGTCAGCCTTGCAGCACAGGCAAGCGTAGTAGATGATGATGCATATTATGCAGATGAATGCGGGATAGAAACCCTCGCAAGCTTATCGTATGATTCGGCAAAGGCTGAGAGTTCGACAAATAAGAGTTCTTCAGCTTCATATGTAAGCTTCTCAGATGCAGATTATACAGATATCACAAATTCAGAGCTTCCTGTACTGAAGAAAGATGAAGTAGTGTATGTTCCGCTAAACACAATCGTTTCATATGAACCGTTCGGATGGTCGTCATATTATGACTCCTATTCGGGTGTGTATATCAGTACTGATGATGATCAAGTCGCATCATCTTATTTTAATATCGCAGATTCCAATTATGTGAAAGGCAGAGCTACTTATATAAACAGCCGCAACCGCAAGGTCTCTATGATAACTGCCGCCAACATGGTGCGCTATTTCAAATATTACGGAGACATTTACGGCTGTGACCCTGACGTTCTTCTTTCAATGTGCGAGGTTGAGAGTACATTTTATATCACGATTGTAAACAGATATAATTGTATCGGCCTCATGCAGATAAAGGAAAGTACAGGAAAAAGCTATGGTTATACAAGAGCTCAGCTGCTTCAGATGAAGTACAACATACAGGCGGGCACTGCACTCCTTGGAGAATCACTCAGCGCCTTTGGCGGTGATTATACGAAAGCGATTTCGGCACACTGCTATGGGTTGTATGGTGTAAAGAGAGGCTCTTACAGCACATCTTACGCATCCAAGGTATTTAAGAAAAATGCTAGCTTAGACTCATATCTTGCTCAAAATGGTTATGCATAACGAAGAAGCACAAGTTAGATGCAGCTTTGTAAGAGGCACAAGTTTGACGCAGCTTTGATATGCAAGGGAGCAGTCCTGAAAATGCTCCTGTCTGCTAAGGAACAGATTATTTACACATCTGTTCGATCGGCATCTGCAGATCCGGAATTTACCGGAGCTGTTTTGAATGAGTATGAGAAATGACAATATTTATGAATGATAAGTTAGACAAACCGCAATGCGGCAAACACAGTTAAACCTGCTGTGTTCTCCGGCCGCGACATGTCATTTGTACATTTAGGTAAATCGGCAATTTATTTTACTCAGATGTACAGACAGTAAATAGAAATGAATGATAAGACTGCTTTAAATCGAAGCAGTCTTATTATTTTTTTGCAGACGCAGCGTGCAGCTATATTATGTGGATGCAGTGTGCAGTCATATTGTGCGGATGCAGCGTGTATATAAATCGCAAAATTGTATTTTGTTTTTTTGTGTATACATTTTAAAACAAAAAAATAAATTATACGCTCATATTTTTATAATGATTATGTATACATGATATTTTTGGAAAATTGGCACATCTTCAACAATTACTTTTGCAAAAGTAATGATTTTGCATTTGTCAACACCTTAACAATCATAAATACAGAAATATTTATTGAATTTTTTCTTGCTAAAATAAAAATTTGTGTCTATAATGACAGTGTAATCGATATGCGGATTGTTCGTAAATCATCAAGGAAAGCCGACAAGTTGCGAGCTTAGCGGACATGAGCGTTTATCGAGAGCATAAAATTTCAGATTAAAAATTAAAAGCAAACTGTTATTCAAGGAGGAATTGAAAAAATGATTATTGGTCTGCCAACTGAAATTAAGAACAAAGAATTCCGTGTAGGTCTCACACCTGATGCTGTTGCAGCTTTCGTAAAAGCAGGTCACCCTGTACTCGTACAGAAGGGTGCCGGTGTTGAAGCAGGATATCCTGACGAAGAATATGTAGAAGCAGGTGCAACCATCAAAGAAACAGCTGACGAAGTATGGAATGGTTCTGAAATGGTAGTAAAGGTTAAGGAACCTCTTGAAAGTGAATATAAATATTTCCGCAAGGATCTTATCATCTATACATATTTCCACCTCGCAGCAGATCGTCCTCTGACAGAAGCACTTCTCGCTTCAGGCACAGCTGCTGTAGCTTATGAAACTATCGTAGGTGCTGACGGTCGTTCAAAGCCGGGTCTCATTCCTATGAGTGAAATCGCAGGTCGTATGGCTGTTCAGGAAGGTGCAAAATATCTCGAAAGAAGTTACGGCGGACGCGGTGTGCTTCTCGCAGGCGTTCCGGGCGTAGAAAAGGGCGAAGTTGTTATCCTCGGCGGCGGCGCTGTAGGTACAAATGCTGCTCTGATGGCTATGGGTCTTGGCGCAAATGTTACTATCCTTGATATCAACAGAAATCGTCTTGCTGAACTCGATACTATGTTTGGCAAGCAGCTGACTACAGTTTATTCTACTCACGAAAACATTCTTAAGTGCCTCGCTAAGGCTGACCTCGTAGTAGGCGCAGTTCTTCTCAGACCGGGCCGTGAAGCTCCTAAGCTCGTTAAGCGTGAAGATCTCGCAAAGATGAAGAAGGGTGCTCTTGTAGTAGACGTAGTAATCGATCAGGGCGGATGCTTCGAGACAAGCCATCCTACTACTCATGACGATCCAGTATTTGAGGTTGACGGTGTTATGCATTATTGCGTAGCAAATATCCCGGGCGCAGTTCCTAGAACTTCTACTCAGGCTCTCGCAAATGCAACTCTGCCTTACGGTCTCGAAATCGCAAACAAGGGCATGGCAGCTGCTATGGCAGATGATCCGGGCCTCCTCTCAGCACTGAATACTTATGAAGGAAAGTGCACATTCGAGGCTGTTGCCGAAGCACTCGATCTCGAATATTATGATCCTGCAAAGCTTCTTGGAATCTAATAAATTGATAAAATTGACTCATTGACAGAAATTCTGTCTTAAATATTTATAAAAATGTCGTTTCATTTTGATAAGCTCATCCTAAAGCGTATATGGCTGATTGCCAAGATTCGCATAAGGAATGCCATATCACAGATGAGACGGCATTTTTTTTGAAATTCAACCCGGTCGGGTGAACAGGCTTGTGCGAACATGCTTGTACGAACATGCTTGTATGAACATGCTTGCATTAATCTTTTTATCTGTTTTAAATGAGTAAAATTCAATATTTGGGCAGATTTTGGAATTTTGTCCGGCTAGTCAAAAGCAAAAAAGTGTAGTAAAATTATTTAGCGGAAAGATAAAAATATTATTACGACGCTGTAATGATGACGTGAAAAACCTGTATGCGGAAATCAGTATGCAGAAGCTTGTGTGCGGAAACGGTACGCAGGAGCCTGTGCGTGGAAATCGTGAGACAGCAAGACAGTAGTGCAGTAATTAAAACAAAGTGTATAAGGCAATGATGCCGGGTGTGTGAAAATGAAAAAAGTAAAAATTGAGGATGCAATCGGAATGACTCTGTGTCATGACGTGACAGCAATAAGAAAAGGATTTAAGGGTCCTCTTTTTAAGCGGGGTCATGTGATCGAAGAAAAAGATATATCTGAACTGAAAAGCATAGGAAAGAAAAGTATCTACATATGGGAAGAAGAAGCCGGAGAGATTCATGAAGAGGATGCGTCTCTCAGAATGGCAAGTGCAAATGATGTTTTGAATGCGCATTATAAAGGGCCGTCTGAAGGAAAAATGGATCTGATCGCCGATGAGGATTGCATGCTCAGAGTAAATGTCGATCTTTTAAGAGCATTAAATGGGATTCAGGACGTCACTGTGACGTCGCTTCCGGACCACTATCCGGTAAAAAAAGGAAATAAAGTTGCTTCGATGAGAATTGTTCCTCTTGTGACTAAGGAAGAAAATATCGCTGAGTTTGAAAGACTTTGCAAGGAGGCTGACGAGAAGTTATTTGCTCTGCTGCCTTATAAGGAAATGAAAGCCGGAGTAATCATCACGGGATCTGAGGTTTACAGCGGACTTATTGATGATTTGTTTGAGCCGGTTGCAAGAAAAAAGCTGGGACAATATCCATGTGAGATTCTGGGTGTGACATTCTGTGATGATGATGTTTCGATGATTGTCTCAGCTATAAAAGATTTTGCGGCTCGCGGTGCGGATTTGGTGGTGCTTAGCGGCGGCATGTCGGTTGATCCGGATGACGTGACGCCGACGGCTGTGCGGGCAGCCGGTGCCGATGTCGTGATGCACGGGGTGCCCGCTCAGCCGGGGAACATGACGCTTGTGGCATATTTGGACGATATCGTCATGCTGGGTGTGCCGAGCGCCGCCATCAAACGGGGCACAACTGTATTTGATGTGCTGCTGCCGCAAATTTTCGCGGGGCAGCGGTTCACAAGGCAGGAGCTTGTCTCGCTTGGTGATGGGGGCGCGTGCCAATTCTGCGAGACGTGTCATTTTCCTAACTGCACATTCGGCAGATACTAATGAGTAAGATTTTTAATTTTACACATTTTCGATTCGGAGGGTTAAAAAAATGGAAAACAAATATAAAGCAGCAGTCATCACAGTAAGTGACAAAGGCTCGAGAGGCGAACGCGAGGATACAAGCGGGCCGGCTATTTGCGATATGCTCAAAGAGCACGGCTGGGAGATAATATATACATCCATAGTTCCAGATGAAAAAGAAGACATAATAGGTGAGATTTCTCACTGTGCGGACGAGCTTATCGTTCCGCTTATTATTACTACAGGCGGCACAGGCTTTTCTCAAAGAGATATCACACCCGAGGCTACTGTCGAAGCTTCAGAAAGGCTTGTTCCGGGGATTCCGGAAGCCATGCGCATGTACAGCATGAAATTCACATCAAGAGCATGCCTTTCAAGAAGTGCATGCGGCATCAGAAAATACAGCCTGATATTAAATCTTCCGGGCAGCAAAAAAGCAGCACTTGAAAATCTTGAAGGAGTTATAGATCCCGTAAAGCACGGAATAGACATGCTTCTTACCGATGGCTCGGCAGATTGCGCAGCAACGGTATAAGCGACAATATAAGCGATAAAAAGAAAGAAATGTGGTCATCATGTTAGATAAAAAGATAAGAGAGCTTGCCTGGATATTTAAAAATGCACGCTTATGGGAGCATTTAGATGAAAATTACATATTTGCTTTCACTCTTGAAGACGGTCGACACGCATTTATAAATCTCAACGGAGGAATAGGCAAAAATACAACGATTCTTATTTATCCCGGCGAAAAGGCATTCAGAAGTTTTCTAGATGTAGTTGAAAAATTCGACCCTGACGGAGACAAATTAAAAAATCACGAAATCATAGCGATGCAGGACTGCATTCAGTGTATTATTCAATCCGACATGATATTTACGAAGCGTGAAGCCTTTGCTCCTATATTTTTAAGATTAGAGCCCCAGTATGTTCCTGTAAGAAGGCTGCTTGACAGGGACAAGAAGATAGTCATAGAAGTCTTCGAATTTCTTCTAAAGGTTGCAGAAGAATTTAATTTAGGAGAAAAAACATATCCTGAAGATGTCGGATTCTTCACTTTCGGACCTTCGTCAGACGAGGTTCCCATTTTTGAAAAAAAGGATAGTACACTGCCGGGGCTTGTAGGCTTTGACTTCAGCGTGATACCTGTACCGAAGGAATGCAAGCCAGTATATCCGACAGCCGCACCGGGATGTGACTTTGACATCATGAGGATAAAAAAATCGCGAAGAGCCGGCACGTGGGAAGCAAGGATTGTTATGATTCCGGACTACGTGAGAGAAGGGCTGAATGACACACCTTTTTTTCCATATCTTCTGGCATTTGTAGAAAATAATATCAACTACGCAATGATGGTATATCCTGTTCGTGACTATAAAAATCATGCCGACGAGCTTATGTCAAACCTAAGAGACAGTCTCTTCAGAGAAAAAGTTTGTCCTCAAAGGATTTTTGCCCGAGATGACAGAACATATTTCTTTTTTAAGGATTTTTGCGATGCTCTTGACATTCCTCTTGATTATATGACGAATGATCATTCATGCCTGGAGGAATTTCTTGACACTGTCTTGGACAAGGATCTCAAAGAAAAAATGAATGAGTCTTTTGAGGATATGCTGCTTATCATTAAGCAGCTTGCCAGAATGTCCGAAGAAGAGCAGGCACATCTTCCGGCAGATCTCAGGAAAAATATTGAAGCAATACTTGAGAGCGGCAGGCTTCCGGCCGATATGGCTGAGAAATTTGAGGAGATTTTAGAGCTTCAGAAAAAGAATCGTCACCTTAAAATAGTAAAAAAAGATGATACAGACAATTTAAGCGCGGCTCAAGATGGCAGCTCAGGCTCAGATCGCGGCAGCAGTTTAGACTCAGAAGGCGGCAGCGGCTTAGACGCAGGTCGAGATGGCAGCTCAGGCTCAGATCAGATTGGCGGTTCAGACTCGAATCAGAATGGCTACTCAGACT
>CAVCIY010000054.1:0-10325 GCA_963602445.1 Lachnospiraceae bacterium | reverse complement strand
TCCTGAGTGCTTGTCCATAATAACACCTATTTGCGGTGCTGTCAACCGCATTTTTCGCTTTTTTTAAAATTTGTATCAGCTTTCTTTTACCTTGTATTCGCGGATGTGGTCTTCGTATGAATACATTTGAACCTCATAAATTTTAGTCGATCCAAGATATTGTCCGCATCCCTCATTCAGTTTTGCATTGCGAATTTAATTTTTAACTCATCAAAATTTGTGCCTTAATCGAACTTAAGCTAAGCGACACATTTATCTTTTTGTTTTTATTATATAACCCGGATTTACAAGTTCTCGCTTCGATGTTACTATTGTCTTTGTAGAGTAAGTGGCGCGCGTTGGTCTTTTGACCTGGAGTGTTGCAGGATGGGATGTTGCCTGCAAACGAAAAGCTATTGCATACGATAAGCCACTGCATCCGCTGCTGCATTAAAGAGATTCTATGTTCTCTTTGGTGCGGTATCGGCCGCTTGATTGAGGTTGGTACTGCATTATTCCCAATCCCATTTGAGCGGTGTATTAACCGCCACAAGGTTTAGAACTTGTTTTTGATGCAGAACCTATTTTTATATTCATGTTTTAGTACTCATGAGTTACATGCATGATTCAATTTACGAATTGTGTGCATAGCTATCTTCATGGCATAGCTATCTTCATGCGGTATATGCTTGAGTCATTTTACAGGTTCTGTATATGGACATCTTTGCGAATCCGGTGCATGGATCAATTCTCGGATTCGATACGTGGGTAAATTCACGGGTTCTACGCAACGGGTTCTATGTATGGGAAGGAGAATTTCTTAATGTCAAAGTCTGCGAAAAAAACTAAAAAAAATTTTGTTCTTCAAATTGTCTATATTGCTTTATTGATTGCAATAAATGTGATTCTAACCAGATTTTTATCTATACAGACGCAATTCCTACGTATTGATTTCGGCTTTCTTCCTGTAGCTTTTGCCGGCATTGCATTCGGCCCGTTTTGGGGTGCGGTCGCCGGTGCTGCCGGTGACATTCTTGGAATGATTATATACCCGACAGATACGTATTTTCCTGGCTTTACGCTTACGGCACTTCTTACAGGCGTGATCTTCGGACTTCTTTATCGAAAAAAAATCACTTTTGTTCGTGTGCTTATCGTATCTGCTGTTGTATGTCTTGTACTTAATCTGTGTCTTGATACTCTTTGGCTTGACATCATGTACGGAAACGGCTTTTTCGTAATCCTGCCTGCACGCGTCATAAAGTGCATAATCAATATTCCCATTTACACATTTCTTGTCAAGATTATTTGGGACAAGGCATTTTCAAGACTTTCTGCGGTTTCAGCAGGAATATCTTACGTAAACGACAATTGATCTTTCGGTCGACATCTGACAACCGCACTACCGGAAAGTAATGACCGCACGATCGAAAATCGATGACCGGCGAGATGACCGGCGAACGGAATCCGGTGTCTGCTCGATTAAAGAACGGCGATTCAGCGACACTCGGTTACTTTTCAGTTGGCAGCGGATGGTTTCTCGGTTGGCAAATTATCAACGGATTTTCTCTCTGTTAACAAATCGGCTAATCGGCGACTTCGCAGTCGTCGATTAGCCGACTATTAATTAATTAATAACTTCATACATTGTTGCTGCCAGCTCTTTGTTCGTATGGTCAGAAAGAAGCAGCACGCGCACCTTCACTTCACCATTTCCGAACCTGATGAGGATTTCATCGCCCACCTTGACGTCTGTGCCCGGTTTTGCGGGCTTATCATTTACAAATACTCTCTCCTGATCACACGCATCTTTAGCAAGTGTTCTTCTTTTAATAAGTCTTGAATTTTTCAAAAATTTATCGATTCTCATTACGTACCCTGTTCTATTTTTCTATTTTTTTCTGTAACCTATCGGCGGACATACACTTCCTGCTCCCGGATCTCACTTCCTGCACTCGGTTTCTATCTCTTGCTCCGGGCTTTTGCTTCAGGCTTTTGCTTCTCGCGTTCGAGCTCCATTCCTTGCTCCCGGCTTCTGCTTCCTGTGCATGATTTCCTGCCTCTTGCTTCAGGCTCATGCTTCTTGCTCCGGGCTCCTGTCTCTTAATTCCGACATCTACTTCTTGAGCTTAAGCAGCTTTATGATTTTTTTGCCTTTAGGCAACTTTTCTATTTCGTCCGGCGTAATGGCTTTGAAGGCCAAGATCAGAACGGCATAAACTGCCACGCCAAGCAGCACTGCCGCAAGAGTGGAAATCGTATTTCCGCAAAAATGCATCACACATCTGTAAGTGATTGCGGCGACAAGTCCCATTATCAATGCGCAAAGAGCCGGCTTTGCGAATGTAAGTCTGACATCAAGCTTTATACCAAGATGCTTTCTTACTGCAATCAAGTCGAGCGCAGCTGCCGTAATATATGCTGCGACGGTGCCGATTGCCGCACCCTTAATATTTACACTGTATATACCTGTGAGAACATATGTAATAATAATCTTTACCACTGCACCAATAAGGAGATTTTTCACAGGAATCATCTGCTTTCCTATACCTTGAAGGATTCCGGTAAGTGTCTGCACCAAAGCAAGAAAAGCCGCGCCAAATGCCAGAATCGCAAGGCTTCCGGCAGCATTGAGAGCGCTTTCCTTTTGGGTGTAATACAGCAGCAGCATTATTGGTCTTGCCAAAACTATAAGACCGACTGCACACGGAAGACCTATCAACATGGATGTCCTGATTCCGAATGTGACGTTATACTGCAAAAATTTCCTGTCTTTTAGACTATATGCTGATGCGACTGCCGGAACAAGACTTATGGAAATCGCCTGTGTGATTACTTGCGGAATGTTGATAAGAGGAGCCGCAAATCCTGAAATCTGACCGTAAAGGCTGTTTGCCTCTGCAGAAGTATATCCTGCCGCAATGAGTCTTCTTGCCACCAGTGCCAGATCTATGGCAGACATTATCGCCATTATGGCTGCACCGATTGTAATAGGGATTGCTATCGCAATGATTTTCCATATTATGCTCGCGCCTGTTTCGCGCTTACCGTCTGTAAGCGTCACATCATCATTTGCCGGATTCTTCGATTTGCTTTTGGATATTTTTTCCGACAGGCTTTCTCTTATATCATGTGCTTCAACATCCGTAATCTGCGTTTCGATATCTGCGATCTGTGCTCCGGATTCCGTGATCTGCGTTTCGGCATCTGCGATCTGTGCTCCGGATTCCGTGATCTGCGTTTCAATATCTCTTCTTATTTTGCTTCTGCGGGCAATATATATCAAAATTATGCAGAACAGACCGCAAAATTCTCCGATCGTTGCGCCGGAAGATGCGCCGGCTGCCGCATATTTGAGACCTGTAGGCAATAAATATACCGCAAGTCCCAGTCCCGCCGCTACACGAAAAAGCTGCTCGATCACCTGCGATATTCCTGTGGGAGTCATCTCCTGGCGACCCTGAAAATAGCCGCGAAATGATGCCATTACCGGAACAAACAGCAATGCCGGTGCTATCGCTTTCATTGAGGCGATTGCCTCCTCCTTGCCCTTCATGAGCCCTACTATTGCGGGCGCGCCGAAATACAGCAATGCGCTGGTAATGATGCCGATTGCAAGCATGAGTCCAAAAGACAGCTTGAAGATCCTTGACGCCTCGCGGTGATCTCCGAGTGCTGTTTTTTCAGATACAAGTCTTGCAATTGCGGTCGGTATGCCTGCTGTTGATATTGTCAAAAGGAGCACATATACAGGATAGGCTGTCTGATAATATCCCATGCCTGTATCACCTATAATATTTGCCAATGGAATTCTGAAAAATGCGCCAAGCAATTTTACAATAACGCCGGCCGCTCCAAGAATCACTGCCCCTTTAAAAAATGATTTCTTTGCCATGATAAACCTCGCGGTTTCGTTTCTCAGCCGCATCGGCAGTTCGCCCTTGCGGCTTTTGTCTTTCTGCCGCACCGAAGCAGTTCGCCCTTGCGGCTTTTATCTTTCAGCCGCACCGAAGCAGTTCGCCCTTGCGGCTTTTATCTTTCAGCCGCATCGGCAGTTTGCCCTTGCGGCTTTTATCTTTCTGCCGCGCCGACAACTCGCCCTTGCGGCTTTTATCTTTCAGCCGCGCCGACAGCTCGCCCCTGCGGCTTTTATTTGCAATTGCGTCTACAGCTGCGCTAAAATTCTCGCGCACGATTTTTCAGTTTCCGCAAGCGCCTTTTCTACATCAATCGTCAGGAAAATGCCATCTCTATATAGTACCTTGCCGTCACACATTGTCAAGATAATATCGCTTCCTGATGCTGAATATACAAGATTATTCTTGAGGTCGTGAACCGGTCTCATATGAGGCTGATTGATGTCTATTACAATCAAATCTGCTGCCATTCCCTCTGCGAGAATGCCTGCGTCTGTTCTGCCCTGAGCGATTGCGCCTGCTCTTGTCGCAGCATGGATTGTCTGGTCAGGCGTAATTACGGTAGGGTCTCCTGTCTTGATCTTTCCAAGCAATGCGAAGAATTTCATTTCTTCTATGAAATTCAGGCTGTTGTTGCTTGCAACGCTGTCCGTGCCTATAGCGACATTTATGCCGTTTTCAAGGAATTTTCTGACATTGCAAATTCCGCTGGCAAGCTTAAGATTGCTGACAGGACAAGTAGCTACCGAAACGCCTTTTTCCTTAAAAATCTCGACATCACTGTCTTCAACCCAGATACAATGAGCCGCAACAGTCGGTGTCTCGAACGCGCCCAGTTCATTTAGCAGCTGAGTCGGCGTCTTGCCGTATTTTTTCTTGCATTCTTCGTGCTCCTGCTTTGTCTCTGATATGTGAACATGCATGATTATATCGTTCTTCGCCGCATATTCTGAGACCTCTGCCATGCTTGTAAGTGTATTTGTATATTCTGCATGGATGCTGGCATCTACCAAGATTCTGCCGTCTGCGACCCCGTGCCATTCCTTTGCAAATTTTTCAGCCTCCTTGAATCTCGGAGTTTCTTTTATCGAGCCCTCTTCAAATTGTGAAATTGCTCTCGAAATGTTTGCCTTAGCTCCGCTTTCCTCCACGGCTCTTGCCATATCGGCGCAGAAATAATACATATCACTCGAGGAAACTATGCCAAAACGCAGTGATTCTGCCATTGCGAGAAGTGTCGCATTGTAAACAGCTTCCGAGTCAAGGTGATCCTCAAACGGGAATATCCTTGTGTTTAGCCAATCCTGCAGTGAAAGATTTTCACCGTATCCTCTCATGAGGGTCATAGGACTGTGAGCGTGAGCATTGTAAAATGCAGGCATTAGAAGTTTTCCCGCGCCGTCATACTCTTCTCCGTAAGACTTTTGCGGTTCATTTTCACCGACATAAGTGATTTTCTTTCCTTCAACACCGACATACATATTTTCTTTGATTTCGTTTTTTTCATCTAATATTGTAATATTCTTAAATAACATTTTTCACCTTTCAAATATTTGTTTGTTCCGTCAAGCAACCACCGGTCTCAGTCCGCGACTCCGAACAATTTCACGCAAATTATGCATTTTAGGATATCCTAACTTCGAGATTTCTTCAAGATCATTACTTCAGGATATCTTCAAGATCATTACTTCAGGATATCTTCAAGCGCATTAAGTCCCGGAATCGAGGTCACTACTATAACGGTGTCCCCTGCGCAGATGCAGTCCGATCCGCTCGGAATAATGATATTTCCCTTGCGGTTTATCGTTCCGATAAGAACATTTTTCTTCAATTTCAGCTCCGCGAGAGGAATCCCGTTTAGGGATGAATTTTCCGACACTGAAAATTCGAGCGCTTCTGCCTTGTCATCTACTATTTTACAAAGAGTCTCTACATTTGAGCCGTACGAATTCTGCATTGCTCTTACATATCTGAGTATATATTCGGCGGCTATCTGAATCGGCGAGAAAATACTGCCGACGTTAAGCCTTGAAATCACCTGCTTATAAGGCATTCTGGACATCATTGTGACAAGCTTTGCGTCCGACATGCTTCCGACGTAGAGGCTCGTCATGATATTTTCCTCATCAAACTCTGTAAGGGCCGCAAATGCGTCCGCATCCTCGATGCCGGCATCCTCAAGAACCTGCCGATCCGTACTGTCTCCGCAAATAATCTCAACCTTCGGAAGATTTTCGGCAAGATGCATACATCGCCTTCTGTCATTTTCTATAACAGTGACTTTTATGTCAAGATTAGAAAGGAATTTCGCCAGATAGAATCCGATTTTGCCGCCGCCCGCTATAATGACCTTCTGAACGCTGCTTTTTTTTACTCCGATCTGTGAAAGGAAGCTCGGAATATGAGAAGCGTCACCTACAATACTTACCTTGTCTCCCACTCCTATCTTAAAATCGCCTGCAGGGATGAAAAACTCGTCATCTCCCCTTTCGACAGCACATACAAGGATGCGCTTCTTGAATTTTGACATCGTTTTCAGCTTCATCCCGGTAAGCGGAGATTTTTCATCTATTGCAAATTTCAGGATTTCCACTTTCCCCTTTGCAAATGTATCTAAGGTGATAACAGATGGGAATTTGAGACTTCTCTCGATTTCTCTGGCGCATGCCATCTCGGGGTTTACCGACATACTGAGCCCCAGGTCGTGCTTTACCAAGGACATAATATCAGCATATTCCGGGTTCCGAACGCGGGCTATGGTATTTGCCGCACCGGTTTTCTTCGCAATAAAACAGATGAGAAGATTGACTTCATCATTTGCTGTTGCCGCAATGACAAGATCTGCCCCGGAAACCCCGGCCTCTTCGAGAACAGGAAGGGTGACCCCATTTCCGTTTATAGTCTTTACATCCAGCCTGGCTGACGCAAGCTGCAGTCTCTCGTCATCCCGGTCTATAACAGTAATGTCATGCCCTTCTTGCACAAGTTGATTTGTAACAGCCATACCTAACCTGCCGCACCCAACAATTACAATCTTCATATAGTTCCCTTTCGTCTCGTCTGTCATTTGCGAAAAAATTAATATCTTCGCCGCACAATCCGCCAAGCTCGTCAGCTTTTTCGCATGATTTGCAAAATCATGTCAGCCTCGCAGGCGTTTTCGTGTGCAGCCTGCGAAATTCGGTCGGCATCTTCGCCGCACAATCCGCCAAGCCCCGCCGACATTTTCGTGACGACAATCCGTCTTCCTTACCGCAATATACAAGCAATATACATTATGCGTTAATCTGAATAAGCTTTTCTTTAAGCTGATTTTCCATACGCGCCAATTCAAGCTCTGCCTGAGCTCTCTTAGCTGACCCTTCTGTTTGAATTTTCTTGACTTCATCAAGAGTGTCGATAAGAGACTGATTTGTCTGCTGTAATGTTTCGATATCAACGATTCCTCTCTCTGCCTCCTTTGCCACAGCGACAGTACCTGTCTTGAGCTTTTCGGCATTCTTGAGAAGAAGCTGATTTGTCATGTCATTTACCGCATGCTGTGCCTTCATCGCCTGCTCCGAATGAGCAAGGCCAAGTGATATAACCATCTGATTTTTCCAAAGAGGAATTGTATTCAGGATGGTGGTCTGGATTCTTTCTATCATCACCGAATCGTTGTTCTGGACAAGACGGATCTGCGGAGCCATCTGCAGTGAAATAGTTCTTGTGAGGTCAAGATCGTGTATTCTTCTTTCAAAACGCGTAAGCTGTTCCTGATAATCATTAACTTTTTGCGCATCCTCAGGAAGCCCCGTCTGCTGAGCCTTGCTGAGAAGCTCCTGCAGCTCTCCCGCTTTGCACTCGGCGAGAATCTGCTTTCCGGCTTCAATATACATAGACAGCAGGCGAAAATTCTCGATATTCAGCTTATACAGGTTCTCCAGCATGACAACGTCCTTAGTAAGGATAACCTGATGATCCTGAAGCATATTTGAAATCTTATCAACATTTACTTCGGCTTTGTCATACTTGACCTTGAGAGCTTCTATCTTGTCCTTTCCTTTTTTGAAGATTCCGAAAATTCCCTTGCTTTCTTCCTCATCGAAATTCTGAAGCTCCACGACAAGACCGCCGATCATGTCGCCTATGTCGCCCAAATCCTTTGTGCGGACCTTAGCAAGAGCCGAGTTGGAAAAGTCTGACATCTTCTTTTGTGCATCCGCACCATATGCAATTATCTGATTTGTATCTGTAATATTTATCTTTTGCTTAAAAGCCGCAATCGCCTGCTGTTCCTCAGGCGTAAATTGCATATTTGGCACTTCGACCGGTTTTGGCTCTTCGGCTTGCGGCGGCACTGAAGGTGTCGGCGCAGGCACAATAAGTTCCGGAGCTGAAGCTTTTTCAGTTGTAGGCTCTGCAGTCGGAAGTGCTGTCATCTCTGCCAAAATATCTGCCTGATTTATATTGTCGCTCATATGGCAATTCTCCTTTTTCTGTATTTTCAATATTTTAATCTTTTCTCTGTGTAACTGTCTGCCCGTACGCACTGCCAGTACGCACTGTCCGTACGCAAAATCATTTTATCACAATACACATGCCGCATAAAGAAAAAAATGTGGTAAAATGCTTTTACGGCAGCATCGTTGAAAATGTGACACATTGCGTCAAGGAACTCTCTCGGTATATTCGTCAAAATATGATACATTGTGTCAGAAGGTGCTCTTGACATATTTGTCAAAAATATGATGCTGCGCAGAAAAATTTTCAGGCGTTATTTTAAACGTTATAGATAAAAACAAGCGTTATGTATAACAAGGCGGATTCTATGGATAAAAATGCAAATATTACGGAAAAAAAAACAATTACAGGCGCAATTTTCGATGTGGACGGAACTATTCTTGATTCTATGCAGGAATGGCGTCAGATAGGCTCAAGATTTCTTGTTTCAAAAGGATGCACTCCTGCTCCGGATATTGACGAGAAGATGATACACCGGACTCTTGAAGAGAGTGCTCTCGTTTTTAAAGAAGAATATGGCGTGCAAGGTTCGATTGAAGAGATAGTTGAGGGAATTCTGAAGCTTATTGAAGACGGATATCGTCACACGATTCAGTTAAAAGAAGGGATTTTGGGCGTTCTTGACGATCTTCAGGAAATGAAAATCCCCATGTATGTCGCAACTGCGACTGACAGAGATATGCTTGAGCCGGCATTCGCAAGACTTGACTTATGGAAATATTTTAATGGCATGATAACATGCTCTGAGCTGGGAGTCTCCAAAAGGAATGCGGACATTTACCGGCACGCCGCCGGACTTCTTCTCTCAGCTCCGGAAAAGACACTCGTCTTTGAAGATGTGGAACATGCTGTCACAAGTGCGTCCGACGCCGGATTCCCCGTTGTGGCGATTTATGACAAGGCTTCAGAAAAGGAAAATCATCTGATTCGCAGAAAAGCCGCTGTATATTTCAATTCCTTTACAGAGTGGCCGGGACTTGCTAACCTGAGAATCTGATGGTATAATCGTTTTATTCCAAACTCTACGAAAGGAGAAACCATTATGGCTGACGAAATTTTGTTGGAAGATGATGATGTTGAATATATCACACTCCAGTTTGACGACGCACCGGAAGTAGAATGTGAAATTCTCGGTATATTTGACGTTGACGGCAAAGAGTATATAGCACTTCTTCCTGATGACGGAACTGATGACGTATATCTCTACGGATATAAGGAAATCAATGATGAGGAGTTCGATATCACTGATATCGAGGACGATGCCGAATTTGAAAGGGTTTCGGCTGAATTCGAAAGACTCAGCCTTGAAGAAGAATGATCTTTAGCATCTGATACAAGTCAAAAAACGGCGATCGATTTGAGATAAATCGACCGCCGTTTATAATATATTTATTAACACTCACTTTATTCGCCTGTTATATTATTTATTATTGTTCGACATTTATTATTGTTCGACATCATTCGACTATTTGTCTTCTATTCGTCTTCGAGTGTAATGCCCGCCATCTCGTAGAGTGTTTTCATATTTTCTTTCGAAACCTGCGTCGCAGTGCCGAGTCTGCCCATAATGACTTCCTTTTCGGCATCTGTCCAATTTTTGTTTTCGTACATTTTTCTCATCGTTTCTGACATAATTCTCTGATATCTTCCAACCTGTTCCATTTTGTCAAATCCGCCCGTATCTATAACCATTTGAAACCTCCTTATCCAAGTAAAAAATCTATTTTCTGTTCAGCTATATTTTCTCACTTTTATTATTAATCGTCAAGTTTCTCACTCTCTCTGACTCTCTGATTGTCAAGTTGCTCGCCCTCGGTAATCGTCAAGTTTATCGCTCTCTCTGATCGTCAAGTTGCTCGCCCTCAGTAATTGCCAAGTTGTTCACCCTCAGTAATCGCCAAGTTGTTCACCCTCAGTAATCGCCAA
>CAVCIY010000053.1:0-13080 GCA_963602445.1 Lachnospiraceae bacterium | reverse complement strand
GATATGACTGTGAGATGCTGACGAGATGCGGCGATGCAGAAATAATAAAGTGAAACGGAGAAAGGAAAAATGCCGAAGAAAAAAGGCCGTGTGGCTGAACTGATATTTAGAAATGACGAAAATTTTTATACAGTTGCCGTGGTCGAAAATGACGATGATATGGAGCAATTCACCGTTGTCGGCATTATTCCTTCGATAAAATGCGGAATGACCTTCAGTTTTCGCGGCAAGTGGGTTACACATCCGACATACGGAGAGCAATTTTCTGTCTCAGAATGCACAGAGATATTGCCGGATTCCGCGGCAGGCATAAGAGAGTTCCTCGCATCGGGTGTCATAAAGGGAATCGGCCCTAAGATGGCAAGAAGCATAGTAAACAGATTCGGCGACAAGACTCTGGAGATTATGGAAAAGGATCCGCAAAGGCTTCTTGAAATTGACGGCGTTGGGAAAGCGAAACTTAAGGCAATAGAAGAAGGATACCGACAGCATCGCGAATTTGCCGAGATATCAATGTTTTTCGCTAATTATGGGATAAATGCAAGTTATGCGATGAAGATGTATAAGCTTTACGGAACTGAAACGATCAGATATGTTACGGAGAATCCGTACAGGCTCGTTACGGATCTGAAAGGTACCGGATTTAAGCGTGCGGACGAAATCGCGGCAAGGCTTGGAGTCGAGCGTGATTCTGAGTATCGCATAGCAAGCGGCATCAGATATTATCTGGGAAAATACGCCTCCGAGGGAAATACATATGTGCCGCTCGAAAAGCTCGCCGAGGAGGCGTCAGCTTTTCTTGAAGTAAGCATCTCAGCCGTAAAAGACATGACGCAGCAGCTTGCGGTCGAGGGCAGCATAATGATCAAAAATACGGATGACGGCATGTCTGTCTATCTGACACAATATTTTGAAGCGGAGACGAAGGTTGCAAGCCGTCTTATGGCATTAAACGAAGCCAAGGTTAAGCCTGTGCGATCCGATATCGATGAGCTTATAAAGCTTTCAGAAAGCTCAGCCGGAATAAAGCTTTCGGAGAATCAGGCTGAAGCTGTCAAGTGCAGCGCGAAAAATGGTGTCTGTGTCATTACGGGAGGACCGGGTACCGGAAAAACAACTATTATAAATACAATGATAGATATCTTTGAAATCAGCGGTCTTAATGTCGCGATAGCAGCGCCTACGGGGCGTGCGGCCAAGCGTATTTCGGAGACAAGCGGAAGAGAGGCAGTCACGATTCACAGGCTTCTCGAATATTATTACTCGGAAGACACTGACAGTATGAATTTCGGAAAGACCTCCGAAGATCCTCTTGAGTATGACGTGGTGATCGTCGACGAAATGTCAATGGTTGATATTCTCCTGATGCAGGCACTTACAAGTGCAATCGTGAAGGGGACGCGTCTCATTATGGTCGGAGATGCCGATCAGCTTCCGTCTGTAGGCGCCGGCAACGTTTTGCATGATATTATCGCAAGCGAAGCCATTCACACGGTGGAGTTGAAAAATATCTTCCGCCAGGCGGGCGAAAGCATGATAATAGTGAATGCCCACAGGATAAACAGCGGCCAATATCCTTATTGCAATATAAAGGAAAAGGATTTCTTTATGATGCGCAGAAATACCGAGACAGAGGTGCTGCAGCTTATATGTGAGCTTACATCAAGGCGTCTTCCCGAATCATTCGGATGTGACAGCCTAAAAGACATACAGGTTCTCACTCCGGTCAAGAAGGGGATTCTTGGGACGCATTCGCTGAATAATGAACTTCAGCGCATATTAAATCCTTCTTCGTTTGAGCGTGTGGAATATGAAAGTAAGGGTCGTCTCTTCAGAGAGGGCGACAAGATTATGCAGATAAAGAATAATTATAATACAGAATGGAGAAATAAAGATACATTTGCTGAGGGCAGAGGCGTTTTCAACGGCGATATAGGTTTTATAGAGAATATTGATATAGAAGAAAAGAAAATGTCTGTACTGTTTGACGAAAATAGATTTGTGGAATATGATTTTGAGGGTGTAGATGAGATTGAGCTTGCGTATGCCATGACGATACATAAAAGTCAGGGAAGTGAATTCCCTTATGTTATCATGCCTATGACTTATTTTCCTCCGATGCTTGCGTGCAGAAATCTGCTTTATACGGGCGTGACCAGAGGGAAAAAGGGTGTGATAATGGTCGGCATGGAAAAAATGATGCATGCGATGGTTGACAACAACAGAACGGAGCAAAGATACTCCGGTCTTTCATTTCTGCTGAAAAAATTCCTTGTTCTGCAGGAATTATGATGGAAAAAGAATTTAATAAAGAGGTAAAGTGCGTAAAGAGCGCAGAAAGCGCAAACTCTGCTAAGGGCACAAAAGGCACGAACGGCACAAACTCTGCTAAGGGCACAAACTCTGCTAAGGGCGTGAAAGGCGAAACCGCTGCGAAGGGTGCGGCCACAAAGTGTGCGGGCACAGATACAAACTTAAGCGGCGGACTTAGACATTATATGGAACATGCGGCAGAAGCGCATAGAATTGTCCAGGAGATTTGCGGGCGTGCGGCAGAGGCGTTCACGAGAGCAGGCAAAGTTCTCAGTGATGCGGTTTATCCCGAATCAATCTATTGTATATCATGCGGAAGTCCCATACGTCCGGGTGCGCTTTACTCACTTTGTGATGATTGCCTGCAAAATATAAAGTGGGCAAACGGCAAGCTTTGCAGGGTTTGCGGCAAGATGCTGGAGGATTGGTATCCTGTTTTGGTATGTGCGGAGTGCGCGGCGTCGGAAAGGTTGTTTGACGCGGGCATCTCGTGCTTCCAATATACCGAAAGAGAGCGTCTTCTCATAAAAAAATTCAAATATGGCGGGCATGGCTATATGGCCAGAAAATTAGCTGAAATTATTTTTGATAAAATTACCGCTGTCGGATATAATTTTGATATAATAATCCCGGTACCGATGTATTATAAGAAGGAACGCGAACGCGGATACAATCAGGCGGAACTTCTTAGCAGATTTCTCGGAGAGTATACGGGGATTTCCGTTGTGACAGACTGTATTTTCCGTATAAGGCAGACGGCGCCGATGAATAAACTCGGAAGCAGAGACCGCAAGAAAAATTTAGACGGGGCTTTTGAGCTCGACAGCGAGAGAGCGTCCGTTGTTTACAACCGCACGGTACTTCTTGTGGATGACATATATACCACGGGAACGACGATGAATCACTGCAGCAGGCTCCTTCGAGATGCCGGTGCGAAAAGAATAGTGATCGCGGCGGCGGCCGCCGGCTTCAACCAGCGTAAGCTGCCGGACATCAGCAAATTTTCCGAGAATCCGTCGGCCGATATCTTGTAAATCCGCCGATTGACGGCGAAAAAACCGACAAACGGCGATGGTACAAGAATCGCAATCAGCGGCAAAAAATGCCGATCGACGGTTGCTGAAGACATAAAGTCGTCAATCGGCGGGAACATAAACTCAGCAATCGGCGATGCAATATAACATTCAATAAGCTTAAAACGGGCAAGACACACTTTTCTACGTCTGTGGTTGAAAATCCAAGCCAGTCGCGGGCAAAAGGATCCACGTAAGCATGACTTCTCGCAAGTCTGTGAGCATGGCGCGGTTTAGAAGTAAGTCCTGTGTATATAAAAATAATAAAACCAAATCTGAACACAGGCGAGTGTGGGGGCAAAGACCAGGTCAGGTAGACGTGTCTTTGCCCGTTTTTATTTTTGCGGCAGTGCGCGCATGGAATATGATATGTACGAATCGGGCAAGTGAATTAGGCAAGCAAATTGAATATTACATGTACACAATGTACATGTAAAGCGCCTGTAATATAGTTGTGTTTCTGATGGTGGTTGTTTGTGGTTTATCCACAACTTATCCACATGTTCGCGAATTTTATCCACAGAAAGAATGAAGTTATCCACAAAAGATTCATAGTTATCAACAAGAAGCAACTAACACGAAAAAACGTTGAAACTCTAACGCTCTTTCTTATGGGATTGTCGATGGAAAAATTTTGAAAATAACGTAATATCAACGTTTTCCACATTTTATCCACAATGCAGCCATACTTATCCACAAAAGAACAGCGTTGTTCTGTTTATTTCAAAAATATTACAGGATGTTCGTATTATTTCAAAAATATTACAGGAATGTTGCACTATCAACAGAATCAGCTATTATTTAACAGATGTCGCACATAACAGATGTTGTGCATAGCGAGTAGTGTGAAAAACAAATGAATACAATGTATACTTTATTTCTTACAGATATCATGTGACTGTCAAAATAAATCTGCTATAATAACGGTATGGACAACATCGAGTTGATAAAGACGGATTGACATATGTTGCTGTCTGATATCACATGATGCAGTTGTGGAAATTTGAGCGAGGTGATTTTTCATTGAAAATTGATCGCCCATAGATCATTCGTCGTCATTTGACTGTGCGCCGAGCGGCATGGCATGTGAAAGCTGTGTGCCGAATTGCATACCGAGCGCAATCAATGTGTCGAGTGGTATGGCGAGTAGTGGTCTTGCGAGAATTTCAGTATAAAAAAATAAAGCAAAAGGAGGTTATCAAATGAAGGTTAACATTACTAGTAAAGGCTTTACGGCAAATGACAGACAGGTTGAATTCATCGAAAAGAAATTCAGAAAGCTGGACAAGTTCTTTTCAGATGACGTTGTTGTCAACGTGACGATGGGTTACAGAGGAAAAAGACAACTCCTTGAAGCTATGATCAACACTAAAGGCACTATGTTCAGAGCAGAATGCGAAGATTCCGATATGAATACATGTGTCGAAAAAGCTGTTGACAAGATGAAGACTCAGATTACCAGAAACAGAAAAAAGCTGCAAAAGCTGCAGAGACACAATAACCAGCTGAAGTTTGAGGCATTTGAAGAGGCCGCTGCGGGAGTTGCTCCGGTTGAAGAGCCTGTAGACAGCTTGCCTGTAAAGACAAAGACATTTGATGTTACTTCTATGAGTGTCGAAGAAGCTATCATGCAGATGGAACTCCTTGACCACAGCTTCTTTGTATTCCTAAATGCGGAGACAGCGAAGATTTCTGTCGTATATAAAAGAAATGACGGAAAGTACGGTCTGCTGAATCCGAATTATTAGTAAACAACGGCGAAATGCAGTGCGGCAACAGATGCCGGCGAACAAAGCCTACCGGAGAGCACATATCAGGGCACGGGTTGCTCTCGGAGAACGATTGCCGGAGAGCACACATCAGGGTCCGGGTTGCCGGTGCAGAAGGGTTGTGAGGAATACTCATCGAGGCTCGGCCAGCTGGCGAATAATGACGAAAGAGAATGCTGTGCAAAAATGCTGAAAGCAAGCCGCAGCAACAGAAAACGGCGTGATGCACTGCCTGCCGAATTATAAAAAATAAAATTTCAAAAATAAATGACCAAAAGGTTGTGTGCTTGAAAAAGCGATGAATCCGAAAAAGTCTGTTATCACCTGCAATTGCAGAGATAGCAGACTTTTTGCATTCGGCAGCCATGTTTCATTATCATTGAGATTCCTTATAAATATTCTTCCCTTGTCATCGCTGTACTTTGCCTGATGAAACTTAATCAGACGTATCATCCCGGTCGATAAGCTGCAGGTAATAATGCGGAACCGACAGCCGAAGCAAAGCGTGAACACTGTCGAAGCAAACGGAGAAATAAAACCGGAGCAAAGCATGAACACAGCCAAAACAAAAGAAAACTAAAAGCTGGTACAGAAAAAGCGAAAAAATCATTTTTTTCGGCCGTGACAAACAATGTTATGGTATAATTTGTTTTAGAAGCAGATGCGAAACAGGAGAAAATGAAGGGATGGAAAGAAAGATGAAAAGAATAAGACATTTATTTGCGGTTTTGTTGACAATGATGCTTTGCTTGCAAGCGATGCTGCCAAGCGTAACAGCAGATGTAAACGAAAATGTCTGGGTGAAGCACAAGCTGGATTTATCAGGTGAGGATGTGAGGGTCGAAATTGATTTGTGCGGTTCAGACGGGAATTTGATTGATGCTGAAACATTCGATTTGCTGAAGCCTTACTATGTAATAGTGACAGAAGACGGCAAGCAGCTTGAGCGCAAAGATATTCCAAATGCGTCATTTAGTGTTGCTTACAGTGGAACGGGAGTTTTTGGCATCGAGTTTTACAACTGTAACGGTGAAGGTCTGGGGCATCGGACCGTAAGCAACGGAATAGAATATTTTGAACGCGAAAGCCTTTGGTTTGACATTCAGGATACCGGTATGACGGACGAGGACTTGACGGCACTTGGGTATCGTTTCATAGCAGATGCGCAGTTTTATGAAAGCGGCATGGAAATCACGCTGAAACCTATCGGAAATCCGACACAGACTTTCGCTCAGATGATTTCTCTGTACAAACCGGCAGTTTATATCACATGGTATGACGAAGAAGGTGGGATCATCGACGAGACCGAGCAATTTTTCAAAGCAGAATCCGGCGATGAAGCGAAGATTACGGTTAAGCTTAACGGTGCGGCAGGCATGATATGTTTTGCTTATAGCGATGAAACTGTGGACGATGCGGGATTTTGCGGCAGCATGCTCGAAGACGGAACATTCGGAGAAGCTCTTTTCTCTTTAGGAACTGTCCCGGATTATGAAGAAATATCATTTGACGATGTACCGCAGGATGCATGGTATGCCGAGTATGTATCCTTGGCAGTGGATTGCGGTCTTGTGAACGGCAAGGGAAACGGAAGATTTGCTCCGGATGACAATATGACATATGCGGAAGCGATTACTCTTGCGGCACGCATGAACATGGCAAAAAATGAAGTCGAAGATCCGGGAACCTCACAGGATGGGGCTTGGTATCAGCCGTATGTTGATTATGCCAAAGAAGCCGGCATCCCTTGGAAGTGGCAGGATTACAACGCAAAAGTGACGCGCGAGGACTATGTACACATATTCTATGCGGCAATGCCGGCCGAAGAATATACGCCTATAAATGAAATAAACGACGGAGCTGTTCCCGATGTCTCAATGAATCACAAATATGCCGGAGAAATTTATACTTTCTACCGGGCAGGTATTCTGGCCGGCAGTGACAGCGCGCACAACTTCAAGCCGGCATCAAATATCAAGCGAAGCGAAGTTGCAGCTATTTTGTGCCGCATGTATCTGGGCATGGAATTGCAGCAGTTCACACTGAAATGACAAAAAGAAGCAGCATTGACACAAAGCAGTATTGACTTAAAGCTGTATTGACCGAAACTGCATTGACCGAAAGCTGTATTGACCGAAACTGCATTGACTGAAAGCTGCATTAAGCTGCATTGATTCAGTTCACACTGGTGCAATATTGTATAGCGAATAGAGAAGGGGCACGGATTTTATCCGTGCCCCCTTTTAAATTTAAGCAGAGCAGGCCTCCGGCCGAACCACTGCTGTCCGCCGACGTTCGACTGAATCATCGCAGTTCCTCTGTTGGCCTTCGGCTGACGTCAGACCGGAGCCTGCATAGTTGAAGAAAGACAGTAGGTATAAAAATATACAAATAATGTCTATGCGAAAATGGACATATGATGTCTATGCAAAAATCTGTATCTTTTGTGATATTTCATCCGCAAAGGTTGAAAAATTGTGTTTAAATTAGTACAATTAAAATAGTGTTGCCACGGCCGAAAAGCTTCATCGAGAAGGCTTGAAGGCAAGGTACACAGGCGGAGTTAGCCGACAAGGCGCACAAGAAGGGTTCGCTGACAAGGCGCACAAGAAAGGCTGGCCGACAAGGCTCACGGGCAAGGCACATAAGTATGGTTCGCCGGCAAGGTACGTAAGCAGGGTTTGCCGGCGGAGACAAATTTGATTAAGCTTTTCAGTTATCGTTATGGCAAAGATATCTATGCCTAAGATGTCAAAGACAAAGAGGAGACAGAAATGGGCGATATACTCACCAAAATTATGAGCGTCATATCCGTTATAAGGATAAGAGATGTGATTGATATAATTTTAGTTGCATATATCATTTACATGGCGATGAATTATATAAAAAGTACAAGAGCAAAGCAAGTAGTCAAAGGACTTTGTCTGCTGCTTGCCATTATGATAGTTGCAAATTATTTGAATCTTTACGTGATTCATTTTCTGATTTACAGCGTTTTTAAATATGGTCTTATGGCTATCATTGTTATATTCTATCCCGAGCTTAGGCGTATTCTTGAGTATTTGGGCAAGCAATGGCACGTTGGACGGTTCTTCAACCCATCCGAGGACAAGGACAAGAGCGAGATAAAGAAACGTGTGAATGCAATCAGTAAAGCGGTTGACAACATGGCTGCAGAGAAGACAGGAGCACTCATTATAGTAGAACAGGAAATCAAGCTCGGAGAGATTATAGACAGGAGTACGATATTAAATGCCGAGATTACATCGCAGCTTATCGAGACCATATTTTATGAGGGCACGGCACTTCACGACGGCGCTGTCGTTCTCAGAGATGACAAGATACTTGCCGCGGGCTGCGTGCTGCCGCTGACAACCAATGAAAGCCTTGAGTCAAAGCTTGGCACAAGACATCGCGCAGGCATAGGCATCACGGAAACTACAGATGCGGTTGCCATTATTGTTTCAGAAGAGACAGGCATTATTTCTTATGCATACAAGGGAGAACTCACGCGTTATATGGATGCCAAGTCGATAGAAAAGATGCTTTTCGATATATATTATGGAAAATGGGATACAAACGACAGCATTCTTCCGACGATAACACAGAAATCAAAGGCGTCGAAAAGCTAGCGGGCGAAAAATCCGGTGCCGGAGAAAACAGTCGCCGGAAGGTTCGAAATTGAAAAGCCAGGCGCCTAAAATATACGCTAAAGAAATATTCACTTACAAAGAGGGAGCCTATTATGAAAAAAAAGGAAAATAGGGACGAACTAAATCCTAAAGAAAGCGGCACCTTAAAAATAAATAATCTTTCAGATGAGTCAAAAACCACCGGGCAGGGAAGCTCTGAGCCGAATGTTGCAGAACATGTAGCTTCCGAGCCAGAAGCTCCCGAACAGGAGGCTGCAGAACAGGGGTCTTCCGAGGCTGAAGTTTCCGAGCAGAAGGCTGCAGAACATGTAGCTTCAGAGACTGAAGCTCCCGAACAGGAGGCTGCAGAACATGTAGCTTCCGAGCCTGAAGCAAACGAGCCGAAGACTTACGACTCTCAATCCGCAGAGAAGAAAGCCTATGCGGGGGCGGAAAAAGAAAATCCGACACTGAATGCTGATTCACAAGCGGAAAGTGATTCCGGCATGCTCAGCAAAAGGCGCAAGAGGATCAATATTCTTTTGTCGCTTATATTGTCAACCATTCTCTGGGCGGTAGTTATAACAGACGAGAATCCGACCATCACCACAACGTGTACAAATGTAGAAATCAGCTATGTAAATACAGAGGATTTAGAAGACAGTGGTTTGGTTTTGTCTGAAGACTCGGACAAATTTATCGAAAAGATTACGATAAAAGGAAACAGAAACGATATTATTAAACTAAACAAAAGAAATATCACTGCCGAGGTAGACGTGTCGTCATTTGAGGAGGGTAAAAACCATGCCAACGCAAATATCAGCCTTCCGTCGGGCATCACGCTCGAATCTAGCGCTTCGCTGAAAATTACGGCGAATGTAGAAAAAATTGTTGAAAAAGACATAGAAATCAAGACAAAATTTTATGGTGATATCGATGACGGGAAGGAAGCGGTACAGATTTCTTCTGATCCTGAGACTGTTACCGTAAGAGGAGCGAAATCCCTTGTAAATTCAGTAAATTATGTAAAGGCGGTAGTCAATTCGGCAGGAGTCGGTGATACGCCGACAGAAATCAGGGCAAAGCTCACTCCTGTTGACGATGACGGCGAGAACGTTGATGATGTCAGTCTTTCAGAGAAAACAGCCGTTATCAATACACAATTGTATGTGAAGAAAAATGTTCCTCTGAAGGTTGTGACCACGGGAAAACCGGATTTGTCAGTCAAACTTGCGTCTGCAGAGGCAGGAAATATTATGGTGCTTTGTGACCCCGATATTTCAGAAGATATCACGGAGGTTGAGACCGAACCCCTTGATATCTCAGGTCTCAAAGAATATGAGAGAACCAAGGTCACGCCGGTATTGCCGCAGGGAGTAAAGCTTTCGTCAACTCAGGCTGCTGTCACAGCGGAGATCTTTTTTGAAAAACGTGAGGAAAAGACCATTACCGTAAACACCTCTGACATTATATGCTCAAATCTGAAGAGCAATGAAGCAGTTGTTTTCAAAGACTCGACAGTAGATGTCGAATTATATTCCGACACTGCGATACCGGACGAGGCGGAGGGCGCGATAAGGCTTACGATAGACTGCTCGGAGCTTAGCGCAAATCAGGAGGAGATTCCTGTCGCCATTTCATGGAAATCGGGAACTTTCATGGAAACCACTATAGATGCCGGTAAAGTGACAGTAAAGGCAAATTTGATTTATCTGCAATGATGTCGGCAATGATATTTACAATGATATTTGCAGTGATGTCGGCATTGCGATTGTCGCAGCGATATTTGCAGTGATGTCGGCATTGTGATTGTCGCAGCGATATTTGAAATGGCATGTGCTTTCTGCAATGCAGGAGTTGTTGTAAATAACAGGCACGATTAAGCGCACAATGACAGAAAAAAGGTGCATACGGTCGTGATTAAGTGCACGATGACAGGTATAAAAAAGGCACATAACAGGCGCAATTAAGCGCACGATGACAGACATATTAAGAATCATAATTAAAAAGCATAATAAAAAGCAAACGGAGGATTAAATGGCAAGATTATTTGGAACTGACGGCGTTCGCGGTGTCGCAAATACCGAGCTTACGCCTGAGATGGCCATGGCGCTCGGCAAAGCGGCTACCTTGATACTTACTGAAGATAAAAAGAGACCTGTTTTTATTATAGGGAAGGATACGAGAATTTCGGGCGATATGCTCGAAGATGCGCTTAGCGCAGGAATCCTTTCGATGGGCGGCGACGTCATCAAGGCAGGCGTTATTCCCACACCGGCAATAGCATATCTTGTAAGAGAACTCGGAGCAGATGCCGGAGTTGTCATATCCGCTTCTCACAATCCGTTTGAGTACAACGGCATCAAATTCTTCAACGGCGCCGGATTTAAGCTCGATGACGCTGTCGAAGACAGAATCGCAGAATACGCAGAAGGGAAAAAGGAATTTCCTCAAGGCTGCGCAGGCGCAGAAATCGGACGCATAAGAACGCCCGAAAAACCGCCTGTCGAGACATATGCCAAGTTTGTTGAAAGCTGCGCGGGCGGTGTGAGACTTGACGGAGTAAAGCTCGTCCTCGACTGCGCAAACGGAGCGTCTTACGTGGCTGCCGAATCGATTTTCAAGAGACTTGGTGCAGAAGTTGCTGTTATTTCCGACAAGCCTGACGGTATAAATATTAATGACAAGTGCGGCTCGACTCATCCGGAACGCCTTTGCGAGGCGGTGAAGGAAAATAATGCAGACATGGGTCTTGCGTTTGACGGCGACGCAGACAGACTTATAGCTGTTGACGAAAAGGGGACCGTTGTAGACGGCGATGCCGTTATCGGCATTTGCGCAAAGCTTCTCAAGGAGGAAGGACACCTCAGGGAAAACAGAGTTGCTGTTACCATTATGAGCAATCTGGGATTTCACAAATATGCGCAGAACCTTGGCATAGATGTCGACGTGACAGGCGTCGGCGACCGATATGTCCTTGAAAGTATGCTAAAGACAGGCTGCGTTATAGGCGGAGAACAGTCGGGGCATATTATTTTCCTGGAGCATTCGACTACGGGAGACGGCATGATTGCGGCACTGCAGCTTGTGAGAGCATATCTTAAGGCTGGAAAACCACTCTCACAGATGGCGGCTGAGATGGTATTCTATCCGCAGGTGCTGGTAAATGCAAAAGTTAAGAACGAAAACAAATATAATTACATGGAAAACAAAGATGTCGCTGATGCCATAAATGCCCTCGAGGCGCAGATGGCAGATGAAGGAAGAGTCGTTATAAGGCCTTCAGGCACGGAGCCTGTAGTAAGAGTAATGCTCGAGGGAAGCGACACCGAAAAGATAGAACCGCTTGCAAGAAATCTCGCTGCGCTAATAGAGGAGAAGCTTTCCTAATAGTGAAGAAGCATGGCTCAAAGAAGAAGCATGGCTCATAGAGGAGAAGCTCGGCTAGAAGCAAGGCATAAGAAGTATTTTATGTGAAGGAGAAAACCGTAATGGTAAGTTTTGGAAACGACTGGGACGAGATACTTGACGGAGAGTTTGAGAAGGATTATTATCTTAAGCTCAGAGAATTCCTGAAAAAAGAATATGCAGCCGGACCTGTCTATCCGCCGATGACCGAGATTTTCAGCGCGCTGAAGGCGACCGCATATAAAGATGTCAAGGTTGTAATAATTGGTCAGGACCCTTACCACAACCCCGGTCAGGCGCACGGCATGTGCTTTTCCGTAAGGAAGGGCGTGAAAGCTCCGCCGTCACTGAATAACATTTTCAAGGAGCTTGCGACAGACATGAATTGCAAAATTCCTGACAACGGCTGCCTTACGCAATGGGCTGAGCAGGGCGTGCTTCTCCTAAATGCTGTTCTCACTGTCAGGGAAAATCAGGCAAATTCCCATAAGGGCAAGGGTTGGGAAATATTTACCGACACCGTAATCAGCCACATAAATGAAAGAGAAAAGCCTGTAGTATTTATGCTTTGGGGAAACAACGCAAAGGCAAAGCTTCCTCTGATTACAAATCCGGCACATCTCATACTGACTGCGGCGCATCCGAGTCCGCTTTCGGCACACAACGGATTTTTCGGATGCGGACATTTTTCACAGGCAAACGACTTTCTGCTTGCACACGGCATGCGCCCGATTCGTTGGCAAATCTCGGATATTTCAGAACAAAGCCCGACAAAGACTGGCAGAGCATGACAAAGCCCGGCAGAGCCCGGCAGAGCGTGACGAAGCTCGGCAAAGCCGGACAAAATCCGGGAGAGCCCGACAAAGCCCGGCAGAGCGTGACGAA
>CAVCIY010000052.1:0-11292 GCA_963602445.1 Lachnospiraceae bacterium | reverse complement strand
TGTATCATCTATTTGCCTATTTTTTTCTTTAACTCAGCCAAAGATTTATCATATGGCGGCTTGATTATGCCATATTCTGTGATAATGGCATCTATAAGCGATGCGTCCGTCACGTCAAATGACGGATTAAAAGCCTTCACCTCATCGGGAGCCATAGGACTCTTATACCACATCTTCTTTATCTCATCCGGATCACGCTCTTCGATGACAATTTCATCGCCTGTCGGAGTGTCGAAATCTATAGTTGATGACGGTGCAGCTATATAGAAAGGAATGCCATAATGCTTTGCAAGAATCGCAACTGCCGACGTTCCTATCTTATTTGCGCTGTCTCCGTTTGCCGCCACTCTGTCGCAGCCCGTGATGACAGCATCGATCCATCCTTTTTTCATAACCGATGATGCCATATTGTCACATATAAGTGTGACATCTACGCCTGCTCTCGCAAGTTCAAACGAAGTCAGCCTCGCTCCCTGAAGAAGCGGTCTTGTCTCGTCAGCGAAAACCTTAAAATCATATCCCTTCTCATGACCGAGATATATAGGCGCTGTAGCCGTGCCATATCTTACTGCCGCAAGATGACCCGCATTGCAATGAGTGAGTATTCCCTGACCTTTGCTAAGAAGAGTTAGGCCATTTTCACCTATCCTTCTGCAAACCTCAATATCTTCGTCTCTAATGGCAAGCGCCTCTTTTTTCATATTGTATACAATCGCATTTGTGCCGTGTCCTCTGCAAGACTCGGCTTTCAGACACATGCGTTCTAAAGCCCACTTAAGATTGACAGCCGTAGGCCTTGCTTCACACAAATAATCCTTAGCCTTAGCAAGTTTTTCAAAAAATTCATCCTCAGCACCTGTTTTTTCGGCTTTCTCAGAATCTGTTTTTTCGGCTTCCCCAGTCTCGACTTTATCCATATCCTCGCTGATTTCGAGCGCCGCAAGATAAATGCCGAATGCAGCGGCCACTCCGATTGCCGGAGCTCCTCTTACTCTTAGCTTATATATTGCTTCTCTTATATCTTGCTGGCGTGAAAGCTCAATAAATTTTATCTCGCCCGGAAGCAGTGTCTGATCAATAATGACAAGCCGTCTGCCGTCCTCAGAAAGGCTTACCGTATCAAAATCAAGAGCTCTTTTGTTTTTCTCATCCATATTGTCACCACCTGTCAATTTCCCGGAAAACCTTATCTATAACTTTCCCGAAATCTTTTCGAAACCTTTTCCGCCGGCTTTCCCGACATCTTACCGGGACCTTTTCCGTTCCGCCGGCTTTCCCAAAAAGCTTAACCCGCAGCCTTACCGAAAGTCTCCTTTCGGAGTCACATGAAGCTAAATATTTTGACCGGCTAGCACGAAGCTGCTGCGATAAGGATAAAGTTCCTCATAGTATCCTCGTTGTTGAAGATGACTTGCGCCTGCGTATCGCTTCCGCCGCCCTTTCCTCCTGCGCCGACGGCAAACTCCTTTACTACAGCGCCGCACCTCAGATTGCTTTTGCCGCTGTGAGTGAGAAATACGCACTTTTCGTGAAGTGAGGAAAGCATCACCGGAAGATCTGTCTTCGCAATGATTTTCTTTGCGATTCTCTTCAGATCGTCGAGTTTTTCGAATTCAAATTCGTGTACCACTGCTGTGGCATTTTGGCTTTCTGCTTCCGCAAGAACGGAATCAGCCGTCATATCGGCAAATTTATCCTTCATCTTGTTTAATTCTTTTCTCTGCTCTTCGTTCTTGGCATCTGCAATCTTTATCTTTTCAAGAAGAGTAAATTCATCAGCCGAATATTTCTTGTTCAGAACGGAAATGACATCATGCTTTTGTTCATAATCATAAAGAGCGCGCTTCCCGCACTTATAATAAATCCTTGTCATTCCCTTATATTTTTCCGTCGACACAATCTTAATAATACCCACCTGGGAAGTATCTGACGGATGCGGACAACAGCATGCGCAGCAATCAATGCCTTCTACGATTACCACGAGAATGTCACCGTCAATATCAATTTCTTTTCTGAGAGGATATGTTCGCGCCTCATCCGCACTTGCAGTCTGTATGACCTTCACCGGCTTTGCGTCATAAACGGCTTGATTTGCGAGTCTCTCGATATTTTGGAGCATATCGGGAGAAATATTCTTAAGTGCTATATCGAAATGAGATATTTCGTCACCGAGATGAAATCCTTTATTGTCTGCGTCATAAACCGACTTAAAAAGTCCTGACATGATATGTTCACCCAGGTGATTTTGCATATGATCAAAACGCCTGTTCCAGTCTATCGACATCAAGACAGACATACCTGCCTTAAATTCAGACGCCTTTTCCTCGGCAACCTCATGATATATTATTCCGCCCTCTTCATGAACATATATGACATCAATGCCGTTTAGCGTCCCGAGATCGCACGGCTGACCGCCTGCGTCAGGTGCGAATATTGTCTTTTCCGTAATGATCTTGCATCCCTCAACTGATGTGACAACAGTTTCAAGCTCCTTTACATACGGCTGCGTTTGGTAAATTTTCTCAGTCATAATTGTTTCTTCCTTAATCTTTCATACCTTAATATGTCAAATTCTCAAGCATTTGCGCCTTAATATATCGACTCCTCGTTTATCCCTTAAACTCAGAAAGCGGCAACAGATTTTCGCTGCCGTCAACCTGAAAATACATTTCCTGCCTGAGATAATTCCATTCGTGCCTTAAATATTCGACATTGCAAAACTCACAAAGCGATTTTATAAGAACCTCGGGATTCAGATTTCCGTTGCTTCCCGTTCTCAGAGTCATAGAAAATACAATCTCGCTTTCGCTCGGCTTTTCACTATTATCCTGTTTTATGCTATTATCCGAATTTTCCGTGTGACACGTATTGTCTGAAATTTCCGTGTGATCCGTTTTTCCCGTGTTAAACGACCTAATAAGCGGCTTAATATTGTTTTCGACAAGCTTTTTCTTCTTATTTATCTTCCGGCAGATGATTTCGTCCTGATTTATATATTTCGGAATTCCATCCAAAAGAAGAGCTTTTGCTTCTTCAGAAATATCTCCTTTCACAATATATGAGGCATATGCAACAGCAGCTGCTGCCGACGTCTTTCCTGACTGCTTCATGTCTGAGCACGACAGAATAGATATCCCGTCAGGCATACATCCTGACATTATGTCTCGATAATATTCGCCCGTTCTTTGTTCATCCGTCTCAAATTCGAGATATTCTCCGAAACTTTCCGTCCCAAGTGACAGAGGCTGGGCAAAGCCCATCTTCGGATGAGGATTATATCCCTTAGAATAGCTGAGACTGATGCCGCCTCTTTTAAAAGCCCTCTGAAAAAGTCGCAGAAGATCGAGGTGCGATATATATTTGAGATTTTTTTCTTTCGTAAACTTTAACAGATATCTGCCCATTTCATTTCCCTGTTCTATTGTAATATATTTATTTTAATTGCAATTTTCCCGTTTTAATTTTATTAATTCAATTATATTTTGCTTCGATTATGCCATTTTTATTTTGGTTATAATGTTTCTGTCTCGAATGTACTATTTCTATTTTGGTTATAATGTTTTCGTCTCGAATATACTATTTCTATATTAATTATATATTCGCGTTTCGGCATATTTATTGCTAACGCCCTTTACAGGCGATACTAAATCATCCATCTTGCTTCTAAAACTGTAAAGTAAATGAAGCAATGCGAATAATCGCTGCGATATTCATATTAAGAATAATTGCTTTAAGAATAATTGCTGCTATATGACTCAAATCAAGAATAATTGCTGCCGTATTCATACTCGGGGCATGTAACGAAGCGTTTGATGCCGCATCCCGTGCATCCCTTCCTGCAGTCCCTTGTCTGAATCTCTGAAAGAGCTTTTTCATATTCCTTCTTCATATAATCCTTAGAAACTCCGCAGTCTATCAAATCCCAAGGAAGGCACTCATCAACAGCACGCACTCTCTGCGAATAAAATTCCGGCTTTATGCCGACATCCTCGAAGGCTTGCATCCACTTCTGATAATCGAAAAATTCCGACCATCCGTCAAACTTGCATCCAAGCTCCAAAGCGCGCTGCATGACAGCTCCCAGACGTCTGTCACCTCTCGCAAGTACAGCTTCAAGAAAGCTTGTCTCAGTTCCGTGATATTGGAACGAGACACCGCGCATGCCTCTGAACTTTTCCTTCAAATAACGATGCTTCCTGTCAAACTCCTCAGGCGTATCCTGTGCCACCCACTGAAACGGAGTGTCCGGCTTCGGAACAAAATTTGAAACGCTTACCGTAATATTAAATTTCTTGCTGCGTTCAGGAGCCTTTTTGTATATTTCATTTATATTTGCCGCAATCTGCGCAATCCCGTCAAGGTCCTCGTCCCTCTCACCAGGAAGGCCTATCATAAAATAAAGCTTTATGTTGTTGTAGCCAAGCTCGATAGCCTGTCTTGCGGCAGAATATATCTGTTCTTCGGTAATGGTTTTGTTTATAATATTTCTCATGCGCTGGGTGCCTGCCTCCGGTGCAAAGGTAAGACCCGTCATTCTGAATGTCTGGATTTCTTTCAGCACATCATATGAAAAAGAGTCGAGTCTGAGAGACGGGAGTGAAAGTCCTGTATTTTGCTTTCTGCACATTTGCATAAGATCTTTTACAAGAGGTTCTATCTTGGAATAATCGCTCGTAGAAAGCGAAAGCAGGGAAACCTCATCATATCCGGTATTTGCAAGCTGTTCACGCGCATAATCGAGAATCTGCTCGGGACTTCTCTCTCTTACCGGCCTGCAAAGCATACCCGCCTGGCAAAATCTGCACCCTCTTGTACAACCCCTGAAAAGCTCTATGACAGATCTGTCATGAACAACATCAACAAAAGGAACTATCGGCTTTAGCGGATATGATAGAACGTCCATGTCCATAGTAAAACTTTTTACCACAGTCTTTGGTATATCATCCGAAGCAGTATCATAACGAATCAAGATACCGTCCTCGCCATATACAGGCTCGTAAAAAGCCGGCACATATACTCCGTCCGTATGTGCGAGCTCATTTAGCAGCTCTTCCTTTGACTTTCCGCTCTTCTTATAATCTATAATGGCATCCGCAATCGTAATAAGCATATCTTCACCGTCACCCGGTGTAAATACATCGATAAAATCAGCCAAAGGCTCGGGATTGAACGAGCAATTTCCGCCCGCAACTATGATCGGATAACTCTCATCTCTGTCTTCGCGCCTTGCCGGAATCCCGGCAAGATCAAGCATATTGAGAATATTAGTGTACGAGAGCTCATATTGGAGCGTAAAGCCCAGCACATCCATATCCGCCGCCGCGGATTGCTTTTCAATCGAACAAAGCGGAATGTTGTTTTCGCGCATCAGCTTTTCCATGTCGGAACGCGGCGCAAAATATCTTTGACAATATATGTCGTCACGTTCGTTGAGTACATGATAAATAATCTGAAGGCCGAGATAAGACATCCCTATTTCATAGAGATCCGGAAAACAAAAGCCGTAATTGAGCGCCACCTTCTCCTCATCCTTGCAGCACGAGTTATACTCGCCGCCGATATATGAAGCAGGCTTTTCCACCTGCATAAGAAGCCTTTCAATTTCCTTGGTATAATTCATCTGTATCTCACCTTTGTATCTTACCTTTCCTGCGGCTGCTTTTTTTGTCATGCGCACTGTCAGGCACCGGTCGGGATTTCAAATATCTGATAAGTTCCCCTCCCGAAATTCACTTTAAGAACGTCCTCTATGTCCTTTCCGAGCAGCTCACACACGATGATCTTGTTTACGCCTGCGTGCGCAACTATCAGCAAATCACCTTTCTCATTTTCAAGAAGTTCTTTGAATTTTTTCAGTACACGATCTCTGAGGTCGTGGAAATTCTCGGCATTTTCGTCTATCTTATAATTTACCAGGTCTTTTCCGCGCGCTTCATATTCTTCGGGGAACTCTTCCTTGATCTCACGCATATATCTTCCGTCCCATGCGCCGAGAGCCATTTCCCTAAACTCTGGAAGCTCGATTATATGAGGCTTACACTCAAGCCTCTGTGAGATAATTTCCGAACTTTCTCTCGCGCGCTTAAGGTCGCTTGTATAAAGATTCTTTACATTTATGTCAAAATGCTGAAGCTCAAGACCGACGATCATACACTGCTCTCTGCCCTCGTCACTCAAAGGAATGTCGCACTGACCCATAAAGATTTTCTCTTCATGTCTTTGGGTCTCGCCGTGTCTGATGAGAATAAGCCTTCTCTTCGGACCCAAGCCTTCGTGCTCGGTAAGGAATTTTTTGTCATATTCTCTGAGTACCTCATATATATCTTTTTGCGTAATACGCTCTATCTCCTTAAGAAGGCTGTCTGCCGCAGATATCTTTCCTTCTATGATCTTCAAAACCTCTGGATTGTCTGCCCATCTCTCCTTCACGGGCTTAAGCCTGTCATCGAGACTCACAAGCTTGTCCTCCTGCCTTAGCTTGTCAGCAAGGCACAAAAGATCGGTCTCAGTGATATTCTTCACAGGTACGGGAGTAACATAACTCATATGAACCTTTATTAGTTCCGCTATCTCGGGATATCCGTAATCAATCGCAAGCTTCGCACCCTCACCCGGATGATCCTTTTTTAATCTCAGCACATCATGAAGCATCCCGGCCGAATAAAGCAGCTTTGTATTTAGATCATATCCTTTTTTGTTTAGCTCCTCAGCCATGCATACAGCAGTATTTGTAACAGCCTCGCAATGACGTATAATATGCGCCGGAGTGCCGAATCTGTCATACATCTTTCGGCATTGTTTCTCGTCAGGATATCTTTTTTCGTTATAATATCTCACAATATTGGCATAAGCCTCCTGCGTGTCCATATCATAAATAATACTCTCGCAATGAGTCTCAAACAAAATCATCTTGTCATTATGAGCCGATGTAACTGATTTCATCCCCTGCTCACCCTTACTTGTGAGAACTTCTTCTGACATTGAACCCGGGATGCAGAGAGGATGCCCCTTTTTGCCGTCAAATCTCGGGCAGATGAAACAATCCGGATTCTTCTTCGCGCGCGCTAGAACAGCCTTAAATATATAAGGCGGAATAAGAGGAACATCGACAGGTGTCATCAGAAAACATGTATTTCCGTTTTGAGATGCTTCTCTCACACCTACTTGAATAGATGAAAACATCCCATTTTCGAAGTCAGGATTATATATACATTTTATACCATTGTCGGCCGTATATCTGCCGTCAAGGAAAGTCTTCACATCCTCGGACCTAAAGCCCGTAATTACAAAAATATCTTCTATACCTGCAATTTTCATGCTGTTTATAAGGATCTCAAGAGGTGTAAGCTTTCCTATCTTCATAAGAGGCTTAAAGTCCTTCATCCTGGAGGAAAATCCGGCCGAAAGAATAAGCCCCGCCGGTTTCATTGATTTATCCATTATATATTCTCCGTTCCGCGCTGCGGCATAAGCTTTTCCAAATACTTCATTTCGCTGTGCGATGTGTGATAAATTCTAATATTTCACTTCGCTGTGCGATGTGTGATAAATTCTAATATTTCATTTGCGCACGCCCTTTTTATTATACCACAATTCGTGCTTCCCGTCCCTTGAAAACTGCATGCTTCATGATTATTTCACAAATTATCTTTCCTAAAAATGAATGAATGCTTCAAACAGACGGTCTGTTGTATTTACAACATTGATATAAAAAATATAAAAAAATTTTTACAGTGCAGTATATTTTTGTTGTTTTTCCGGTCACAATGATGACATTCCGGTCTATTTCCGCTTATGTCAACGATAATTTAGCAAGTGATAATTAACGATTGCCAACTAAACTCAACTTGCAGGCAATTTACAGTTGACATTTTAGCAAAATATGCTATAATAAAAACGGAGTCAGGAAGGAAAAATATTTTCTCCCTGATAAGTCAAAGAATATTGGTATTTCAAAAGACATTTTGCAGAATGGCTTTTGACTGAATCGCATTTCTCCTTAAGTGCGATTGTTTATATTATAAATCCTGCTCGGCAGGAATATTTTTCGAGAGTTTTGCAGAACATCCGAAAAATTCAGGCAGCCATCATTCAATCACCAAAATAAATAAAACCAAAAATGAAAAACACGGTTCTCATTCCCGTGTTTTTTCATTTTTTGCATCATACATTTCTCCGGCTCGCCGACGATTTTTGTTTTCCGTGCTCCGTTTACTGTCCCCCGGCTTCGCTGCCGGCACTTTTCATGCATACCACAATGCCTTAAACTTGATTTAAACATAGCTTTATTGTCTGATATATTCTATTACTTATGTCAAAAAAATGTTATAGTAATAAGGAGCTGTAGAATCCGAAAAATTTAGGAGAATCGACGATATGAGTAATTCAAATACTTCAAATATAAAAAAAGGCACCTTTGGCAGATGGAGCGGAAGATCAGCACAGTGGTATGAAGCTGCATCTGCATATACGGGTTATCATGATAAGCTTGTAGAATATATAAGCAGATATATTACCGAATCTGACAAATGCGCTGAGCTTGCATGCGGTGCAGGCACTCTTGCAAGACATATAGCACCTCTCGTAAAAAGCTACGCGGCAAATGACATAGACACCGGTTCTATCGATTTTTGTACAGACATGCAGGAAGCGGAACCTATCGAAGGTCTTTCGTACGAGCTTGGCGATTGGCGAAACGTATTTAACGGCCGTTCCTTTGATGTGGTATTTTTCAGTTTTTTCAGTGCCGTGCTAAATGATTGGGATGATTTAAAAAAAATTGCCGCAAAAAAAGTTATAGCTATAACTCCAAGATATACGGAAGAAGAAAAAGCTGCCAAGCGCAAGGCCGTTGAACAGCACAAATCCGATTCCCATGCCGGATTCCTTGACAGTGCCGGTTCGCACGGCGATGCAGATTCTCATGACGGCGCCGATTCCCGTGACAGTGCCGGTTCCCGCACAGACGCCGTAACGACCATGCCGGGCAATATCCGTAAAAAAGACCGCTCGTTTGAGACGATTGAAACAATATCGGCATTTCTTGAAAAAAGAGGAATTCCTTATGAGTCTATCGCTCTAAGTCTTGAGTTCGGACAGCCGTGCTCCACTCTTGAAGAGGCCATGGAATATACCAGATATTATTATAAATTCGAAACTGACGAAGAGTGTCATCAATTTATCGATGAAAAATTCAAGCCTGCTGACTGCGGTTACTTTTATTCAAAGAAAAAAAATATCAATATTACGGTCATTGATATGACAAAAGCATGATAAAAGAATACCAGCTAAAAAAACAATTTTTGCCGCAAAAATGCACTCATTCCGGGGCGCAAGTGTGCGTCTCGGAATGAGTACTTTCCTTTTAATTTTAAAAAATAGCCAAAAGCAAATAGCTAATCATATATCACCGTCTTTTCAGGCAGCAAATATATATTCTATAGCGACATAGAAGCTGCATAACGCAGCGACTGTCTGATATAACAACTATTTGACGAAAAGCTATAATTCAACATTTTGCATGCACATGAATATAAAATATTCACAAACGTCCGCAAATCACTTTGCTCGTATCTTTATATCGCTCAGCCAACTTTGCCAAAATATAAGCTTCACTTCTAAAGCACGAGTTTCACTTCACATGAAAATGACTTACAGACTTATAAATCAAGACCTTGTTCGTCGATGATAGTTCTCAATTCTGAAAGAAAATCTGTTATCTGTTCCCACTCTTCGAGAGATTCCACCGGAGTAAGAGCAGTGTCTGCATCGTCATCAGGATTGTAAGAAGCTACAAACAAATTTTTCTTTCCGAGTTCATTTCTTGAACCATCCGTGTATACGATATAATGCTTTCCTGTGTCTTCATTTTTAAACTGACTGATAACAGTGCACTCTACCGCCACACGGTCTTCACCATATACAAATAATGATCCTCTGTCGTATTTCATGCTTACCTCCGAAATTTCGCCGGTCGGAATATCTTTCAAAATATTCCCGGTACGGATCTCAGTTTTACATGATGCAGGATGATGCATATGTAAAAAAACATGCCGATAATGCAAAAAGCGCCCGGTAAAATCCAGACGCCTCGATTTACAATAAAATTAGAGAGCTCTTGAAACCTTGTTTGACTTGATGCAACCGGTACAAACATTAATCTTCTTAACTCTTCCATTTTCATTCACTCTTACAGTCTGAATATTTGCATTCCACTTTCTCTTTGTATGAATGTTTGAATGGCTTACAGTATTTCCTGAAACCTGGCCTTTTCCGCAAATTTCACACTTTCTTGACATCTCAAGCACCTCCTTCGCCAACTGCATGGATGCAGTTTATATTTTCATAAATGTTCCACAAGCTAAGCTCGACAGAACATTTAGCTCGATCAACTCATGAACAATCAAAAGTATAACACAAATCCTATGCTTTACACAATATTTTATTAAATATTTTTTCCATAATTAGCAAAAATTTTTTACGGATATTCCTATCCAATGAAAATTTGCCAATTTAAAACAGTAGATATAAAAATATAAAGTACAGCACTTTCAATATAATGCAGCACTGATATGTCCGATAGAAATTACGATTTAAGTATCAATGCTTTACTCGATTTATTGTTAAAAAAATATTTTTATGCTATAATCAAAACAAGAAGAGACTTTGCCTTTCGTATGTGCTGACATAGTAAGCGATGACAGAAAGCAAAGTCAACTGATTATGACTAATTATGCCGGAGGTTTTTTTATGGCAAGACCGGAAAAATGCAAGCGTATCTGTGCTCCTCCTGTAAATGATCACTTTTATTGCGGCACGCCTTCAGACAACGCTGACGCTATAACTATCTCGATTGAGGAATATGAAACTATACGCTTGATTGATTATGTCGGTCTTACGCAGGAGCAATGCGCAGAGCAGATGCATGTGGCACGTACTACAGTTCAGCGCTTATATACCGATGCGCGAAAAAAAGTCGCTGCATTCCTCGTTCTTGGCTCTTCTCTTGACGTCTACGGAGGAAATTATATCGTCTGCGAGGAAAATCAAAATTGCTGTCAGTATATAGGATGTCACGATCGTTCATGCGGATGCTCGTGCGAGTTTCGCACCTGCTGCAGCAAGTGATTGAGTAAGATGAAAAAGTATGTGGTATAAAACATATGAATTATAAAAATATATTTTAATTTGAGCGTATATAAGCATATATATATATCAGAATGCATATTTTGGTATATATATTTTAAATGCAAAATATTAAATATTAAATATATAAGTAATGGCATATAAGGC
>CAVCIY010000051.1:0-8069 GCA_963602445.1 Lachnospiraceae bacterium | reverse complement strand
TACTAAAAATAACCAAGAATAAATAAAACAAATAAATGTGGCAGAACAGGCGGCGCAGGCTCGCGGGCTATGAAATTCGTGGTGCGCCGCACGGCGGGGCGTCAGTGGGCGGCGCAGTCGGGAAAATGCCGCAACGGAGGAAAAAAATCATGGATGTAAATGAAATTTCACTACAAAAACATAAGGAATGGTGCGGAAAAATCGAAGTGATCTCACGTGCTGAAATCGAAGATAAGGATCAGCTTGCTGTGGCCTACACACCGGGTGTAGCTGCGGCATGCCTCGAAATAGCGAAGGATGAGGCGCTTGCCTATGAATATACGAGAAAAGGCAATCTCGTCGCAGTCATCACGGACGGAACCGCGGTTCTCGGTCTCGGCGATATCGGACCGTCTGCCGGCATGCCGGTGATGGAAGGCAAATGCGCGATTTTCAAGCGTTTTGCGGATATTGACGCATTCCCTATTTGCATAGACTCGAAGGACCCGGACGTAATAGTTGAAACTGTCAAGAATATTTCAAAGAGCTTCGGCGGGATAAATCTTGAAGATATTTCAGCACCAAGATGTTTTGAAATAGAAAAGAGATTGATAGAAGAATGCGACATCCCTGTTTTCCATGATGACCAGCACGGTACGGCGATCATCACTGCGGCGGGTCTGCTGAATGCGGTCAAATTCACCGGAAAGAAGATGGGAGAGCTTAAGATTGTCATAAACGGAGCGGGCGCTGCGGGCATTTCCATCGCAAAGATGCTTATGAGAATAGGCTTTGGCGACATAATTATGTGCAACAGCAAGGGAATCATCTATGACGGCGCTCCTACAAATACAGTTCCGCAGCAGGAAATGGCACTTGTCACAAATAAAGACGGACTCAAAGGAACTGTGGCAGATGCTCTTAAGGGAGCAGATGTCATGATCGGAGTTTCAAAACCGGGCGTTATCTCACAGGATATGGTACGAAGCATGGCAAAGGATCCTATTATTTTCGCTATGTCAAATCCTGTTCCAGAAATTATGCCGGACGAAGCAAAGGCGGCAGGCGCAGCAGTTGTGGGCACAGGAAGAAGTGACTTCCCGAATCAGGTAAATAACGCTCTGTGCTTCCCGGGAATATTCAGAGGGGCACTTGACGTAAGAGCTGCTGATATTACTGAAGAAATGAAGGTTGCGGCGGCTTATGCGCTGGCGTCTGTTATTACGGAAGAGGAAATGACTGCTGACTACGTACTTCCGGATGCTTTCAATCCTGAGGTTGTGAAGGCTGTTGCGAAGGCTGTGGCTGAAGAGGCAGTAAGAAGCGGCATCGCAAGGATATAATTTGCCGGTGCAGAAAAGCGCGAGCAGATGTGCTGACTTGCGCAAAGAGGCAAATTGATACGGCGCAAGCGGTGCGGAAGGCAGAAGGCGAGATCGCAGACGGCAAGTGCGCAGAGGCATAAGAGAGGCGGCGCGAGCGGTACGGAAGGCAGAAGGCGAGATCGCAGACGGCAAGTGCGCAGAGGCATAAGAGAGGCGGCGCGAGCGGTACAGAGATTGTAACGTGAGGCGCGGAAATAAGGAATAAATCATGAATGATTCTGAAAATAAAAAAGAATTTGGAAACGAAAAAAAATTTGGAAATACAGACTTTTCGCACGACGAGAAAAAAGTGGCGGCTGCGCTTGAAGAACTCGATGCGGAAATGGAAAAGCTCGCAGGTAATGCAAATTATAAACCGATGACGATGACTCCTGAGGATATTATGCGTGAGGCTCAGGCGATGTACAGCTACGCGACGGAGTTCAGCCAATATGAAGCTGCATTTGCGCAGATGGAATCATGGATGGACGACATGGATAAAGATGAAGAATCCGAGGCGATTGGTGCGAGCAGTGCGGCAGGCGAGGCAGGCACGACAGGCGCGGCAGGCACGACAGGTGTGACGTCAGGAGCAGCAGGCATTGCGGGCGTTACGAGCACTACGGATCTTGCCAGCGGCAAGGGTGAGCCGAATGAGTTTAGAATAGAGCATGACACGATGGGTGATGTGAAGGTCCCGGCTGACAAATACTGGGGTGCACAGACTCAAAGAAGTTTTATGAACTTCCAAATAGGTGAGGAAAAAATGCCTCATGACATTATAAAAGCTTTCGGTATCCTCAAGAAGGCGGCCGCTCTGGCAAATATGGAGCTCGGCATGCTAGATGCGGAACGCGGCAATATTATCGACCTCGTCTGCGATGAAGTGATCACAGGTAGGCTTGACGGAAATTTCCCTCTGGCAGTGTGGCAGACGGGGAGCGGAACTCAGACAAATATGAATGTGAATGAAGTAATAGCAAATCGCGCGAAGGAATTCGCACCTGAGGGACTCGACATTCACCCGAATAATCACGTCAACTGCTCACAAAGCTCGAACGACACATTTCCCACAGCCATGCATATAGCGGCTCTTTTGAGTATCGAGACGAAGCTTATTCCTTCAATCGACAGGCTTATCGACACTTTTGACATGCTTTCCGCAAGATATGCGGACATAATAAAGACAGGAAGAACTCATCTTCAGGACGCAACGCCGCTGACTCTCGGCCAGGAGATAAGCGGCTGGGCGCAAATGCTGAAAAAGGACAAAGAGTTTATCATAACGGCTTCAGACAGCTTAAGAGAACTCGCCCTCGGCGGAACGGCAGTTGGAACGGGACTAAATGCACATGAAGCGTTCGGAGCAGTGGCAGCCGAAATTATCAGCGCCTTGACAGGCACAAGATTTGTGACTGCTCCAAACAAGTTCCATTCACTTACATCAAAAGACCAGACAGTCTTTGTCCACGGTGCAATGAAAGCACTTGCCGCAGACATGATGAAGATAGCAAATGACGTAAGATGGCTTGCTTCGGGTCCGAGATGCGGACTCGGAGAACTTAAGATACCGGAAAATGAACCGGGCAGCTCTATCATGCCCGGTAAGGTTAATCCAACGCAGTGTGAGGCCGTGACTATGGTGGCAGTTCAGGTAATGGGAAATGACGCGACGATCGGTTTTGCCGCATCACAGGGAAATTTTCAGCTGAATGTATTCATGCCGGTGATCATATACAATTTCCTGCAGTCAGTGCATCTGCTTTCCGACAGCATAGATTCCTTCAATAAAAATTGCGCGTCGGGAATCGAACCGAACCGCGAGAAAATTGCGGAAAATCTCAGAAAATCGCTTATGCTCGTGACAGCGCTCAATCCTCACATCGGATATGAAAATGCCGCAGTGATCGCGAAGAAAGCCCACGCGGAGGGGACATCACTCAAAGAGGCTGCGGTTTCGAGCGGACTTTTGACAGAAGAGGAATTCGACGAATATGTCCGTCCGGAGAAAATGGTAGGTCCGAAGCATGGATGACGAGAAAAGAAAAATATCACAGGTGAGTACCGCAGTTCTCGCGTATATCGGAGACGCGGTTTACGAACAATATGTACGCAGACATGTTTTTCAGAAAGGACTTCTTAAGCCCGAAAGGCTTCACAAGGCGTCAGTTGTATATGTAAGGGCCGAGGCGCAGGCCGAGGCCGTAAGACAGCTGCAAGGCGAGCTTACAAGTGACGAACAGTCTGTAGTCAGACGCGGCAAGAATCACAAGATTACATCGATGCCGCACAATGTCGACATAAACACATACAAGCAGGCTACAGCCTTTGAGGCATTGATCGGATATGTTAATCTTTCGGGTGACATTGACAGAGAGCGAGAGCTTATAAGAAGGACATTTGACATTATCGAAACAAGCGAGATAAAATCGATGCGAAAATGATGCGGTGGCGGCGGCAGCAGTAGCGACGACGACAGCGAAAGCAGCGACGATGACGATTACAACGACAGAATCAAAATGACAGCGAAACGAGAGGAAAGAGGTAAGGTAAAATGAGCAGAGCTGATACGATATTTGTAAATATGTGCAGAGATATTCTTGACAACGGATGCTCGACGAAGGGGCAGGATGTGAGAGCAAAATGGGAAGACGGCACAAATGCCTATACTATCAAGCGTTTTGGTGTCGTAAACAGATATGACCTTTCAAAGGAATTTCCTATAATCACACTCAGGCCTACAGGCTGGAAGAATGCTATCGATGAAATCCTTTGGATCTGGCAGAAAAAGACAAATGACATCACAAAGCTAAAAAGCCATATCTGGGATGCGTGGGCAGGTGAGGACAATACAATCGGAAAAGCCTACGGATATCAGCTTGGGAAGAAATACAGATTCCGCCAGGGCGTAATGGACCAGGTCGACAATGTAATCTGGCAGCTTAAAAACACGCCGGCGAGCAGACGTATTATGACAAATATCTATAACTTTGACGATCTCATGGAAATGGGTCTTGAACCGTGCGCTTACGGAATGACATTTAATGTTACGGAAAACAGACTCAATGCGATCCTCAGCCAAAGATCGCAGGATGTACTTGTGGCAAACAATTGGAATGTAGTCCAGTATGCCGTACTTGTTCATATGCTGGCACAGGTTTGCGGATTTGAAGTAGGAGAGCTCGTTCATGTTATCGCAGACGCACATATTTATGATAAGCACATTCCGCTCGTAGAAGAACTGATAGAACGCACACAATATCCGGCACCTAAGTTCGTGATGAATCCGGATGTCAAGGATTTCTACGAGTTCAGGCTTGACGATTTTAAAATCGAAAATTACCAGGCAGGGCCTCAGCTCAAAAATATTCCTGTAGCAGAATAATGAAAAGCGAGAGGTTAGTTTATGAAAATGATTGCGGCTTCCGCAAAAGACGGCGGAATCGGGAAAAACGGTAAACTGCTGGTAAATATTCCTTCGGACATGAAATATTTCAGAAAGCAGACTCTTGGGAAAACCGTAGTGATGGGGCGTGCGACACTCGAGTCGTTTCCGGGCGGAAAACCGCTTCCGAAGCGCCGAAATATTGTGCTTTCCACAAAACTCGCACCCGGTGAAGGATATGAGGTTTGCAAAAATGAAGAAGAGCTGCACGCAATGCTCAGTGGAGAGGACCCCGAAAATGTGATGGTGATAGGCGGCGGTCAAATTTACAAGCTGCTTCTTCCATACTGCACAGAGGCTCTTATTACAGAAGTCGAGGGGACATTTGAGGCTGATACGTACATACCGATTTTTTCGGAATTACCCGAGTGGGAGATTGCCCAAAAAAGCGATCTCATCGAGGAAAATGGGATAAGCTTCAGATTTGTGGTTTACAGAAGAATATATTAAGAAGAAATTTTAGAGGAAAGAAAAAACAGGTTTTAAAAAAGACGCTAAAGCAAACTTTGAGAAGAACGCTTCGGAAAAGATTATTTCAGGATGCTTCAGGAAAGATTATTTCAGGACGCTTTGGAAAAGATTATTTAAGGACGCTTCAGGAAGAGTCAGTCGATTACAGAAGAATCGTTTAAAGAAGAGTCGATTAAAGAGTAAGACTTTAGGCTGAGTGACAGAAAGAGTACTGATGAGTAAGGGGAAAAAGCAATATAACGCGCCGGACGAGAAAAGAAATAAAGGACGCGGCGGGCGAGAAAACGCAGCAAACAGAGCAGACGCATCGAGAAAAGACGAACGGCGCGGCGGGCGAGAAAACGCAGCAAACAGAGCAGATGCGCCGAGAAATGGCGAACGGCGCGGCGGGCGAGACGACGACAGCCGGACATATCGATTTGCCGACGATCTTCCCGACAATATGATTATCGGACGAAATCCAGTGATGGAAGCTCTCAAGAGCGAGCGCAGGATAGACAAGCTGCTTGTAACAGACGGCGCAGAGGGATCAATCAAGAAGATTGTCGCTATGGCGCATGATAAGGGCATTATTATAAAGAAAGCAGACAAGGCGACGCTCGACAGAATTTCGGGACACGGTCCGCATCAGGGCGTAGCGGCATATGTGTCGGAATTTGAATATTGTGAGCCCGAGGATATTCTTGAATATGCAAGGTCAAAGGGAGAGGATCCGTTTATTATAATGCTCGACGGAATTGAAGATCCTCACAACCTTGGGGCAATCATAAGAACAGCCGATGCTGTAGGTGCGCACGGAGTGATCATCCCTAAGCGCAGGGCGGCGATGGTTACAGCGACGGCGGAGAAGTCGGCAGCCGGAGCGACAGCATATGTGAAGGTTGCGAGAGTCGTAAATCTTGCCAGAACGCTTGAGGAACTCAAGTCAGACGGAGTCTGGGCGATTGCAACCGACATGGACGGTGAAAATTACACAGACGCATCGCTTGACGGACCTGTTGTCATTGTAATAGGCAGCGAGGGGAAAGGAATCGGCAGACTTGTCAAAGAAACCTGCGACATGTGTGTTTCAATGCCGATGAAGGGAAATGTAAATTCACTGAATGCGTCAAATGCGGCAGCGGTGCTTGCATATGAAATCGTCAGACAAAGAAGCTTGAAAAAAAGGTAAAGTCTAAAGGCTGACTTCGGAGCAGACTGCAGGCACGGTGTGCGGTTGGTGCCGAGTTGTGAACAGGCTTCGGACGCGAGATGATTCAGGCGTGAGACGAGTCAGGCGACGGGCTGCAAGGCAAGTGTAAGGTGATGCTGACGACGGGCTGTGAAGCAAGCTTTGGGCGCGATGTGCGGTTGATGTCGGGGTATGAATCAAATGTAAGGTGATGCTGACGACGGGCTGTGAAGCAAGCTTTGGGTGCGATGTTCGGTTGATGTCGGGTTGCGGAAAGGAGTTTTCATGGACAGTGTGGACAGCAATGAATGGGATGAAATGATGGTTGCACGTGCCCGTGACGGCGACGCATATGCGGAAGAAGAGCTTTTGAAAAAGTATAAGCTTCGTGTGAGGAAAAGAGCCTCATCATATTTTATGATGGGCGCCGACAGAGATGACATTATGCAGGAGGGAATGATCGGCGTTTTTAAGGCGATTCACAGATACGATCCCAAAAGAGGTGCGAAATTTTCTACATTTGCCGACGTGTGTATTACAAGTCAGATATTATCTGCGGTGAGGTCATCGCTTTGTCAGAAACACTCCCCGCTGAACAATTCAATGTCCCTAAACAAACCTATTCAGGAGAACAATACCGAAAGCGGTTCGACCCTTGAAGATACCATACCTTCAACGACTGCCGACAATCCGGAAGAATTTCTGGTACTGCGTGAAAACCTGGATGCGGTTGGACACGGGGAAATCGAACTTCTCAGTCGTTATGAGTCTGAGGTCTGGCAGATGCATCTCGACGGAAAATCGTATGCCGAGATAGCCGAGATCACCGGCAGGACGCCAAAAACAGTCGACAATGCGATTGCGAGAGCAAAGAAAAAAATCAGAGCCATTCTTTATGCTGAGTAACAGGATGCTGAGCAACCGAATGCGAAACAGCGGGATGCCGAGTACCCGAATGCGAAACAGCGGGATGTTGAGCAACCGAATGCCGAGTAACAGGGTGCAAAATAACGAGGTGTCGAAAAAAAGTCAGGGTGCTAAGCGGATATTCACAATGCCTAAATTGCATGGTGGATATCCGCTTTGTCGTGTGTTAAAATATCCGTAGAGTAAGTGTTGGGGCTTGGCGAAGCGCTCGGAAATGAGCAATGATGGAAGGCTTAGAGCAATGAGGAACATCAAAAGGCTCAGAGTAACGAGGGCAACGAAAGACTCAGAGCAACGAGAGGCGACGAAAGGCTCAGAGTAACAAGGGGCGACGAGATCAGACTGCGAGGTGAGGACATAATGGGCACATATTTTAATCCGGAAAACAGAAGCTTCCAAAGAGCTGTCAGAAGTGAAATATATATAGATAAAACCGGCTTGATCGAGTATTTCAATAAATGTCTTTTTACGGAAAATAATTGCATTTCGCTTAGCCATGCGCGCCGTTTCGGAAAAACCCAGGCGGCAAGAATGATAGATGCTTATTACAGCCTCGGAAGCGATTCTAAGGAGCTTTTTTCTAAGTTTGAAATCGCAAAAGCACCTGATTTTGAAGAACACCTGAATAAGTACAATGTCATTCATCTTGATATATCCTCAGTTGCGGATTTTCACAAAGATGATCTTGTGGAGTATATTATTAGATGCTTGT
>CAVCIY010000050.1:0-8798 GCA_963602445.1 Lachnospiraceae bacterium | reverse complement strand
TGAGAGGTGCGTAAGCCGTCAGCTTGAGAGGTGCGTAAGCCGTCAGCTTGAGAGGTGCGTAAGCCGTCAGCTTGAGAGGCACGCAAACCGTCCGTCTGAAGAGACAAAATGTAAGATTTTTTGCGAATATATTTTTTAAGAACTTATTTTTTAAGAATTTAAAAAAGTATTGTTAATTATTTATTAAATGTGTTTATTCCGCGGCATGCGGAAAAAGGAGGAAATTATGGGAATGATCGCTTTAGCAGCAGCAATTGCAGCTTTATCAGGAATCGGTGCAGCACTCGCTATCGGAAACGCAACAAAGGCAGCTGTTGAATCTATCGCAAGACAGCCTGAAGCAAAGAGCTCTATCACAAGTGTACACCTTATCGGCTGCGCACTTGCGGAAGCAATCGCTATTTACGGCCTTGTAATCGGTCTTGTAATTATAATCATGCTGGGTTAGGAAATGATCAGCAGAGTAAAATTATTACACAGTTTGGAGGCTATAAATGCTTACATTTAATTGGGGTATCTTCTGGACCGTGTTCAATCTCCTGCTGCTTTTTGTTTTGCTGAAGATTTTTCTCTTTAAGCCTGTTTTGGGCATTCTCGAAGAGAGGAAGAATCTGATCGACGGTCAGTTCGAGGACGCAGCAAACAGACAGAAGGAAGCTGACGATATGAAGGCTCAGTATGAGGAATCACTGAAAAATGCAAAGGAAGAATCCATGAAGATTATCAGTGATGCAAATACTAAAGCACAGGTTCAGTACGATAGTATGATAGAAAAAGCCAACGAAGACGCTGCTCTTATTGTTGAGCGTGCCGAGAAGAAGGCTGAGACCGACAGAGAGCTCGTTATGCGCGGAGCGAAGGCCGAATTGGCTGATGCCGCTATTATCGCAGCCTCAAAGATTATCGGTTCAAATATAGACTCAAAGTCAAACAGAGAAATGCTTGATCAGTTCTTATCGGAAGAAGGGAAAACAGAATGACAAATATCCCCTTAAACTATGCGACAGTCTTATATGATATGAACATAGTTCCGGATGACCTGAATGCGGGAAGAGATCTGCTGACTGAGTCGCCGGAGCTTGCGGAGGTTCTTGTAAATCCGCTTATCAGCAAGTCTGAAAAGAAAAACGTTATTGAAAAGCTGTTTCCTGAATCCTTATGGAACTTCGTGAGTGTCATGAGCGAAAATGAAGCTGTACAGATGTCAGATGAGGTTTTCGAGATTTACGACCAGATTGTTCGCGAAAAAAATGACACTGTAAAGGCGACTTTTACATATGTTACCAAGCCTGATGAAGACCAGATTAAGAGCCTGAAGTCAAAGCTTGCCCGCGAGAGCGGCCGCAGCAGAGTGGAACTCAGTCTTGTCGAGGATTCATCGCTCATAGGCGGTTTCATCCTTACGGTAGGTGAAAAGGTTTATGACAGCAGTGTAAGAACTTCGATAGCAAAGATGAAGCGTCATTTTGCAGAGAGGTGAGAAGTTGAGTAACTTTAAATCACAGGAAATTATTTCTGTCCTGAAAAATGAGATAGAAAATTATGACAGTAAGGTGCAGGTGGAGGAAACCGGCAATGTCATCAGTGTAGGTGACGGTATTGCAAACGTTTACGGCCTGCAAAATGTTATGTACGGCGAGCTTGTTGAATTTGAAAACGGCACGACAGGCATAGCACAGAACCTCGAGCCGAAGGTTATCGGATGCGTACTTCTCGGATCTGACCACGGTATCGTTGAAGGTTCAAAGGTTACGCGTACCGGCCGTCAGGCAGGTGTAGCCGTAGGTGACAATATGATCGGACGTGTAGTCGATGCACTTGGAAAACCAATCGACGGACAGGGACCGATCGAGACAGACGATTACAGACCTGTAGAGCACAAGGCTCCGGGCGTAATCACAAGAAAGGAAGTATCAGAGCCGCTTCAGACAGGTATTCTGGCTATCGACTCTATGTTCCCTATCGGAAGAGGTCAGCGTGAGCTTATCATAGGCGACCGTCAGACAGGTAAGACTGCTATCGCAATCGATACTATCATCAACCAGAAGGGCGAGGATGTTATATGTATCTATGTTGCTATCGGTCAGAAAGCGTCTACAGTTGCCAAGACAGTAAGTACACTGAAAAAATATGGAGCTATGGACTACACTATCGTAGTAAATTCTCCTGCCAGTGAGCCTGCACCTCTCCAGTATCTCGCACCATATACGGGTGCGGCAATCGGCGAGCATTTTATGGACAAGGCGAAGGATGTACTTATTGTATATGATGACCTTTCCAAGCATGCTCAGGCTTACAGAGCAATGTCTCTGCTGCTTCACAGACCGCCTGGACGTGAAGCTTATCCGGGAGATGTATTCTATCTCCACTCAAGACTTCTTGAGCGTGCCTGCAGACGCGCACCGGAATTCGGCGGCGGTTCTATGACAGCACTTCCTATTATCGAAACTTTGGCAGGCGATGTATCTGCATACATCCCTACAAATGTTATATCTATTACAGACGGTCAGATCTTCCTCGAAACGAGCTTGTTCTATTCGGGCGTTCGTCCTGCGGTAAATGTCGGACTTTCTGTATCAAGAGTAGGCGGCAAGGCTCAGACAAAGATTATGAAGACTGTTGCGGGTTCATTGAGAGTAGACCTGGCTCAGTATCGTGAAATGGAAGTGTTCACTCAGTTCAGTTCCGATCTGGATGACGCTACCAAGGAGCTCCTTGCCCACGGCAAGGCACTCATTGAGCTTCTGAAGCAGCCGTTATATAATCCTATGCCTCTTTATAAGCAGGTTATACTGCTTTGTGCGGCAAATGCCAAGCTGATGATCGACATTCCTTTAAATGAAATTTCTTCATTCAAGGATGGTCTTGTCGGATATTTCGAGACAGCTCATTCTGATATTATTGCAGAGATCACAGAAAAGAAGGTTCTCAGTGACGAACTGAAGGAAAAGATTCTGGAGGCTGCAAGAGAGTATAAGAGCAGGTGACATCATGGCAAACATGAGAGAAATCCGTACAAGGATTGACAGCGTTAAGGATACCATGAAGATTACAAATGCCATGTATCTGATTTCGTCGTCTAAGCTCAGAAAGGCGAGAAACAATCGAGACGCGGTTTCGCCGTATTTCGAAAGTCTGCAGTCTACGATTTCCGATATTCTGCAGCATTCTCCCGATCTCAGCGGAACTCTGTTTGATTCGTCTTCGATAAAAGACAAGAGCAAAGAGGACATTAAGCGCTGTTATATTATTATTACATCCGATAAAGGTCTAGCAGGTTCATACAGTCACAATGTATTCAGGCTTGCGGACGAATATATCGAAAAAGGCAGAGACAATACAATCTGCATGATAGGCTATATGGCCAAAAATTATTATGCAAAGAATCCTGCTGTGAAGATCGACCCGGAATTTGTATATCCTGCTGCTGAGCCGGCAGGCTTCCGTGCAAGAAATATGGCGGAGCATGTGATAGATAAATTTCAGAAGCACGAATATGACGAGGTTTATATCGTCTATACAAAGATGATAAACTCGATGATATTTGAAGCGAAGACGATGCAGATCCTCCCGCTCACACACAATATGTTCGGCCTTGATCCCGAAGCCGAGGATTTTGGAAAGAAGCAGGAAGAAGCGGATCCGGACATGGACGGCATCGAATTTTCAAAGGAATTTTTCTATCCGTCGCCTGAGGTGGTTCTCAATCACATAGTTCCAAATTACGTAAAAGGTCTGATTTACGGTGCAATGGTCGAATCCTACGCATGTGAACAGAATGCGCGTATGACTGCTATGGACAGTGCAACCTCAAACGCAAGGGAGATGATAGACGAACTGTCTCTTATGTACAACCGTGCCAGACAGGCTGCTATTACTCAAGAGCTGACGGAGATCGTAAGCGGTGCTTCGTCACAGGAATAGCTGCAGGATTCAAGGAGGTATAGATGAACAAGGGAAAGATCACACAGGTCATCGGACCTGTTGTAGATGTTTTATTTGAAAAAGATTCTCTTCCCCTCATAAAAGAAGCGCTTGTGGTTCAGCTTAACGGCGAGCCTCTCGTAATGGAGGTTGCGCAGCATATGGGAAACAGAGTGGTGCGCTGCATCGTTCTCGACTCAAGTGAAGGACTTTCAAAAGGTATGGAAGTCGAATCCACAGGCGATTACATCAAGGTTCCGGTAGGCAAGTCTACACTTGGCCGTATGTTTAACGTAGTAGGTCAGGTAATTGACGGCGGTGAGCCTGTTGAGGGAGAAGAACAGTGGCCTATTCACAGAGATCCACCTTCATTTGCTGAGCAGACACCTGCTGTCGAAATGCTCGAGACAGGTATAAAGGTTATAGATTTGCTCGCACCTTATGCAAAGGGCGGTAAGATCGGTCTGTTTGGAGGTGCCGGAGTAGGCAAAACAGTACTTATTCAAGAGCTTATCACAAATATCGCCACAGAGCATGGCGGATATTCAATATTTACAGGAGTAGGCGAACGTACTCGTGAAGGAAATGACCTCTGGAACGAAATGACAGAATCGGGCGTAATCGAAAAGACGGCACTCGTTTTCGGTCAGATGAACGAACCGCCCGGAGCTCGTATGCGTGTAGCCCAGACAGGACTTACACTTGCAGAATATTTCCGTGATGTACAGCATCAGGACGTACTTCTGTTTATCGATAATATTTTCCGTTTCGTACAGGCCGGCTCAGAAGTATCGGCTCTGCTCGGACGTATGCCGTCAGCTGTAGGTTATCAGCCTACACTTGCCAACGAAGTAGGTGAGCTTCAGGAAAGAATCACTTCCACAAAGAACGGCTCCATCACTTCAGTTCAGGCTGTATACGTACCTGCGGATGACCTTACCGACCCTGCTCCTGCCACTACATTCACACATCTGGATGCGAAGACGGTACTTTCGAGAAAGATCGCCGAACAGGGCCTTTATCCTGCAGTAGATCCTCTCGATTCCACATCTCGTATACTGGAAGCCGAAGTAGTAGGCGAAGAGCATTATGAAGTTGCACGCCGTGTACAGGAAGCTCTGCAGCGTTACAACGAATTGCAGGATATCATTGCGATTCTCGGTATGGAAGAGCTTGACGAAAATGACAAGGCTATCGTTTATCGTGCTCGTAAGATTCAGAAGTTCCTGTCACAGCCGTTCCACGTAGCTGAAAACTTTACAGGTATTGCGGGTCAGTATGTACCTGTTCAGGAAACTATTAAGGGCTTCAAGATGATTCTTGACGGCGAGCTCGATGACATTCCTGAAATCGCATTCTTCAATTGCGGTCCTATTGAGGATGTTCTCAAGAAGGCTGAAGAAATGAAGAATGCTTAGGATAATTCGTCTCAATACTCACATATGAGGTAAAGTATGAATACATTCAATCTGGAGATAGTAGCGACGGACAAAATCTTCTATTCCGGACTCTGTGAATCACTTGTGTTTCCGGGAATAGACGGTGAGCACGGAGTAATGGCCATGCGCGAATCAATGGTGGCTGCCGTGAAAGCCGGTGAACTCCGTTATACAGTAGACGGGGAGGTAAACAGAGCAGCTGTCGGAGACGGATTTATAGAAGTGCTTCCGGACAAAGTCGTTGTGATTTCTGACTTTGCCGAAAGGCCTGAGGACATCGATATTCTCAGAGCACAGAGAGCGAAGGAAAGAGCAGAGGAACGTATCCGCCTGAAGAGAAGTGAAATCGAATATGTTCACAGTCAGGCAGCACTTTCCCGTGCTATGGCAAGACTTAAGGTTTCCGGCAAAGGTCTCGCGACGAATAAAAAGTAAGATTTTCGTAAGTATGAAAATAGTCATACAAAATAATGTCTTACCAATAAAAGAATTTGCGAAAAAACGCAGAACGAAAAAAGTTCTGCGTTTTTTTAATGTTTATCATAAATGCTCTTTACAAAGTATGGTTGATGGGATATTATAGACATGCGGCAAAAACACAAGATATAGTGTTTTGCACGCATATCAATACATATATTCTGTATATTACAGAAATATTTCAGCGTGGAAATTTCGATCGGTTTTGAGGGGAAAAGCGATTTGACAGGGCGGTTTTGCTCGGGATTTTCGGATTCGGCGAGGAGTCGGGCGGAAGAATCAGCGGATAATCCGGCGGTGGCTTCGGACTGCGAAATCGGCGTGCGATCCGGCGGCGGCTTCGGGCTGCGAAATCGGCGTGCGATCCGGCGGTAGCTTTGGACTGCGAAATCGGCAAAAAATCTGCGCTTAGTTATAAAATGAGAGCGAAAGCCTGGAAAAACCGTGACCCAAGCTTTGGTGACGAATCTCTGAATTCCGGGGACAAGATCCTAAGCTTCCGGAACATGTCTTTAAGCTCTAAGTTCTAATGTGTAAGGTACAAGGTACAAGGTGTAAGGTGGTTGCTATGATCAAGAATATTATAAAAAGGGATGGAAGAACAGTTGCCTATGACGAATCAAAGATTGCAAATGCCATATATGCGGCGGCGCAGGTTCTCGGCGGAAGAGACCATGCCACTGCGGACGGTCTGGCGTCTAAGGTTACTGATTATATTGAAAACGAACTTTCTATTGCGGAGCCTACGGTAGAGCAGGTTCAGGATGCTGTCGAGAAGATGCTCATAGAAAACGGACATGCTCAGACGGCGAAGGAATATATTCTTTATCGTGCGGAGCGCACGCGTGTGAGAAATATGAATACAAAGCTCATGAAGATATATGAGGATCTCACATTCCGTGATGCGGCCGAAAATGATATCAAGCGCGAAAATGCAAATATCGACGGCGATACGGCTATGGGAACTATGCTTAAGTACGGTTCTGAGGGAGCAAAGCAATTTTATGAGCTTTATGTCCTCGACCCAAAGCATGCGGAGGCTCATATTTCAGGCGATATTCATATTCACGATCTTGATTTTCTGACTCTTACCACAACATGCTGTCAGATTGATCTGACAAAGCTCTTTACAGGCGGTTTTTCTACGGGTCACGGCTTTATCAGAGAGCCTAAGCATATTCAGACGTATACTTCTCTCGCGTGTATCGCTATTCAGAGCAACCAAAATGACCAGCACGGCGGTCAGAGTATTCCTGATTTTGATTACGCAATGGCTCCGGGCGTAAGAAAGACATATGAAGCTCTCTACGAGCAAAACCTTGCAAAGATCATAAATTTTATAGGTGACAGCGAAAACGGCGAGGAGACCGCAAAGGAAATCGTAGAACGCATAAAAGAAGAAAAAGGTGTTCGTCCTGCGCTTGCCGACAACCTTGAAGATGCCGAAAATGACGAAAATTCCTATATGGCATATGAAAGAACTATCCTTATGGAAAAATATTCCGAAGAAGATGCGAAGAGGATACAAAGATATGCTAAAAAATATGCAAATAAGGAAGTAAGAAGAGCTACATATCAGGCAATGGAAGCACTTGTACACAATCTGAATACCATGCATTCAAGAGCAGGAGCACAGATTCCGTTCTCGTCAATCAATTACGGAACAGATACATCCGCTGAAGGCAGACTTGTCATGGAATGCGTCCTCAAAGCTACTGATGCCGGCCTTGGCGGCGGCGAGACGCCTATATTCCCGATTCATATTTTCAAGGTGAAGGAAGGCGTAAATTACAACAAAGAAGACCCGAATTACGATCTTTTCAAGCTTGCGTGCAAGGTATCGGCAAAGAGACTCTTCCCGAATTTCTCATTCCTGGACGCACCGTTTAATGCCCAATATTACAATCCTGACGACCACAATACAGAAGTGGCGTATATGGGATGCAGGACAAGAGTAGTTGCAAACAACTACGATCCGAGCCGCGAGGTTACGGCAGGAAGAGGAAACCTGAGCTTCACTTCCATAAACCTTCCTCGTATCGCTATCAAATCAAAGGGAGATGTCGATTTCTTCTTCGAAGAGCTCGATCGCAAGATTACGCTCGTGATAGACCAGCTTCTCGACAGATTCCGCATTCAGAGCGCAAAGAAAGTAAAGAACTTCCCGTTCCTTATGGGACAGGGCATTTGGCTCGACTCAGACAAGCTCGGTCCTGACGACACGGTAGGTGAGGTTCTCAAGCACGGCACTCTGACTATAGGCTTCATCGGACTCGCAGAATGTCTCAAGGCACTCATAGGCTCTCACCACGGCGAATCCGAAGAGGCACAGAATCTTGGTCTGAATATCGTAGGTTATATGAGAAAGAGAGCTGACGAGGCAAGCAAGAAGACAGGCCTCAATATTACGGTAATAGCTACTCCGGCTGAGGGTCTTTCGGGCAGATTTGTAAAGATTGATCGCGAAAAGTACGGAAAGATTGAAGGCGTCACTGACCGCGAATATTATACGAACTCATTCCACATTCCTGTATATTATAATATCAGTGCTTATGACAAGATTCGACTCGAAGCGCCTTACCATGCTCTTACAAACGGCGGCCACATCTCGTATGTAGAGCTTGACGGAGATCCACTCAAGAATCTTGATGCTTTCGAAGCTGTCGTAAGATGGATGAAGGAAATGGGAATCGGATACGGCTCTATAAATCATCCGGTAGACAGAGATCCTGTCTGCGGATATACGGGTATCATAGATAATGAATGTCCTCATTGCCACAGAACCGAAGATGACGGAAAGGGCAAGTTTGAGAGAATAAGAAGAATCACGGGATATCTTGTCGGCACTATAGATAGGTTTAACAACGCAAAGCGTGCAGAAGTCGAGGACAGAGTAAAGCATTCTGTCATGAGGACAAATGTAAATGCTTAGCAAGAAGACAGATTGAACGTATATGC
>CAVCIY010000049.1:0-8693 GCA_963602445.1 Lachnospiraceae bacterium | reverse complement strand
TCAATTCTTGGCACAACATTTTACGCCACAATGATTTGTCAATTCTTGGCGCAGCTTTTTGCGCCACAATGATTTGTCAGCTTTTTGCATAACATATTATGTCATAACTACAATGACATTTTTATGCATTAACTGACGGCATTACATTTTATGATATCATATTTTCGTATAAGTTTCACCTTATATAAACATATGGGAAACAAGAAAGGAAGCTGCGCGGTCTGACGGCGGCAGGCTTTCGCAAGCGACAAACGAAAGGGTTTATTTTATGAAAAATATTACAGCGCTTATGATCCTTGACGGATTCGGATACAGTGAGAAAGAAGACGGCAACGCTGTCAAGGCTGCCTCTACACCGAAGCTTGATGCTCTTTTCGCAAAATATCCGTTCACTACTCTTGGCGCAAGCGGCGAATCTGTGGGCCTGCCTGAGGGGCAAATGGGAAATTCTGAAGTAGGGCACCTGAATATCGGCGCAGGGCGCATCATATACCAGGATCTTACACGAATCACAAAAGCGATTCGTGAGAAGACATTCTTTGAAAACGAAGTTCTTATCAAGGCTGCGGACAATGCCGCGGCAAAAGGTTCGGCACTTCACATCTTCGGTCTTCTCTCTGACGGCGGTGTTCACAGCCATATTGACCATCTCAAGGCAGTTGTCGAACTTGCAGCCTCAAGAGGTCTGAAAGAAGTTTACCTTCACTGCTTCCTCGACGGACGTGACGTGCCGCCGAGGTGTGCGCAGACATATATCGATGATATAGAGGCTCATTTGAAAAATCTCGGTGTCGGCAAAATTTCAACTGTTTCCGGAAGATATTACGCAATGGACAGAGATACAAGGTGGGAAAGAGTAAAGGTCGCTTATGACGCTATTGCCTGCGGCATCGGAAAGCATGCCGCTGCAGCTGCCGACGCTCTGAAAGAAGCATATGAGCGCGGCGAAAATGATGAATTTGTGCTTCCTACAGTGATTGATTTTGACGGCAGAAGCGGGGCAGACGGCTGTGTTCGCAGCGGGGATTCTATTATAATGTTCAACTTCCGTCCCGACCGCGCGCGCGAAATCACACGCGCATTTACGGAAGAAGGCTTCGACGGCTTCGAGATCAAGGATGCTCCTACAGATATCTATTATGTCACCATGACCCAATATGACGCTTCTTTTGAAAATGTCCATATCGCATTTCCGCCTGAGCACTACGCAAACACTCTCGGCGAATATCTGGCAGCATGCGGCAAGACTCAGATCCGCATAGCAGAAACCGAAAAATACGCTCACGTCACCTTCTTCTTTAATGGCGGCATAGAGGAGCCAAATGAAAATGAAGACAGGATTCTCATCCCTTCCCCGAAGGTTGCGACATATGACCTTCAGCCCGAAATGAGTGCGCCTGAAGTGACGAAAGCGGCTCTTGACGCTTTGAAAAGCGATAAGTATGACGTACTCATTATGAACTTTGCAAATGCCGACATGGTAGGTCACACGGGCATTTTCGACGCAGCTGTAAAGGCTGTAGAAGCTCTGGACGAATGCGCAAGCCAAATCATCTCATATATTGTCGAACACGGCGGAAATATTCTCGTAACAGCAGACCACGGCAATGCCGACGTGATGCTTGACGATAACGGAAATGTAGTGACTGCACACTCGACAAATCCTGTTCCGGCAGTTCTCATCACACCGCAGGAAAACAATTATAAGCTGCGCTCGGACGGGATTCTCGCAGACATCGCGCCTACGCTTTTGCAGCTCATGAATCTTGAGAAGCCTGCCGAAATGACAGGAAAATCGCTTATTCTTTAAATTTAGCCTATTATTCAAATTTAGCGAAATTTAGCGGATGCATGACAAAACACCCCCTAAATCGACTTTTGCTTTTGCCATAAGTCTGATTTAGGGGGTTTTTCTGATTCGCCTGCGCCGGCAAGACCTGCCGCTTCTCTTTAGCCGCCCGGAAACATTTGCCTTTTCTTCAGCAATACTCGCATCGGCAATCCGGACACTTCACTTCAGCTGCCCGAGCCGGTCTTTATTTCTCGCCCGCACCGCCGGGCTGACTTTTATTCTTCGCCTGTCCAGCAATATGTGCAAAGCTTGCACGGCTCAACGCCGATAGATTCGATCATATCGTCTATCCTGTGGAATCTCAAAGAAGTGAAATTCAGAGTCTTTCTGATGATTTCATTCATTTCCTTGTAGTTCTTGCTGTCAGGATCGGTATAATTCTTTATAACTTCCGGTGAGACATTTTCGCCTTCGCGATCGCGAATTACACGACGTGTAATCATGTCATAATCTGATTTTGATGCCGAAAAGTTCAGATATTTGCATCCGTAAACCAAAGGAGGACAAGCAGGACGAACGTGTACTTCCTTTGCACCGTTCTGATAAAGAAATTCTGTAGTCTCACCGAGCTGCGTGCCTCTTACGATAGAATCGTCTATGAGAACCATCCTCTTGTCTTTTATAAGCGGATGAACCGGAATAAGCTTCATGTGTGCCACAAGATTTCTCTGGCTTTGATTTGTCGGCATAAATGAACGCGACCATGTCGGAGTATACTTGATGAAAGGACGCGCAAACGGAATGCCTGACTTAACGGAATATCCCACGGCGTGAGCTGTACCCGAATCAGGAACTCCGGCAACTATATCCGCATCTATATCGTCTCTTTCCGCAAGCTTGCTGCCGCAGCTGTAACGCATAGTTTCGACATTCAGTCCCTCATATGTGGCAGGCGGATATCCGTAATAAGTCCACATAAATGTACAGAATTTCATCTCCGTGCCCGGCTTCTTGATCTGAGTTACTCCGTCAGAAGTCATAAACACGATCTCACCCGGACCGAGCTCTTTGTAATCCGTATATCCGAGATTCATATATGAAAAGCTCTCGAGAGCCACACAATAAGAGCCTTCCTTGTGTCCTATCTCGACAGGTGTACGCCCCAGTCTGTCTCTTGATGCGTAGATTCCTTCGTGAGTCATGACAAGCACAGACATAGATCCCTTGACCTTTTCCTGAACATACGAAAGTCCGTCCTCGATACTGTCACGGCTGCAGATCATGGCAGCTACCAGCTCCGTGATATTTACTCCGCCTCCGCTCATTCCGAGAAAATAAATAGTCCCTTTTTTGTAAGTCTCGGCTACAAGATCTTCGACATTCAGAACTTTTCCGACTACGGTAATGGCAAAGGTTCCCAGATGCGAGTCAATCAAAAGAGGCTGAGGATCGTAATCCGAAATACATCCGATGCCCATATTTCCTCTCATCCTGTCTGCTTCAGAGTCGAATTTAGAACGAAACGGTGTATTTTCGATATTGTGAATCGATCGGTCAAATCCGTTTTCCCCATAAACAGTCAGGCCCGCACGTCTCGTGCCAAGGTGCGAATGATAATCCGTACCGAAAAACAAATCCGTTACACAATCCTGCTTTGATGCAACTCCAAAAAATCCGCCCATGATAATACCTCCTTGACATTGCAATCACCTTGTTGTCCTAGCAGTCATCTTGTTATTCTAAGATTATATACGTATGCTCCCCGCTTCGCAACAAGCCGCCGCAACAAACTTGTATTTTTGTATACATGTTTCTTTACCTTATGCTTATTACAAATCCGTCCGAACTTATATGTGCAGTATGACTCAATTTACAAAAAATATCAAGGTCACAAGAAAAATTTGTAAAAAGGCGGCCCGGGCACTTCTCTCGAAGATGCCCGGGTCGCCAAGCCGTGCCGCATTCCCGGCAAACGCTGCCAAGCTGCGCAAGATATACTGCACTTGCCTCAAGTGCTGCAATATGAATAAAATTACTTCATTCTTCTGTTAAACCACATTTTTGACATATTTGTCAATGTTGTCACGGATGAAGACGGTGTCCGCTTTTTGGCGGAATTTTTGAATTTGCAGCGTCCATATGACGGGATTTGCTTGACAAATAAATTTTCAAAATATACGATTAATTTAGTAAATTATATCACTTTCACTCGTTAAGGAGGGTTATATGAACGCTATCGAATGCATAAAGACACGCAGAAGTGTAAGAAAATTCACAGGTCCCGCTGATCATGAGACTATCAGAAAAATAGTTGATGCTGCGAAATATGCACCTTCATGGAAAAATACTCAGATAGTTAGGTACAATATCGTCGAAGACAGGGAAAAAATCGATCTTATTGCGGATACCGCTGTTTTGGACTTTACTTACAACGCAGGCACTATGCACTATGCGCCTATGCTCGCTGTTCAGACTGTTGTAAACGGCATTTCAGGATATGAAAAGGACGGCAGTTATACTACTCCTAAGGGAGGCGGCTGGGAAATGTACGATGCGGGCATCTCTGCACAGACATTCTGCCTCGCAGCACACGAGTACGGCGTAAAGACTGTTATCATGGGGATCTTTGACGACGCCAAGGTTAAGGAGATACTCGGAATCCCTGAAAATGAAACTGTTACGGCTATCATTTCCATGGGCGTTTCGGATGTTGAAAATCCGGCACCTCCAAGACTCGACACAGACGAAATTCTCAGATTCTTATAATCGGGATTCTTGTAATTGAACGCAGACAGCCACACTGCGGCAGTCATTAAACAGCAGCGATTGCTGCAGCGGCTGCGATCGCTAAACAGTAACGATTACAACTGCGGCTGCGGTCGCTAAACAGTAACGATTACAATTGCGGCTGCGGTCGGGAGTCACTTGAAAGTTAGGGGAAAACACACCCAAGTTTCAAGTATACGCTTGATATTTTTTTTAAAAGTGTTATATCTTACTTGAAGGTTAGGGGAAAATGGCCGTAAGTTTTAAGTGAGTGGAGGGCTGCTATGCAGAATATTATTAAGCGTGACGAATATCTTAAAAGACTAATTTACAGGAAAGAAAACGGGCTTATCAAAGTAATCACCGGCATCAGAAGATGCGGCAAGAGCTTTTTGCTGTTCAATTTGTTTTATGATTATCTGATAGAAACCGGTATAAAAGAATCTCAGATCATCACTATTGCGTTGGATGACGATACATTTGTGAAGTACCGTGATCCCGATGAGCTGTCAAAATATATTCGCGGAAAAATCGCAAACCGGGATATGTACTACATTCTCATTGATGAGGTACAATATGCAATCACAAAGGATGAACTTAAAAATCCTGAGAACATCAAGCTCTACAATGTAACTCAACGGTATTATGCGGCTTCGCAATGTTGATATTTATGTGACCGGCAGCAATTCAAAAATGCTCACGAAAGATGTGCTGACTGCATTTCGCGGCAGAGGCGATGAGGTTAAAGTTTATCCCATATCTTTCAAAGAATATTACTCCTTTGTCGGAGGAGATAAATCCGATGCTTACGAGGAATATGCTTTGTTCGGCGGTATGCCGCTTGTTTTAAGCAAAAAAAGCGATGCGGAAAAGATGGAATATTTAAAATCTCTTTTCACTGAGGTTTATTTCAAAGATATTGTGGAGCGTTATGATATTGAACTTCCCGATGTACTTAGCGAATTAACGGATGACCTTTGCTCTTCCGTCGGTTCACTCACCAATGCAAGCAAAATAGCAAACACCTTGCAAACAGTTAAAAGCATTAAGGTTTCAAGTACAACCGTTTCCAACTATCTGAATTATCTGATAGAATCGTTCCTGTTTAGCAATGCGAAACGATATGATGTAAAACGCAAGAAGTATTTTGAGTACCCGTCAAAGTATTATTGCACCGACATCGGACTTCGCAACGCAAGACTCAATTTCAGGCAGCAGGAAGAAAATCACATAATGGAAAATGTTATATATAATGAACTCCTGTGTCGTGGGTATTCTGTTGATGTCGGTGTTGTGGAAGTTGTGGAAAAAACGGCAGAAAAAAAATTGAGAAAACAATGTGAGATAGATTTTGTAGTAAATAAGGGTTCTAAAAAATACTATATTCAATCCGCATTGAATGTTTCGGACCCGTCAAAGCTCGAGACCGAGCTCAGACCTTTAAGAAATACCAAAGATTTCTTTAAGAAAATTATCATCAGCAAAACATCAATGAAGCCTTGGACGGATGAGGAAGGAATACTTCATCTCGGACTTTATGAGTTCCTGCTAAATGGAAATTCACTTGAATTGTAAATTTGGGGCAAAATTCAATCCGAGCCGCCGCGAAGAGTACTTCGCGGCGGCTCGGATTTTCGAACATCATTCGTATACAAGTGTTGTCTTGATAATCTCGAGAGCCTTTGTCACCAGGACATCCTCTCTCACCTGCTCAAAGGCTTTTTCGTCAAATCTTTGCTTGAGCACTTCTTTCTGCATTCCCAAATGCATCGCAATAAGCCCCACCTGAGCGTCAACATCTTCGTCCGTAACGGCAAACTCCTCCTTTTCGGCGATAGCCTGAAGTACGAGCTGTCCCTTTATCCTGGCTTCTGCCTGAGGTCTGATAATAATATCCTTTTCGGTTTCCTCGTCCATTCCGAAAACCTTCAGATATTTTACCGGATCATAACCTTGCTTTTTGATATCCTCAGCCCACTCGTCATAAAGAACTTCAATTGCTTCATCTACGGAATCGTCACTCAGCACAAATTGAGAGCCCTCTGCAATCTTTGCAAGAAGCTGATCTTCGAGCGCCGCCTCCGCCTCAGCATGCTTTTCATCTGAGATCATAAGCCTGATCTTCGAGGCAATCTCCTCATCGAGCTTCGGATAATGAACTTCTTCGATTCTGTTTATCTTACACTTAAATTCCGCAGGCTTGCCGGCATATTGCTTGGCCGGATAATCGGCAGGAAAAGTGACCCTTACCGTGACCTTATCGCCAACCTCAGCAGCTTCAATCTGATCTTCAAATCCCGGAATAAATTTTCCGGAACCGATTTCGAGCGGGAAATCCTTCGCCGAGCCGCCCTTAAACGGTCTTCCGCCCATATATCCCGTATAATCTATATATGCGACATCGCCCTGCTGAACACCGCGGTCAGTGATATCTATCCTAAGCGCCATGCTGCCTTTTTCTTTTTCAAATCTCTGTTCAACTTCCTCATCCGTGACAGTAATAACAGGCTTTCTTGCGTGAAGACCCTTGTACTGACCCAGTGAAATCACTTTGTTTTCCGTAACTGACATTACTTTTTTCCTCTTTCCTTTTGCCGCTCCGGCTTGCCTCTCTTAATTCAGCCTTGGCTTTTTTCATTATTTGCAAGCTTAATTACCCGATTATTCTATATTATATCCACTGTAAAAATCAAGCATCTTTCATTTTTCGCAGGATGCCCTCAAGCAGCTTTATTTCGCTTTCGATCATCTCAATTTTTTCCGCATAAGTCGCTGCATTGTCAGTCCTGCCTCCGGGCGGCGATGATTCCGCCTTTTGGCAATGATCAATGATATAAATATCGGATTTTGCGCTATATGCCGGTCTTATGTGATATATCAAGCTGTATAGATATACGGCTCCCGCCTTCTCATAAATCCTGTTCATTCCGGAGATAAAAGCGGCTTCATCGAGATTACTGTCAAACAGCTTCGACATCCGAAGCATCGATTCAGTCTGCAATGCGGTTTCTATGCGATTATATCTGCACTCAGTCACCTGAATCGCATTTGCTTTCGCTTCATCATCTTTCCGGCATGTTTCTTGACTTGCTTCCCGGCATGCTTCTTGACCTACTTTCCAGCATGCTTCTTGACCTGCTTTCCGGCATGTTTCCATTAAATATTCGTCGAAAAATACACTCTCCTCATCGCCGAATGCCTCACAATAAATAATCGCCTCACCGCGGTCGGTCAGCCTGTCAAAAAGTCCGTCCGCAATCTTACGCAGGATCTTTTGATCGTCTTCGCTGACAGCACCGCAAATAGGATACGAAAATCCGTCAGGAACAGGCAAAAACGGCGGGTTTGCATATATGAAATCGAATTTTTCATTTTCGGCAAGTACGTCATACAAATCTCCGCATCTCACATCTATGATGTTCGAAAAGTCGTTAAGTGACACATTGAACCTTATGACAGGAACAGCCCTTTCATTTATCTCTGCGCAAACGACTTTGTCGGCGGATTTTGCTGCGAGAAGTCCCTGTATACCGCTCCCGCTGCAAAGATCTAGGACCGTCGTTCCCTTTGAAAAAGCAACATTCTCACCGAGCCTCAGGCTGTCACTTCCTATATATACGTCTGTCATTTTTCTTGTGCATGTCGGCATATAAGGCGGAATATCAACTACGACATAAAGCTGCTGATATACAACGATCACATAATTGTCCGTGATAATATTTTCTCCGTCTCTTAGCCACAGTCCGCTCTCTAAAAGCAGATTCAGTTCCTCTTCGCCCGCCTCACGCGCTATATCGCTCTTCTTTTGAGGAATTCCGAGATAAAGAAGCTCTATCAGTTCTTTAAATTCTCCGGCGGTCTGCTCAATGCCGCTTTTGGCAATGTCGAAATCGTGCCACACATCGTGAAAATCCGAAAGGCCGTTTAGCTGCCTGAGGAAAAATGCATAATCTGTCTTTTTAAGCACGCTTCTGAGTGCAGCTGTGTATTTTTCCTCATTTTTCAGCATAATAAATTCCTTTCGCCCGGTTGACGCACACGCCTCAAACGCCTCGCTGCCGCACACGCCTCAAACGAACGGCTGTCGCACACATCTCACCGCCGCTCGCCTGACTCACCGTCGCACACCTCAAAC
>CAVCIY010000048.1:0-8148 GCA_963602445.1 Lachnospiraceae bacterium | reverse complement strand
CTTACAGCTCCGTCTCAACTCGTCCGCATGTTTCGCCATCCGCTGGCCTTACAGCTCCGTCTCGACTCGTCCGCACGTTTCGCCATCCGCTGGCCTTACGTTTTGCAGCATAGTTCTTCTTTAATCTTGAGATGAATTATTCATCATATCAAATAAGCTTTTCTAATGGTTCAATTCCTGAAATTATCTGATTTACGAGATGTATGGCACAGCGGGACATAAATTCCACGGAAAGCTCGCGCGTTCTTGTGCCCCTATAATAGTTTCTGATCGTAGTTTTCCCTTCAAAACAGACTGCCACAAAGAACTCACCTTGCTTATGACCTGCGACCTCTTTATAATCCGGATTTCCCGCAATCGCTACACAAACATCACTCCCGCTCTTCTTTCTCAACAACTCAGCTGCCTTTCCGACTGCGCTCTCAGAAAGAAGCTCTTCCTGTGTCGGGCTAAAGTCTTTTTCATCCAGAAGCTTTCCTAGATTTTTTCCGTTTGGAGCACACACAGTCATATCTATAAATTCTACAGCATCATGATTGCTGCACAGTATAGAAGTCATTGTTCCGGCAGTAATTGTTTCACAAACCGAAAGCGTAAAGCCTCTTTTCAGCATATTTTCAGCTGTAACATCATACAATTCCCTGCCATATGTGTCATAAGTACTTATACCGATTATGGCTGCGAGTTCGTCGGCAGTCTGTCCCGCTGCTTTTTTGGCTTCTTCAAGAGTTTTCCTCTTTGACGTGACACGAATTTCTACCTCACAGTCCTTTGCATATGTAGCAATCGTCGGATCCGTTTGATTTTTGATTTTTTCCTTAATCATGGATTCCACATAAGATTCGCCTATGCCGAAAATCTTGAGCGTACGCGAGTATATATATGCATCTGACAGTTCCTGCAAGTAATCCCTTACATAATCCTGAAAAATGCCTTTCATTTCACGCGGAACACCGGGAAGGCAAATTATACGTTTTTCACCATTTTCTACAGCAAATGCCGGAGCAGTTCCGTGATTGTTCATGAAGATAACAGAATCTTCAGGTAAGTATGCCTGTTTGTCGTTGTTAGAACTTCTAGTATATCCTGAGCGGCTAAAGAATTCTTCCATCATGTCCTTGGCATGTTGATTGAAGACAAGCTTTCTTCCCATCAGCTCGCTCACTGTTTCTTTGGTGAGATCATCATCTGTAGGACCCAGTCCGCCGGTAATCAGCACAATATCACAGTTCTCAACTGCGGATAAAAGCGTATTCTTAAGCCTTCCCGGATTGTCACCTACGGTATAGTGATATATCACATCTATTCCCAGTTCATTAAGCTGTTTTGAAAGGTAAGCGGCATTTGTATTTGCGACTTGACCAAACAGCAGCTCTGTTCCGACTGCAATAATAGCTGATCTCATTTTTATTCCTCACCTGCATCTTTCATTCTTACTTTGGCACCTCGTCTCAATTATCTTGACTTAAACAAATCTCTGCCCTTATAGATATATTCCGCACCCGAATATATGGTCATGATCACAGCAATCCAAAGCATAATCTTATCAAACGGGAATCCTATATATCTAAATGGCCAATTCCCGATCAAAATAAATATAATCGCGATCATTTGCGTAACAGTCTTTATCTTTCCTGACCATGCTGCCGCAATTACTATTCCCTTACTTGCTGCTACAGAGCGCAAGCCTGTGATAGCAAACTCTCTTGCGAGTATTACGATCACCATCCATGCAGGCACTGTTCCTGTCTCAACCATGCATACAAGTGCCGACGTTACAAGCAGCTTGTCTGCGAGCGGATCCATAATTTTCCCAAAATCAGTCACAAGATTGTACTTGCGGGCTATCTTACCGTCCAGAAAATCAGTTACAGACGCAATTATAAAAATTAGTGCCGCTACTACGTATAATGCATTGATATGGCAATAATATCCAAGAAGATATGCCACAATATATATCGGTATGAGAAGCATTCTGAGTGTGGTAAGCTTATTTGGCAAATTCATAAAACATTTCCTTTCTTATGTGTTCTTGCTGCGTTCTTTTTCAGTTTTTATTTCGTTCTTGCTTAGTTCTTGATGCGTTCTTTTTCTGTTCTTATATTGTTCCTGTCTCTGTTATTTTTTCTGTGCTTCCTCAAGAACTCCGACAAGATCATAATCAAATGCATCTGTAATCCTGACGAAAACGTATTCTCCTGGGAAGAGTTCGCGCTCTGATGTAAATATGACTCCGTTGTCAATTTCGGGGGAATCAAATTCGGTTCTTCCGATGTAAGTTTTCTCGTCTTCTTTTTCGTCGACGATCACCTCATATACATTTCCAATCTTTGCTATATTTTTTTTCAAAGAAATATCCCTTTGAATCTCCATAAGGGTATCTCGTCTCGCCTCTTTGACATCCTCATCAATCTGATTTGTCATCTCACCCGCTGCGGTATTTTCCTCCTGTGAATATGCAAACACTCCAAGTCTGTCAAATTCAGTCTTTTCGATAAAGTCCGCAAGAATATCAAAATCCTCCTGCGTCTCTCCCGGAAATCCCGCAATAAAGGTCGTTCTGATATGAATGTCCGGTATGGCCTTTCTCAGCTTTTCAATGGTCTTTTTTATAGACTCAGGTGTAGATACTCTGTTCATATCCTCGAGAATATGCCGGCTGTAATGCTGAAGAGGAATATCAAGATATTTGCAGATCTTGTCTTCATCCCTCACTGTTTCAATCAGCTCTTCAGTAATCTCATCCTCGTAACAATAAAGAAGTCTGATACGGTGCAGTCCTTCTATCCTGCACAATCTTTTTAAAAGCTCCGCAAGCTTATATTCGCCGTAAATGTCAATACCGTAAGCTGTCGTATCCTGCGCAATAATAAGAAGTTCGCTGCAGCCCGAAGCGGCTATAAACTCAGCTTCACTTACAATATCTTCCATTTTTCTGCTTCTAAAATGTCCTCTTATTGAAGGGATAATACAATAAGAGCATACTCTGTTGCAGCCTTCTGAAATTTTTATATACGAGTAATATGAACTCTCATCTATTTTTCTTACAGGAATCTCACAATAACTGTCTGCTTCTGCTTCGGCTCTTATAATACGTTTTCCATTTTGAATATATTCTTCTAATATATCAGGAAGCGAATCATATGTATTTACACCCAAAATAATGTCAGCCTCCGGCATTTCGTCTTTCAGTTCCTTTGCATATCTTTGAGACAAGCATCCCGTTATCACTAATATTGCTCCGTTTTCACGATATTTAGCCATATCAAGAATAGTATCAATCGACTGTTCCTTTGCATCATTTATAAATGCACAAGTATTTACAATTATGCAATCCGCCTCATCCGGAATTGATATGATCTCATGCCCTCGATTTTCGAGCAGAGCCATTGCATTTTCCGAGTCGACAGTATTTTTTGAACATCCGAGAGTATTAAAACATATCTTCATATTTTAAATCTCCATATCTTAATCTCATAATCTTAAATCTTCAAATATTCTTCTTCAGCATTTTCTTCTCCGGCAGCTGAGTTGTCGTCATCAATGCCATAATATTCTTCCTTTGAAACCAGTACGCGACGCGGTCTGCTTCCGTCATGAGGGCCTATAATTCCTCTGGCCTCCATGATATCTATAAGCCTTCCTGCTCTGTTATATCCTATACGGAATCGCCTTTGCAGCATCGATGCGGACGCTTGACCTGAATCTAGAACAAGATCTATCGCATCAGGAAGGAGCTCGTCTTCACTTTCTTCATACATGGAAGCATCTACATTTGAATTATTTATGCTTTCAAGTATAAGATTTGGTTCCGATGATTCTTCCGACTGGTTTTTCCAAAAATTAATGACAGCATTTACTTCATCATCTGTCACAAACGGTCCCTGAAGTCTCTCAGCCTGTCCCTTTCCAAGCGGATGAAAGAGCATGTCACCTTTGCCGACAAGCTTTTCTGCGCCTGCCCTGTCAAGAATGGTCCTCGAGTCAACCTGAGAAGAAACAGCAAATGCAATCCTTGAAGGAATATTTGCTTTTATAAGTCCCGTGACAATATCTACAGAAGGTCTTTGAGTAGCTACAATAAGATGCATGCCGGCCGCTCTCGCAAGCTGCGCAAGCCTGCATACAGACTCTTCAACTTGATTTGAAGCAACCATCATAAGGTCAGCTAATTCGTCAATAATAATGACTATCTGCGGCATAACATTCTCCGGCTGATTCAAATTTTTCATTTTTTTATTGTATGATTTTAAATCACGCGCATGGTTTTCGGCAAACTTATCATAACGATCATTCATCTCGTGAACTGCCCACGCAAGTGCAGCAGCAGCCTTTGCAGGGTCTGTTATGACAGGAATCAGCATATGAGGGATTCCGTTGTAATTGCTAAGCTCTACAACCTTAGGGTCAATCATGATAAATCTTACCTCATCAGGTGTAGCTTTATATAACATACTCACAATTATGGAATTTATACATACACTCTTTCCCGATCCGGTAGATCCTGCTATCAGCATGTGCGGCATGCCGGCCAAATCAGCAATAACAGGATTTCCTGAAATATCCATGCCTACCGTAAAACTCAATTTTGACTCTGCATTTTTAAAATTGTCGGATTCGAGCATCTCCCTCATAGTAACTACGGAACGATTTTCATTCTGCACTTCGATTCCTATAGCTGCCTTACCCGGAATCGGAGCCTCCATACGCAGGCTTTTTGCTTCCAGATTCAGAGCAATATCATTTGAAAGCCTTACGATGCTATTTACCTTAACTCCCGGAGCAGGCTGAATCTCATATCTTGTGACTGACGGTCCCTGCTTCACATCAATAACTCTTGCGTTGACATTGAAATCCGCAAAAACTTTTTCCAGCCTTTTTGCCTTGGTATTCAGAGCATATCTGAGATTTCGCGTCTCCTTCTTCTTTGGCTTGTCAAGAAGGTTCATAGAAGGCATACGATAATCCTTTTTCTTCTTAATAGTTTTCTGAGCCTGATTCGCAACCTCAGCTGCTCCTGCAGCTATCATCGCATCTGTCTGTGAACGCGTCATATGATTTTCAGGTGAAATATTGCTCGAAGCGGACTCGCTGCATATCTCGCCGCCTTCACTTCGAAAGGCATCATGTTCTGTATACTCACAACCTGTATCGTCACGCCCTGCATAATCTCGACCGGTACTGTCACTGCCTGCATAATCTCGACCGGTACTGTCACTGCCTGCATAATCCTGCATTTCATAATCAAATCCTGCATTGCTAACGTCTGTACCGTCATAGTCAACGTCCGTACCATCATACATGTCATACGGATCATACATATCATCCATGCCGCTCAGGCTGTCTTTTCGACGAGAATTCATGCCTCCCTTAGGTGTTTCGTCTTTTGTGCGATTTTCACCGGCTGACTTTGATTCGTCTCTGTAATACTCTCTGAAATCAATATTTTCGAAGGGTTCCTTTCCTTTTCTTTTTCCCCTCTCTGAATCATATCTTGGAATATTATTTTTCGCAGCTTCACGCTCGGCAAGTGAAGAAAAATCATCATCGAGATATTCTTCTTTAGCCTCTCTTCCTCGACGTTTGCTGCGTCCGCGTCCGTCCCAGCTGTCATTTTCGGGATATTCGGCATAATACTTTTGTTCTTCTTCCGGTTGATGCGCTCTTTCTTCTGCTTGCCTTTTCCTTTCTTCCGCTTGTCTCCTTTTTTCTTCTGCCTTCATCTCTCTTCTTTGACGAAGCTCCTCTTCTTTGGCTGCGCGTTCCTCTTCTTTTGCAAGCGCACGTTGATTTTTGATTTCTTTGTTCTTGTCAAGAAGCGATGAAATCGGAGTATCCGCAACCATAAGAACAGATATTATAAAAACAGATACACTTACAATGACAAGTCCTGCCTTTCCGACAAACTTAATAAGAACCCAGCCGATTGCCGTGCCTACAACGCCTGCACTCTCAAGCTTTGTCCCGGATTCAAAAACATTGCTGATAAATTCACTGCCAAATGTTTCTGATGTCACATAATCTGTGCTGAGTGAGTAGATTGTAACCAGACTCACAAACATAAGAACAAGAAAAATTATACTCCTCATGCTTATGCGTGCCATTTTTTTCCAAATAACAAGTATAGCATAAGCGATAATATAAAAAGGAAGGACAAATGCGCCTATGCCAAACAAGCCTTTAAGAATCATCGACAATATCTCACCTGCGCCTCCTGCGGCAGACGTCATCACCGCAGCCACAAGAAATGCTCCGATGCCCAGCAATATGATTGCAAAAATAACATCGGTTATTCTTAATCCTTCATAAACATCATCGACTGAAGAATTATTTTCTTTACCTGTTTGGCTCTTTTTGGCATTTGATTTATTTTTGCTTGCCGAAGCAGATTTTGAGGAGGTTCCTTTCTTCCCTGAATAATTCTTCTTCGCGGATTTTTTTTTCTGTGTACCTGCCATGTACTTCCCTCCTCTTTCACATATTTCCAAGCATTAAGTAAAAATAGTAAGCAAAATTATGCTGCAACAGAATATATTATAAGAGCCAGACCTACCGCCCATGTATAATATGAGAAGTAGTTAAGTTTATTGTCTGTCACTGCCTTTATCATAATCCTAATAGCTGCATATCCTGAAACTGCGGCAACTACCATACCCGCAACAAGAATACCGAGGCATGTGTCTGCAGCACTTGAAACAGATTTGACCGCATCAGGAACCTCGAGTAAAAAAGCTCCGAGTACAGGCGGTATAGATATAAGAAAAGCATATCTAACTGCATGCTGTCTGTTAAACTTGCAAAGCAGACCTCCGACCAAAGTCGAGCCCGAGCGTGAAATGCCTGGACAGATCGCAACTGACTGGCAAAGACCTATCAAAAAAGCATCTTTAACAGTCATGGTATTTATGTCCTTATCTCCACCGCCCTTCTTTTCGGCATACATCAGGCAACATCCTGTAATCAACAGTGCCGCCCCGATAAAAATCATAGAACTGTAGAAGCCTTCGAAAAAGTCATTGAAGCAAATCCCGAAAAAGCCTGTCGGTATACTCGTGACAATAATCATCACGCCCATACGTCTGGTCTCATTCTTGTTCATCTGAAGACCCTTGCCGGTAAATATATCCTTCAGTGTGGCAAAAAGTTCTATAATAAGCTCCTTTATGTCCTTCCAATAAGCAATAAATATTGCAATCAATGTCCCGAAATGAAGCATAACAGTAAATACGAGTACATTGTCCGCACTTACCCCGAAAAGATACTGTATAACCGCCAGGTGGCCGGAACTGCTGACAGGCAGAAACTCAGTCAGCCCCTGCACAAGTCCTAAAATAAGAGATTCTAATAAGCTCATGATAATATTCCTCCCAAAAATTTAAGCTTCATGAATTTGCTGCGTAAAATCGCAGCTTGCCTTTATCGCTTGCCTATTGCCAGGCGAATAATCGGCATGTCGCAAAACTAATTACTGGTTGCTCAACCGCTCTGATTTACCAGTTTCGGTGTCAAAATGCTGTTCAAATCAGTGCAAGCTTTATGGCATTCCTGAATATTGTACCACACTATCAAAGTGTTGTCATGTATCGTGGAATTACATTATACAAACATCCGTTCTTGATTTCAAGTTTATTTTCGATTTTTATTCATATTTTTCCCGATTTTTCATCTGATTTTTTGTCCGATTTTTCATCTGAAAAATATGCCTGCGCTCCCCCTGTCAAGTCTTTGTTAAAAAAATATTTAAAGATAAAATACAGTATTTATTCACTTATGCTATTCCATTTCATCATGCGAGAGTATATAATAGTAACAATACGGAGCAACAAATTTGCTCTCTTGAACATGTGAATCATTGATTTTATTAGTGCTGCGACTTCATATCTTCAGCACGACGCACACTTGTGCCTGCAGTGAGACATTGGTATATCTGCAATGCGGCATCTTTTGCTGCATGATTGCTGATTTGATTGTTAACATTATTATTTGCATGTTTGCGGCGGCGCGATCGTTGATAAGATCATCGACATGTTTGCGGCGGCGCAGTCATTGATAAGATCATCGACATGATTATAGCATGATTACAGACATAAATTAAGCTTCGATATATTTCGATATATTACTATATATACATGATATTACTATATATAC
>CAVCIY010000047.1:0-30429 GCA_963602445.1 Lachnospiraceae bacterium | reverse complement strand
ATCTTGTGCACCGATTGCGCATCGGTTAATGAGTTACTTAGGAGGTTTGTTATGAAGCAATTTTATCCACATATAAATAAAGATAATATTCTTCGTCAGATTCTTCCTGAGAAAAAAATAATTTTGGCGGACGGCGGCGAAATGCTTGCGAATGATGATTCGCATTCTTTTGATATTTTTGATGAAACGGATATTGTCTCGCAGCTGCAAAAAAACACAGCTGAGCTTGAAAATATCGCACAGTGCAATTACACGTACGCAATATGTGATATTTCATTCGGAAAAGAAACAACGGCTTTTGAAAAACCGGCAAGTACAGATCATCGCGGTAATCTTGATGTCCCGCTGATTCTTACCTACCGAAGGCGTTCGTTTGAACTTTTGGGAAAAGATATCAGACGGCTTCTTAGCGAATGCACTCAATGTGTCATTTTCGCGGCTACAATCGGTCCTCAGATTGACAGGATTATGAAGAAGAAAGAGCTCGAAAGCATGAGTGATGCTCTTATTTTTGATATGTGCGCAAGCGATGCCATAGAAAATCTGTGTGACGATATAAATGATGAGCTTGATGATTATTTTCACAGCCGCGGTCTATTTCTGACCGACCGTTTCAGCCCCGGATATGGCGATTTGCCTGTTTCTGCTTCGGTTGATATAGCAAGGATACTTGACGCTTCGCGCCGGATCGGCCTGACATTCAACAATTACGGCCTTATGATGCCTCTAAAGTCTGTAACTGCGGTCATTGGGATTTCGGACAAGCCGCAGCCTATGCGGATAAGGGGATGCAAGTTTTGCCGCATGTCTGACAGCTGTTCGTTTAAAAAACGCGGCCTGACATGCTATAGTATTGATTAAAGAAAGAAGGTCAGTGATAAGCCGGATTATTCAAAAATATCCGACGCCGTGTGTCTTTAGGCAAAAATGTCCGGCAGAAAAATATGGCGAGACTTACGGCAGAAACTTGCGGCTGAAACTTCCGGCGAAAACTTGCGGCAGAAACTTCCGGCGAAAACTCGCAGCCATTGTGATTTAATTGTAATGATAAGGAATACAAACATGAATAAAAAAAATATTTTCAATAATTTGATAAACAGCACACGCATGATTTTGCTTGACGGAGCCATGGGCACTATGCTCCAAGCTGAAGGACTACTTCCCGGGGAAAGGCCCGAACTTTTGTGCATCGAAAGACCCGAAGTTGTGAAGAATGTTCACAAAAAATATATAGCAGCGGGCAGCAATATCATATATGCAAACACTTTCGAGGCAAATGCCAAAAAGCTGGCCGGATTTAATTATTCAGTCGCTGAGGTTGTTGCGGCTGCCGTTAAAACCGCACGGGAAGCCGTCGATGAAGCTGCCGATAACGCCGTTGATGAAGCTGCCGCTTCCAGCACTTCACGCAGCGGTGTTCTGGTAGCACTTGATATAGGTCCTATCGGCGAGCTCCTCGAGCCGTACGGTACTCTCACATTTGAAGAAGCTTATGAGATTTTTAAGGAAATGCTCACTGCAGGCGAGGCAGCCGGCGCCGATCTTGTTGTTTTTGAGACATTCTCCGACTTGTATGAAATAAAGGCCGGCGTTCTGGCAGCCAAGGAAAATACTTCACTTCCGGTCATTACGACTATGTCATTTGAGAAGAACCACCGGACATTCACCGGATGCAGCCTTGAAGCAATGGCTGTCACTCTTGAAGGCCTTGGTGCAGACGCACTCGGCATAAATTGTTCCCTCGGGCCTGAAGAAATACTCCCGATGGCTCGCAAGCTTGCCTCTTATACGTCACTTCCGCTCGCTTTCAAGCCAAATGCAGGACTCCCGGACCCAAAGACAGGGCTTTATTCGGTCTATCCCAAAGAATTTGCAGAGATAATGAACCGATTTGCAGACTGCGGCATGAAGCTTGCAGGCGGATGCTGCGGAACTTCTCCGGATTACATAAGGGCGATGTCAGAAATTTTCGCTTCACGAAGCGACGATGCGGCTGATGACGATGCGGATGCTGGCAATGCGGATGCTGACGATGCGGATGCTGTTGACGCTTCGACTGCGGATGCTGTCGCAAACATTACAGTCGACACAGCCGCCTGTGCTTCGGTCGGTATAGATCATTACCACCCGAAAAGCTCAGTTTGCTCACCTTCTGTAGTGGTAGATACAAGCAAGGTTTGCGTTATCGGGGAAAGGATAAATCCTACGGGAAAGAAACGCTTCAAGCAGGCGCTTATCGAAAATGACATCGACTATATTTTGAAGCAGGCAATCGAGCAAGTCGAAGCAGGTGCAGACATTCTGGACGTAAATGTCGGCCTGCCCGAAATAGACGAGCCCGAAATGATTGTAAAAGTCGTCAAAGCTATTCAATCAGTCACAGACACACCTCTTCAGATAGATTCTTCCGATCCGCAGGCTATTGAGGCGGCATTGCGGATTTACAACGGAAAGCCGATTGTAAATTCCGTAAACGGCGAGCCGGAAGTGATGGAACGTATATTCCCGCTTATAAAGAAGTACGGTGCGGCAGTCGTAGGACTTACTCTCGACAAAAATGGAATCCCGGCATCTGCCGCAAGTCGTTTTGAAATAGCTGAAAGAATTGTAAATACAGCGGCATCTTACGGAATTCCGCGAAAAGACGTATATATAGATTGCCTTACGCTCACAGTTTCGGCGCAGCAGGAAGCCGCACTCGAAACAATCAAAGCGGTACGCATGGTCACAGAAAAGCTCGGAGTAAATACAGTTCTCGGCGTCTCAAATATCTCGTTTGGAATTCCGCTTAGAAGCCTCATGAATCAGACATTTTTGGCACTTGCGCTCGGTGCCGGGCTAAAGATGCCTATTATCAATCCTTCTTCAGAGCCGGTAATGGACATTATCTCAGCATACAGAGTTCTGGACTGCACTGATTCAGGCTGTCTTGCCTATATCGAAAAATATTCGGAACGACAATCCGCAAAACAAGCGGCCCTGCAGCCTGCAAATACTTCCACTTTGCGGCCTAGCGGCAGTTCCGCTGCGCAATCCGCATCCTACGCTGCTGCACAAGACACATCCCAAACTGCTTCACAATCAGCTTCCCATGACGCAGCACAGACAAACGCGCAGGCATCTGCGGGACATGAAAGTACAGACACACAATCCGTCGCAAGCCTCATCACATATGCCATAGAAAAAGGGCTCAAGCAGGAAACTGCCGACAATGTTAAAAAAATGCTCGAGTCAGCATCACCGCTCAACGTCATCGACAATGTTGTCATTCCCGCACTCGATAAGGTCGGTGAGCTTTACGAAAGCGGAAGATTTTTCCTGCCGCAGCTTCTAAATGCTGCTTCCGCCGCAAGCGAAGGATTTGAAATAATAAAGCAAAAGATAAAAGAAACCGGTGAAAATTCGGTTTCAAAAGGCGACATAATAATCGCAACAGTAAAGGGCGACATACATGATATAGGAAAAAATATCGTAAAGGTAATCCTCGAAAATTACGGCTACAACGTTATCGACCTCGGCCGCGACGTCGCACCGGAGGTAATTGTCAAGTCAGCAGCAGAAAAAGACATAAAGCTGGTCGGTCTGTCCGCGCTTATGACAACGACTCTTTCAAGCATGCAAGAGACCATAAAACAGCTTAGGGACAGCGGACACAAGTGTAAAGTAATGGTCGGCGGCGCCGTTCTCACAAGAGATTATGCCAAGACAATCGGCGCCGATTTCTACGCAAAAGACGCAAAAGAAGCCGTAGATATAGCAAAAAAGGTATTTGGCTGATCTTTTGCTTTTGCGTCGAAGCCTGCAAAAAGGCCCGTTCCCGGCTGCACTACCGTGCAGCCGGGAACGGGCGTTATTTAATATCATTTCCAAACATAAATCAAGCATAAATCATGCTATTTCCAGCCAAATACAGTCTCAACACCGCTGATAGCAGCTCCGCATCCGTTTACATCGCATCTTAGGCATCTTGAAGCCTCCTGCTTTGCTTCCGCAAGACAAAGCTTGTTTTCAACATGCTCAAAGTCATGCTTTCTGATGCGTGCTTCCCTCTCAGTGATATTTACACGACCGAAAGGATTTCTTTCATTTTCATGCAGCTGCGGTCTTGCGGCTTCGCATACAGGTCTGTGCTTGTAACCGAGCATAGCATCGATATTGTACGCCGCAGCCTTGCCTGCCGCGATAGCCTTGATAACTGTAGCAGGACCGCTCACGCAGTCACCGCCCGCATAGACTGAATCCATATCATGAACCTTTCCGGTCTCATCAGCGACGAAAGTCTTTCTTTCGGCAGGCATTCCGGATTCTTCGAAATGTTCGCTTTCGATGTCCTGACCTACGGCTATAAGGATAATCTCACAGTCTAGCACCACAGGCTCTTCCCCCTTATCTAAAGGAGCAGGCCTTCCTGACTTAAACGGTCCGGTCATCTGCGGCCGCACGCGAAGAGCATTGCATCTTCCGTCACTGCCTGACAAAATAGCATCAGGAGCCATGAGAGTCATAAGCTCGACACCTTCCGCCACTGCGCCTTCGATTTCAGAATCGAGAGCAGTCATATCTTCTCTTCTTCTTCTGTATACAATTGTGACTTCATCAGCCTTAGCTCTCACAGCAGTTCTGGCGCAATCCATTGCTACATTGCCGCCGCCGATAACGACAACTCTCTTTCCGGAGAAGTCAGGAATATTTCCTTCACCGATCTGCCCAAGAATATCAACGGCAGAATATACGCCTTCAGCCTCACTTCCGTCGATCCGAAGCTTTTTTCCCTTTTGAGCTCCGATAGCAACATATACAGCATCATACTCATTGCGTACATCGGTCAGGCTTATGTCTTTACCGATTTTTATGCCTGTCTTAATCTCGATATTTCCCACAGACAGGATAGCATTTATATCTTCATCCAGCTTATCCTTTGGAAGTCTGTAATTCGGAATGCCATATCTGAGCATTCCCCCAAGCTTTTCCCTTCCTTCAAAGACCGTCACATCGTGACCCATAAGAGCCATAAAATATGCAGCGGTAAGCCCGCTCGGGCCGCCGCCTATGACAGCAATTCTCTTTCCCGTGCTCGCCGCACGAGGAGGCACATTTACCTGATCGGCAGGAAGCCTGTCAACGGCAAATTTCTTGAGACCTCTGATATTTATCGGACTGTCAATAATATTTCTTCTGCATCTGGACTCACAAGGATGCTCGCAGATCATAGCGCATGCGGTAGGAAAAGGATTGTCCTTTCTGATGAGATTTATGGCATCCGCATATTTTTCCTCAGCTGTAAGAGCCACATATCCGGGGACATCAACGTGAGCCGGGCACATCTGCACGCAAGGAATCTGCTGCCCCACTTCGTCAAGGCATTTTCCCTTTTCTATATGACTCTCATACTCATCCTTATATCTTTCGACACCTTCCAAAACCGTCGCTGCCGCATCATAACCGACAGCACAGTCAGCTGTGTCTCTTATAAATTCCGCAAATGAAATAAAATCCTCATATACTTTTCGGTCGGCTTTACAACGCACAATCTTTTCGAGAAGATCGGCAAGACGCGGAAGGCCTTCCTTGCAAGGAACGCATTTTCCGCATGTCTGATATGCTGAAGCGCGCAGCAGCGCAAGCTCTACTGTCAAAGGACATGTCCCCGGAGCAACAGCAGATATTCTTCTTTTGAATTTTGACATAACAGACTCTGTAAGCTTGTCAAGATTGTTTGCACCGGTCAGTGTGTACTTATTCATGATACCAGCTCCTTAATCGGTATATATTAATCTGTGATAATATTCCCTCAGCTCGGCATCCGCCCGCGGCATTTTAAGCCCACCTCGGCATCGGAGCACAAAGCTTTTTTAACATAATTCATGCACATACATGTATAATAATGGGTTTTTTTTGCAAAAAACGGCGGTATGTCTCCATACAGCCGTATTTTGTCTGAAAAAATTCTTAATCTCGACCGCAATCTGTTGCCCGACTGCAATCTATCGTCCGATCGTAATCTTACATCTGTGATTATTACTTATTGTCAACCGAATACATATATTCTACGAGCTCGAGGATCTTCTTTGAATAACCATATTCGTTGTCATACCATGCGATAACCTTTACAAAGTGATCATCTATCATGATGCCGGCCTTCGCGTCGAATACTGAAGTATGCTCTTCGCCTATGAAGTCTGTAGAAACAACCTGGTCTTCTGTATATGCGAGTATACCCTTAAGCTCGCCTTCGGAAGCTTCCTTCATAGCCTTGCAAATTTCGTCATATGTAGTGGCTTTTTCCAGCTCTACATTCAGGTCAACGAGTGAAACGTCAGCAGTCGGTATTCTTACAGCCATACCTGTCAGCTTGCCCTGCAGCTCAGGAATAACAAGAGCAACAGCCTTTGCTGCGCCTGTAGATGTAGGGATGATATTTCCAAATACAGAACGTCCTCTTCTCCAGTCGCTCATAGAACGCATGTCAACAGCCTTCTGCTTTGCGGTAGCTGCATGGATAGTAGTCATGAGACCGCGCTTGATTCCCCAATTGTCATTGAGTACCTTAGCAACAGGTGCAAGGCAGTTTGTAGTGCATGATGCGTTTGAAACTATCTTCATGTCTGAAGTATAAAGCTGGTTGTTTACACCCATAACAAAAGTAGGAGTTTCCTTGTCCTTTGCAGGTGCTGTAATAATAACCTTCTTCGCACCGCCGTCAAGGTGAGCCTGTGACTTAGCTGTGGTATTGAACTTGCCTGTACCTTCGATTACGTAATCTACGCCGTACTTACCCCAAGGAATAGGATCCATTCCGGAAACAACAGGTACCTTCTTGCCATTTATCAGCAGGCCTGAGTCTTCGCCGTCTTCGTACTTTTCAATAGTGCCTGAAAAGCGCCCGAATACTGTATCATACTTTACCATGTAAGCCATATAATCAAGGTCTACATCTCTGTAATTGATAGCTGCTACATCAAAAGTGTCCGGATTGCTTGCAGCAATTCTGAGGATAATTCTGCTGATTCTGCCGAAACCGTTGATACCAATTTTGATAGACATTTCATTCTCCTTATTTTATACATGAAATATTAAACCCAATGCTGTCTTTTACTCGGAAGGCGCAAAATCCCACACCAAATCCGTCAAACAGCAAATTGTCTATTAGCATTGTACCATATAATATTTCATGAGTCTATTTTTCAGACGGTAAATAATTTTTTAACAATATTTTAAAATCACATATCGACTTTTTTATAAATTTATAGTTTTTCATGTGTTTTCCCAGCGGTCAGGGCGGCGTTGTAAACTACCTCGCGCCTACCGGAGTTATAAAGAATCTCAATGTCTAGGGATCAGTAACCGCAACCGGCAGTGTTGATGCCATTGGCGGCGTCGTGGGATACAACAGTGGAATCATTGACAATGTCTCAAGCTCCGTCATTGTCACTGCCAACAGAGCCTACAATGTCGGCGGCATTGCAGGTTTCAACAATGGTTACTATGACAGCGACGGATCTTATTCTGCGTCTGCCGAGGCATACATACTCAACAGCAAAAACGACGGCTCGGTCACGGGTTACCACAAGGTTGGCGGCATCACAGGTGAAAATTCGGGAACTATAAATTCATGCCACATGGAGAATTAAAAAATTCCTTCAGAATTCTTACGATTCTGAAGGAATTTTTTTCAAAGAAATATTCATGATTCCGAAGAAATTTTTTGATTCTAACGGAAATTTTTGATTCTAACGTAATTTTCTAAACAATACTGCGTGCGTGCGGGTTAGCTTTTACATCTTCTCAATAGCGTCAGCCATCTTGTCCAGCCAGTCCCCGTCAAAAAGCTCGATCATGCCTGCGTCTGCAGCTGCCGAAAGCTTTGGATTGACAGGAAGCTTGGCAACATTTGCGATGCCGTATTTTTCGGCGATTTCCTCTATGTGGCTTTCGCCAAATATGCTGTGCTTTCCTCCGCAGTCCGGGCACTCGAAATATGACATATTTTCGACAATCCCAAGTACAGGAATATTCATAAGCTCAGCCATCTTGACTGCCTTTTCGACAATCATAGATACAAGCTCCTGAGGCGATGTCACGACTATGATGCCTTTTACCGGAAGTGATTGAAATACCGTAAGAGGCACATCGCCTGTTCCCGGCGGCATGTCCACAAACATATACTCTACGTCCTTCCAGATTACGTCAGTCCAAAACTGCTGGACAGCACCCGCAATCACAGGTCCTCTCCATACCACAGGATCTGACTCTTCCTCAAGAAGAAGGTTGATAGACATCATCTGAATTCCTGTCTTAGTTTCTACCGGGAAAATGTAATTTTCAGTCCCTGTCGCCTTTTGGGCAACATTGAAGGTCTTTGGAATAGAAGGTCCCGTAATGTCAGCATCGAGGATGGCAGTTCTGTATCCCCTGCGCTGCATGATGACAGACATGAGTGATGTAATCATTGACTTTCCCACTCCGCCTTTACCGCTGACTACTGCTATTACTTCCTTTACACTCGCCAGGTCATTTAAAGGCTGAATCAGGCTTTCCTGTCTGTTTTCGCCGCAAGTACCGCAAGCATTGCTTTCGCTGCAAGTATTGCTTTCGCCGCAAGACGTGCAATTGTTGTCACATGAATTCATTTTTTTTCTCCTCACAATTTGCTTTTTTCTACGATACAATTTGTATTTCTTTCTTACAGTTTGCTTTATCTGCGCTGCTGTTTACCTTTCCTTCCCGCAATCCGTTTTTTCCGCGCTGCTGTTTGCTTTTCCTTCTCGCAATCCGCTTTTTCTGCGCTATTATTTGTTTTTACTTCTAGCAATACGCTTTTTCCGCACTGCTGTTTGTTTTTTCTTCTTACAGTTCACTTATCTTTCTTATCGCGTCAAATGCCATCCCGGCAGAATATCCGGCAGAAATAAGCCTTCTGGCAAGCTTAGCCTTTTCCTTCTCTCTGTATTTATATGCAAGAGCCCTGTCCGAGGCTGTCGCCTCATCTTTCGGCTCAAAATAGTTTACCCTTTCAAAATCCGATTCTTCAAAACTGTTCGGCGACTCGAAACTGCACCGCACCCCGAAATCATTCGGCGATTCGAAACTGCCACGCGCCCCGAAATTGTTCGTTGCCGCAAGCTCGCCGAACGGCACAATTTCTCCGCCTTCCGTCACAGTGAATCTCTGCGACAGTCCGCAAACGGACAAAGCTTTTTTCAGACAATACAAGCGCTCGGTGTCCGTGTCGACATTATCCTCAATCGTCTGCTTTATAATGCTCTCGTCCACACCCTTTTCCTTCAGCTTCGAAGAAATATATGTCCTCCCCTTGCCGGAGCGAAGCTTTGATCCTGCATAAAGAGAGGCATATCTTGCGTCGTCAAGAAACCCGCAGCTTTCAAGCTCTGCAAGCACATCATCGACCTCATCCGCGTCAAATGACTTCCTGATCAATTTTCTGCGCATCTCGCGCACGGTATAATCCTGTCTGTCAAGAAGTCTAAGCGCTGCTTCCCTAATCTTTTCTTTCATAAATCTAATCCTTCGAATGCCGCCCGCGCACATTGCAAACCCGTCAATTACAGCACTACGCCGTCCGCGCAGCCGCAACTGCAGCCCTCACGCACAATCGGCGCCTGCGAAGCCGCAGCCGCTGCCCCTATACATCCTTTATATTCATCATAATAACATATTTTGCAAATTTTTCCTACATTTACGGTAAAACTATCGACCGTTACAGTAAAACTATCGACCGTTACAGTAAAAAAAAACGATCAATCGCTGCAGTAAAACGATCAATCGCCTCAGAAAAATACCAACCATTACAATAAAACGACCAACAAAACGACCAACCGTCACAACGAAAATATCAACAGCTAATGCGAAAACTTCAACCGTCACAGTGAAACTAATAACCGCTGCTGCGAAGCCATCAACTGCTGCCGCAAAGCCATCAACCGCTGCCGTGAAACTAGCAGCAACAAAACGAGTTGCATAACATATTTAAGCAAATATTTGCCATACACATATCAGAACATCCGCTGCAGCAAGATCCTGAATTTCCACGCATACCTCCATATTGTCCGCTCCAACTGTCATATGACCCGGCATTGCCGCTTTCAAGCTGCCTTACAAGATTCCTATATTGGAAGTTTGTCGGCTCCATTTGCGATGCGATCCTTGCAAATCTAAGCGCAAGAACATTATTTCCCAGACCGTATTGCGATACAGCATACATATAATTCCACAATGCGGTATGATCGTCAACAGTGTCAAGAACCGTAACAGCCTCCTGATAATGCCCGGCATTTATATAATTTGCCGCCGCAGCCATCAGCCTCTCATAATCCGTCGATTCACCCGAATAAGAAGAACCGGCACCGCCAAATCCACCGTAGCCACTGCCGTAGCCCGATCCGCCGTAACCGCCGCCGTAGCTCGATCCGCCAAAGTTGCTGTAATCAGTATAGATTCCTTTCTTTCTGTCATCCATAATTCTGTTGTAGGCTTCCTGCACATCGGTAAACATCTCGGCTGCTTTGTCGGCATCCGGATTTCCCACATTTGCATCGGGATGATACTTTCTGCAGAGCTTCCTGTATGCCTTTTTTATTTCATCATCAGATGCACTGCTGCTCACACCCAGGACGTCATATGGATTTTTCATCTCTTCTTTTCCTTTCTTCTCAGAAGAGTTCTCTCGTAACCGGACCAGACTCCGGCATATAAAATATTTCTGAGAATCTCAATATTATCCTCTATCGGAAGTTCCTCAAACGTCTGAGCGCACTCAGCAATCATCATTTTGAGCATACCCCCGCAAATATCGTCAAAATCAGGATCATCATAATAAGGCACAAACGGATTGTAAAGATTTCGCTTGATATCTTCTTCTATATCCTCATATGAATCCAGCAAATAAATAAATTTACCCAGATAAAAGCCCATGCGTCTGAGCTTTTCTTCCCAAAAGTCTTCTTTATACGCAAATACTTCGGCAAGAATCTTGCCAAATATGCCTGCCGCCGCATCGGGATTTTCTACATTATCAGAATTTTTCTCGGCATTGTCAAGTATATTCATCAACTTTTCAATATTATTCACCTTTTCCGGATATTTTCTTTTGATTTTCTTCACTCTGCCCGAAATGATCATGCTGTAGATCTTTGCGGCCGCCCTGCGCTCGTCTTTCACATCGTCTATACAATGATAATAGAACATCAAAAGATTCATGTCAGCCGCATATGATGTAAATTCGTTCAAAGCCTCCGCATGACGCTTCAGCGGATGAAGGATGCATCTTGCCTTCTTCGTCTTTGTCTCAGTATCATAAAGTCCTGACAGAAGAATTATCAAAAAAGTCATATCATATCCGAGCGTAACACGCCCAAACGCCCCGTATCTTTTCTTGAGCTCTTTGCACAGACCGCAATAATACGAGCGATATGTATCATAATCTTTATATTTAATTTCGGGTTTGTTTATAGTCACATATCCGAACATTTATCCTTTACCCCGTTAACTTCTTTTAAATCTTATATTACTTTTATAAATTGCCATGCTCTTTTCGCACGCTTTACGCTTCCGGCATGCTCTGCCGGCCCTGTTCCAACCGTCTTTGCACCTGCGAGCTGATCTGCCGGCCTCATTTTCAGCCCGCATGAAAGCCTATTTCAAGATAAGCCCGTCTATATTGTCATCTAAGAACTCGTAAATCTTGACACCCTCGTCATCATAATGCATTCTGACCTTATCATTGTGATAAAGAAAAATCATGTGCGCATCAGCCTCACCAGTCGCAAACCACTTCTGCGACGGCGGGAAGGCATTCCAATCCTTCGCGTCGATATCCCATGTCATAAATTCCGCAGCCTGCCACGATGTGAGAGGGCCGTGAGTCTTGAGTGCCGCGAGCGCTTCCGCGCATCTTCTTGTATGATGAACTCTGAGAGAATGGATCCTTCCGTAAACATCTTCAAGCATATTTCTGTGACCTACGAAAATCTTTTTTATATCCAGATTTTCAACGATAGTCAGGCTGTTTACATAATCTGTCAGCGGATCGTCAAGATAGAGCTCGTAGCAAAGATTCGGCGTGATGTCGCCAAGGATCATATCTCCGGCGAAAAGTATTCCTTTTTCATCATCAAAGAGACATGTATGTCCCGGAGAATGACCCGGTGTGACGACGCATCTGAGATTGTAATCGCCTATTTTCAGAATCTGACCGTCTTTGACATGCGTAAAATCAACCTGCCCCTCGGGACGCCACATAACTCCCGGATGAGTGCTTATGGCCATTTCCTTTGAAAGCTTCAGACCGGCTTTTCTGAATTCCTCAAAGATGTGTGCCCAATAAGTGTCATCGTGAAGTCTGTTCACTACAGTCGCCTCATGCTTCTCCGCATAAGCTGTATTTTTCTCAGTTTTCACCGCAAACAGAAGCCCGCTGTGATCCGCATGAAGATGCGTAAGGAAAAAGTCTGTGCTGTCAAAATCAGCATTCAGCTCGTCTATCGCACCCATTAGCGCCGCCTTGCACTCCGGTCTGTTGAATCCCGTATCTATGATAAGATTTCTCTCCTTTCCTCTGATAAAATAGGAATTAAGAAGCTTCATCGGATTGTTTGGAAGAGGAACCTCTATCCTGTAAATATCTTTCATTAATTCTGTGGCCATTGTCTGTTTTCTCCTAAATATTGTCTGTTATCTTCTAAATTTAATAACAACCTAAAAATTCGCATGAACAATTTTACACGTTGCATAAATAATTTCAAACTTCGTACGAATAACCCCGGACTTTTCTTGAATAATCTCAGGCTCCGTACGAACAACCCCGGACTTTTCTTGAATAATCTCAAGCTTCGTACGAACAACCCCGGACTTTTCTTGAATAATCTCAAGCTCCGTACGAACAACCCCGAACCCTTCATGAATAATCTTAGACTTCACATATCATATAAAAAACGGACCACTGACTTCAGAAATTTGTCAATGGTCCGCATAGCTTCTAATAATAACAACTTCGAAGCGATCTTCTTGCTATATTATGTTTGATCCTACGTCACACCGGATACTATCTAGGATACTTGATCTGAGCATGTGCCGCAGCAAGTCTTGCGATAGGAACTCTGAATGGTGAGCATGATACATAATCGAGACCTGTTCTGTGGAAGAATTCTACAGATGCAGGGTCGCCGCCATGTTCGCCGCATACACCGAGGTGGATGTCAGGTCTTTCTGACTTGCCGAGCTTAACTGCCATTTCGACGAGTTTGCCGACTCCGTGCTGGTCAAATTTAGCAAACGGGTCATTTTCGAAGATCTTCTTGTCATAATATTCAGGCAGGAACTTGCCAGCGTCGTCACGGCTGAAGCCGAATGTCATCTGAGTAAGGTCGTTTGTACCGAAGCTGAAGAATTCTGCTTCCTTAGCGATCTCATCTGCAGTAAGAGCTGCACGAGGAATTTCGATCATAGTACCTACGAGATACTTGAGTTCTACTCCTGCTTCAGCTATTACCTTGTCAGCTGTCTCTACAACTACATTCTTAACATACTTGAGTTCCTTTGTCTCACCTGTGAGAGGGATCATGATCTCAGGAACAATATTAAATTCTGTCTCGGCATTTACCTTGATAGCTGCTTCAATGATAGCTCTTGACTGCATAGCAGCGATTTCAGGATATGTAACAGCAAGTCTGCAGCCTCTGTGACCCATCATAGGATTTACTTCCTGCAGCTTCATAACTGTATTCTTCAATTCTTCGAAGCTGATGCCCATAGTCTTTGCGAGATCTGCGATGTCTTCGTCTTCCTTAGGAAGGAATTCGTGGAGAGGAGGATCTAAGAGACGAACTGTAACAGGTCTGTCTCCCATAACCTTGTAAATCTTCTCAAAGTCGCCTCTCTGCATAGGAAGGAGCTTAGCGAGAGCTTTTTCTCTCTGTTCTAATGTGCTTGCTACGATCATCTCACGAACTGCAGGAATTCTGTCTTCGTCGAAGAACATGTGCTCTGTTCTTGTGAGACCGATACCTTCGGCACCAAGCTCTATAGCACGGGCAGCGTCTGCTTCAGTGTCTGCATTTGTGCGAACCTTAAGCTTTCTTACTTCGTCAGCCCATCCCATAACTGTCTCGAAATCGCCTGAAATCTGAGCAGGTTCAGTAGGAATCTCGCCGATATATACGTTGCCTGTAGAACCGTCAATCGACATAAAGTCACCTTCATGAAGAGTGTGGCCTGCAACTGTAAGTGTCTTAGTTTCATCATCTATGGTAATATCGCCGCAGCCGCTGACACAGCATGTACCCATGCCTCTTGCAACTACTGCCGCATGTGAAGTCATGCCGCCTCTGCAAGTAAGGATACCTTCTGCAGCTGCCATACCTTCGATATCTTCCGGAGAAGTTTCAAGTCTTACGAGAAGTACAGGGCCGTTTGCAGCAGCTTCCTTAGCGTCGTCAGCTGTGAAGTAGATAGCGCCGCATGCTGCGCCCGGAGATGCCGCAAGACCGCTTGCTACAGGTTCTGCCTTCTTCAATGCTTCTGCGTTGAACTGCGGGTGAAGAACTGAATCAAGCTGCTTAGGCTCTACCTTAAGGATAGCCTCTTCCTTAGTGCAAAGGCCTTCGTCAACCAGTGCTACAGCGATTCTGAGTGCTGAAGCAGCTGTTCTCTTGCCGTTACGTGTCTGGAGCATATAGAGCTTACCCTTTTCAATGGTAAATTCCATATCCTGCATGTCTTTATAGTGAAGCTCGAGCTTTTCTGCATTTGCCTTAAACTGTTCATAAACCTCAGGCATAACGGTTGCGAGCTCGTCTATAGACTGAGGTGTACGGATACCTGCAACTACGTCTTCGCCCTGAGCATTCATCAGGAATTCGCCAAAGAGCTTCTTTGCTCCTGTAGCAGGGTCACGTGTGAATGCAACGCCTGTACCCGAATCGTCGCCCATATTTCCGAATACCATTGTCTGAACATTTACAGCTGTACCCCAGCTGCTAGGGATATCATTCATCTTTCTGTAAGAGTTTGCTCTCGGATTGTCCCAACTGCGGAATACAGCCTTAACTGATTCCATAAGCTGAACCTTAGGATCCTGCGGGAAATCTTCTCCGTTTCTTTCTTTCTTATAATGTTCCTTGAAGATTTCAACCAGTCTCTTCATGTCTTCCGCATCGAGATCGGCATCATACTTAACACCCTTCTCTGCCTTGATTTCGTCGATATAGTCTTCGAAAGGCTTCTTGTCGAGTTCCATAACAACATCTGAGAACATCTGTATAAATCTTCTGTATGAATCATAAACGAATCTTGGATTGTTCGTAAGAGCAATCATTCCTTCTGCTACAGTATCATTGATACCGAGATTAAGGATAGTATCCATCATTCCGGGCATAGATGCTCTCGCTCCGGAACGTACTGAAACGAGTAACGGATTTTTTGCGTCGCCAAACTTCTTGCCGTTGATTTCCTCAAGCTTACCCATATATTTTATGATGTCGCTTTCGATTTCAGGAGCAATTACCTTGCCGTCGTCATAATAACGATTGCATGCTTCTGTAGTAATTGTAAATCCCTGTGGAACCGGCATTCCGAGGTTTGTCATCTCGGCGAGGTTTGCACCCTTTCCGCCAAGAAGCTCTCTCATATCAGCATTACCTTCTGTAAATAGATATAGATACTTTTTACTCATTGTCTTTGAAATCCTCTCCTAATACACGTGAAATAAGTATTTAATTATCCAACTCATTATATAACAATGTCCGCAAAAATTAAACCATAATTTTACGAAATATTATATGATGATGCAATTTTTAAGGAGCAAACCGTTTTTTTCATGTTTTTTTCATGCCTTTTTCATGTTTTTTTCATTTTTCTTCACATTTTCTTCATATTATCATCATATTTGTTAAAGTCAAGTAAATTTTATGTATGCTCATTTCGTCTGAAATATTTCGACTTCCCGTCGAAGGCAAAACCGACAAATAACATTGAAAATGTATTATATTTGTAACTCAATTCATTAGACAAGAAGCACAAAATGTATTATAATGGCTTTAATTATATAATCAGTAATACGTTACGGAGGACAATAATGAAACAGATCAGTGTTGGTATGCTCGGCATTGGAAATGTCGCTACAGGTACATATAAGGCACTCGCCATGAATGCCGCTAGGATTGAAAAAACTTCAAACGTTCACATTGAAATTGTCAAGATCTTAAACAGAAATCCGCAAAAGGACCGCGGAATCTCTGTTCCTGACGGTGTTTACACCCAGGATATTTCCGATATTCTCGACAATCCTGACATTGATATCGTAGTAGAACTTATCGGCGGAATCGAGCCTGCCACAGAATATATGGCACGCGCGCTCAAAAATGGCAAGCATGTTGTCACCGCAAACAAAGCAGCTCTCGCCGCAAACGGTAAGATGCTGCAAGAGCTCGCTATTAAAAATAACGTTATGCTGAGATTTGAAGCAAGCGTATGCGGAGGCATTCCTATTCTAAATGCTCTCTCCACTTCGCTTCAGTCAAATGACTTTGACGAGATCCTCGGTATAGTAAATGGTACTACGAATTATATTCTCACACAGATGACTGAAAATGAAATGGCTTATGACGTTGCTCTCAAAGATGCGCAGGACAAAGGATTTGCGGAGCGTGACCCTTCTGGTGATGTTGAAGGCCACGATGTCGCAAACAAACTCGCGATCCTCATGTCAATAGTTTTCGGTATCGGCATTGCGCCCGAAGATATCCCTACGCAAGGCATTACTTCTATTTCAAATGATGACATCAGCTTTGCGACCCAGTTCGGATACAAGATAAAGCTCCTTGCGACCGCAAAGAAGTCCGGCTCTACCGTAGACTGCCACGTACAGCCTGCGCTCGTATCGTTTGAGCATCCTCTCGCGGCTGTTTCAAACGAATTCAATGCCATATTTGTAAAAGGAAATGCAGTAGACGATCTCATGTTCTACGGCAAGGGTGCAGGCCCGCTTCCTACCGGAAGTGCTGTTCTCGGTGACATCATCGAAATTGCCAAAGCAATCGACAAAGACTGTGCTTATGACCTGAATCCTATTCTCAGATATGACGGAAATGCATCATTTGGCGGCGAAGGCAAGAACAAATATTATCTCAAGCTCATCGTAGAAGACAAAGCCGGAGTTCTCGGTCTCATCTCTTCTACCTTCGGCAAGTATGATATCGGTATCGCCTCTATGGTTCAGCGTCCCGCTCACGATGACGAATCTACTCTGGTTCCTCTCGTATTCATTCTCCATGAAACGGACAGAAAAACTCTTGACGAGGCACTCAATGAACTTTACGGACATCCGACAATCCATTCGCTCGGAAAGGTTATCAGAGTCGTTGAATAAGACAAATCAAAGATATAAAAAGAAAAAATCAAAGATCAGCAAGATTTGATTTATAAATTCAAAAAATAAGCAGAATTTAAAAGCGGCTGACGGATTAACATCCAAAAGAAGTTAATCCGTCAGCCGCTTTTGATTTTCACGTCTGCACCGTTATTCGGGCACCTTCACACCGAATCACCGATGCTGTTTGCGGTCGGAGTCATTGTATCCGGCACACCGTTTTTCTTTTCATTTGTACTCGGACTCATATTTGGAATTATATGCCGCGGCTCCCAGTCTTGCGATGCCGCAGGCATTGTCTGTGCTCATTTTCGGATCGCCGAAAAATATTTTTATTCCATCTTTTTTTAAACGTCCCGGAAGCTCGCTTCTGAGAAATCTGCTCGATGACACGCCGCCCACAAGAATAATGCTGTCCGCATCCGCGTCTTTTAGAGCGCTTTTAATGATTTTCGCCATTGCGTCCGTAATTCTGCAAAAAAGTTCAAATATCAGCTTCTTACTGTATTCACTTGAACCTTTCAGACTCTCGTCATTTTGATTCTCCCGGCTCTCGCCGCCCGGTGTCTCTCGGCTCTCTTCGCTTAATTTTTCCCGGCTCTCGCCGCTTATCTCATCGCTTGTAAGTGCCCGGCATTTTTCAGCGGCAACGGAATTCATTATCTGAGTCTCTATACCTGACAGATTTACATATGCTCCGTCTGTCTTTACGGGAGACGTCAACGGATCTTCCAGCTTTGAATTTCCGCGAGACGAAACAGATATGCCATTTTGGGGAATATATCGGCATGCAATATCATCAAGTAAAGCTCCTGCCGGAAATCCGGAACCGAGCGCCACACCTGTCCTGTCTATCAGCTGTCCAAAAGAAATGTCCTTTGTCCCTCCTATGATCCTAAGGGGCTTGCAGCCCAGTGTTTCTAGCATTTCACCCGTGCCGCCCGACATGTGAAACGATACTGTTCTTTTACTTTCGGGGAGCACCCCGCACACGGCAGCTATGTGACCCTCCTGATGAGAAAAATAATATAAAGGAATATCAAGCAGCGATGATATGATTTCGGCGTTGCTCATTCCTGCTCTAAAAACCGGCATGTACGAGCCTTCTATAGGTCTCGGCCTATCGCTTGCGCAAACGGCGGCAATCTCAAAATTCCCCATCTGTTTTCTTGCGTCGGTCATAACTTTTTTTAAAATCTCAGGAAGATTCTCTACATGCTGAAAAAGGGCATCTGACTGCCGCAAACCCCTCTGACCATGCGAAACCTTCAGTACCCTTCTCTCGTCTGCTATAATATTTCCGGTTAAGTCCGACAAAGCCGCAGAAGTTGTATAATTGCTTGTATCTATGCCAAGTATAAGTTTATCATTTTCCATCAAAATACCCGCCTGCTTTTACATCTTCGCGAGATTTCCAAGGAGTCCGTTTATAAATTTTGACGATTTGTCTGTGCTGTAATTCTTGGCAAGCATAACTGCTTCATTTATGGACACTGACACAGGAATATTCTCGTCATAGAGAATTTCCGCAGCCGAGACGCGCAAAATGGCAAGATCCACCTTTGGCAATCTCGAAAGCTTCCATTTTATACTGTTGCTTTCAATCTTCGCATCGATTTCATCTATATGTTCGACAATATTTTTATATGTATTTCTGAAATAATCAGTGATCTCAGATTTGTCATTCAGCATGATGAAAGTGTCATATATTTCCTGACCGAAGTCATTTTGAGCATCCATCTGGAAAATCATTTTCATCATCATTTCTCTTTCTGCTTTTCGTGACATAACTCCCCCAATAATAACTAAGCACCTGATACGTAAGTGCCCGATATGTAAGTGCCTGTGTAAGCGCCCTATATGTAAGTGCCTATGTAAGCACTCGATATACAAGCGCCTGTACAAGCGCCCGATATACAAGCACCTGATAAATTTTTCATTTGCCAAACTGCCTGTCCGGATCTCATCATGAAAATACCACATCCATGATGTGGATATTGACTGCTCTGATGCTGAACTCTGTAAGGCTTTCAATCTTTTTTTTTACATTTTCCTGGACATTCCATGCCACCTGCGGTATCTTCACGCCATAGTCAACTGCCGCATATACGTCTATGGTAAGCGCACCGCTGCCGTCATTTGTAACCTTTATGCCTTCAAAATCGTGGTGAGGCTGTCTTCCCAGAATATTTCTCTGTATAGTGTCCGTAATGCCCGGAGCAGGGACAAGTTTGTTTATGCCCTCTGTGCCGCAGACCGCATCCGCGGCATATGAAGCGACAACGTCTTCACCGACATTCAGACCATGTTCTTTTTCTTCCATAAAAAGCCTCTTTTCAGCAGCATTTCAAACAAAAACATACACTTTCAAGCAATACATGCACTTTCAAACAAAAAACATGCACGCCGAACTGAAATAAGAGAAAGGGTGCATGTTTTCAGTCGATATTTACAAAGTTATGCCTGTAGGATTCTTCGTATGTCTGTAAGATTCTTCGTATGTCTGTAAGATTCTTCAGGTTTTTTACTATTTCTTTAAGTCGTTGAGGAATTTCTGGATTCTGTCAAGCGCAATCTTTATCTTTTCGATTGAATATGCATAAGAGCAACGGATGAATCCTTCGCCGCATTCGCCAAATGCAGTTCCCGGAACTACTGCTGTGTTGTATTCAAATAAAAGCTTCTCGCAGAATTCGTCACTGCTGAGACCTGTACTCTGAATCGAAGGGAATACATAGAATGCTCCCTGTGGTTCGAAACAGTCAAGGCCCATTGCTCTGAAGCCTTCTACCATTACCTTACGTCTCTCGTCATAAGCATTTCTCATGATCTCGATATCTTCGTCTCTCTTAGGATTTGTGAGAGCCTCGAGACCTGCATACTGGCTCATCGTAGGAGCGCACATGATCGCATATTGGTGAATCTTGAGCATCTGGCTTAAGAAAGGTTCCGGTGCAGCTGCATATCCGAGTCTCCATCCTGTCATGGCAAATGCCTTTGAGAAGCCGTTGAGAAGAATAGTTCTCTCATACATTCCCGGAAGAGATGCGATAGATACATGAGGAATTCCGCCGTAAGTGAGCTCTGAGTAAATCTCATCACTGATAACAACGAGATCATTTTCAACAATAACAGGAACGATAGCTTCGAGATGTTCCTTTCTCATGATTCCGCCTGTAGGGTTGTTTGGATACGGAAGGATGATAGCCTTTGTCTTAGGAGTAACAGCTGCCTTGATCTCCTCTGCGGTTACTCTGAATTCGTTTTCTGCTTTTGTATTTATCTTAACAGGAACACCGCCCGCCATAACTACGCCCGGCTTATATGAAACGTATGAAGGCTCAGGAACGAGAACCTCTTCACCCGGATTTAAGATTGCTCTGAGTGCGAGATCGATACCTTCGCTGGCACCTACTGTGCATGTAATCTGTTCAGGCGGATAATATACATCATACTTTTCCTTGAGATAATCACCGATAGCAACTCTAAGCTCCATAAGGCCCTGATTTGAAGTATATTGAGTAATGCCGTCCTCAATGGACTTCACTGCTGCCTTGCTTGCATACTCCGGTGTAGCGAAATCAGGCTCGCCAACACCAAGTGAAACTACATCCTTCATAGTAGCTGCAACGTCAAAAAACTTTCTGATGCCTGATGTAGGCATAACTTTGATATGATCTGCTATATATTCTCTAGCCATGTTCATTACCTCTTTCAGATTTTCGATATACGATTTCAAGTAACAACTTTTCTATCTGACAACAATGACCAAGCGCCATATGCCGCTTCGCCTAAAAAACCCGATACACTTAAAAATCCGAAAAGCATATATTATCAAAAGCCATCAAAAGCCGACTTTCAGACTTACGGCGCACCAAATTTTTTACATTATATCACTTTGCAATAATGAAAACAATATAATATGCAAAGGAAAACCACATACTGTGCGAAGAAAAACGATATTCCGTGCGTTGAAAAATTATATCCTGCACAACGAAAAATTATATTCCTCACAACGAAAAATGATATACTGTACGATAAAAAATGACCACACCTCATATGAAGTATGGTCATCCGGTTTTCATTTAATTTTGATGGTTAGCTTGTCTGTTCTGCCTGCGCCTGTGAATCATCACTTGAGACTGTCTATTCTGCCTGCTCTGTCTGCGCCTGTGAATCGTCCGTCGTCACTGTGACTGCCTGAGTATCTGTCGTTTCCTCACTTGCAACTGCCGTGCCGTCGCTATTTACATGCTTTGCGATAAGCATGTCATAAAGTCCGCTTTCCTTGATATTTTTGAGCCCTTCGTTGAACTTTTCAATGAGTTCTTCATTTTCGCCCTTCAAAACCGCAAGTGCAAGCGGCGTATCATAAGCTCCATCTTCCTTTTGAAGAATCTTGAGTCCGTTGTTCTTTGAGACTCCGTAAGTTATGACTGCGAAATCATCAAAGCATGCTGCTGTCTCGCCCGCCTTTACCGACTCGTACATTTCATTTGAGGTCTTAAAATATTTGAGTTCAAATGAATATTCTTCCGCAATCTGCTCAGCCCATGCGGCACCCTGTGTGCCTGTCTTAACCGCAACAGCCGATCCCTTGATGTCAGCAAGTGAAGTCGCCGTACTGTCAGCCGAGGTCGCAGCGCATACTGAAGAATCATAATAAGAATCTGTGAAATCAAACTTTAACTTGCGCTCATCGGTAATACTCATAGCTGCGATAACCGCATCCGTCTTACCTTCCTCAACAGATTCCACCGCACTTGAAAAATCGCTCTGCTCGAGCTGATATGTAAAATCCTGGTCAAGGGCGATCGCTGACAGAATATCAACGTCGATTCCCGTGAACATATTTTTATCGTTCGTATACTCAAACGGCGCATAATCCGAATCTATGGCGATTACATAGTCAACTTCGATGGGTTCACTCTCTTCAGAGCTGCTGTCGGCTTTGTCTTTGCCGCATCCTGTAAATACAGCAAGTAAAAGTGTCAAAGTGAGAAGTACCGATAAAAATTTTTTCATTTTCTTTTTCTCCGTTTCCTTTATGATTTCCCTGCGCTGCGGGTACAAGACGCACCCTGCCGAAATTTGCGTCATAATTCGTACCGTGGAACCGTATCACGTCCTGAATCTCGGTTTACAACGTGATTTACATCATAACCCGCAATTATTTCCGCAAACATTTACCGCTAATATTATAATATATACCGCTATTATAGTCAATTGCCGCCTTTTTACTAATCACCCGCTTGCAACTTCATCAAAGCAAATTCCGCAGACCGCCTGTCACCTGCTTTCTGCCGTCCGGCATATGCCAGCTGGCGCACGCCGACTGTTTTCTGCCGGCTGTCTCCTGTTTCCGGCTGTCTGCTGCGGCTGCCGCTGTCGTCTGCCGTCCGGCGTCTTAAAGCTTGAGCTCTCTTATTTTCCTGATAAGTTCAACCATAATATCTGTTCTGTAGAACGGCGTCATCAGATAAAAGCCGTCGACGTAAGGAGATATGCGCTGTGCGAGCATCAGAGAAACATCTACCGCAAGGCGCGTACATTCTTCTTTCGTTTTGTCTCTGTACATCTCGACGATCTTTTCGTCAACCGTAATGCCGCTTATCTCGGCATTCATAAACATTGCATTTCTTTCGCTTACTACAGGAATGATGCCGCCGAGGATCTTGGCGTCAAGGTGCTCGCGAGCAAGCTTGAGGTTGTTCAGTGCATCTTCGGTCATAACAGGCTGAGTAAAGAAAACTGACATTCCGTTTTCAATCTTCTGCTTTGCTATATCTAGTTGGAGATTGAATTTTTTTACATTTACGTTGAGTGCTCCGCAAACAGTAAACGGATTTTCGAATTCTGTCTCATTTAGTGAGCTTATGTATGAAGCAAACTTTCTTGAATTGAACTGATAAACGCTCTTGACCTCGTCACGCTCCGCTGTCGGTATAGGATCTCCCGTAACGGCGAGAACATTTCTGATGCCTTCCGAATAAAGACCCAAAAGAAGTGCTTTTGACGCATTTATATTTCTGTCCCGGCATGTCATATGCGGAATGGCATTGATCCCGTATTCTCTTTTGAGCTTGCAAGCCATAAGACTTGAGTCCATTCTCACTCTGGCATTTGGGCAGTCCGCAAGGGTGATCGCGTCAGCTCCCGCATCTCTTATTTCGGACGCGCCGGCAAGAAACTTGCTGCTGTCAACACTCTTAGGCGAATCAAGCTCTACTGCGATTATTCTCTCACCGGAAAAAAGCTTCATCATAATTTCGTTGTCTTCTGAACATATGAAATTTTTTCCGTCAGGTGTGCTTTGAAAAACCTTTACATTAACTTTTTTTTTTAGATTTGATGCGGCATCGTCATCTTCGGGATGCAGCATGGCATTTACCGCGGCTGCTCTTACCTCTTCCGGTATTTCTTCAAGTACTTCGGCAGCGTCGCCAATAAACTTCGGAGCAGTCCCGCAGCAGCCGCCGATAATCGATACTCCTTCCCTTGCGATCTCCGCGATCTTGTTCGCAAAATAAGACGATTCACCATTGTAAACTACACGATTTCTGATTACTCGCGGGTAACCAGCATTTGGCATCACAGAAAGCATCTTGCCTCTCAGCTTTGCTTTTTTCAGGAGCTCAAGGATGTGCGTGACGCCTGAAGCGCAATTCATGCCGAAGACGTCAATTGCATCACAATTTAAAACCTTTTTGTGAAGATCCTTAAGATAAGATCCGGTGTGTGTATATCCGTCAGGCTGTACCGCAAATGAAGTAATGATAAAGGCATCAGGCACTCTTTTCTTTATATATTCGGCAATATCGATTATACAGTCCGCATCGTCGAATGTCTCGAATAAGAAATTCTTTGCTCCGTGCCTTATAAACATATCGGCAACCTGAATATATGCGTCAGCAGCTCCTTCTTCGAACTCTTCACTTATAGGGCCGATATCCGCAAATACAAAGCAGTCTTCTCCGGCCGCGGCATTTGCTACAGCCATAGCCATTACGATAATACTTTCGAGAGCCTTATCGTCACCCTCACAGCTGAAAATATTGGCAGAAAAAGTATCGGTTTTGATTGCTCTGCAGCCCGCCTTTACATATTCATCGTGGATATGTCTGATCTTGTCAGGCGTCTTGAAAACAGCTTGTTCGCACGTGATTTTTGTATCCCTGTAAAGATCGGCATAATATGTTCCCATTGCGCCGTCAAAAAGCAATATATTTTTCTTTAAAAACTCTCTGATATCCAAGTGTCTTCTCCTTCCAAAAATAGAAAATACGAAAATTATTTTCTCAGAACCGTTTTTTTTCGCACACGCACAGAGATATACCGTCTCGCCGCGCATGCGCAAAGAATTCCCGCAGAGCTTCCGCGGAGTTGGTTTCTAGTAAACAACAACTGTTGTTTTTGCAGGCATATAATTGTAAATATACCAAATGCCTTCATCTTCCATACGGATGCATCCGTGCGACGCAGGATAACCCATTGCGCTGTCCTTAAGCACTGAAGATCTCGGATAATAAAGCATTGAATGGAATGCATATCCTGTGCCAGGATAGAATCTTACGATAGGTCTGCATGTGTATGATGATGTCGTCCAATTTGTCTGCTTGTATGTAATATAAGTGACTCCCTTAGGCGTAGGCGTCGACGGTGCTCCGCTTGCGCATCTGAATGTCTTAAGCAGCTTCCATTTTCCCGTACTGCCCTCAAAAATGTTTACCTTCTGGGTTCCGAGATTTATCCATATCAGATAATCTGTCTTGCTGGAATATCCGTTGCTGTTCACAAAATCTGTCTTGAGCTGCGTGGTGTAATCTTTGTTATATGCTTTTGTATAATTTCCTCTGTAGACGCATGAGACTTCAGTGAGGAGATTTTGCGCCGCTGCCGCTTCTGCGGCCTTTCTTGCGGCCTCAGCCGCAGCATCGTCTTCCAATTTTTGATAATATGCGTCGCTGTAGTTGTCTACCGCAACATTTTTCTCCTTATAAAGCTTTACGGTGTCGCCCTTCGAATCGGTATATTCGATGCCAAATCCTACTCTGTGCGATCTCGACATATATCTTGAAAATTGAAGCGTTTTATTGAAAGCCGAGGTTGTGCCGCCCGCAACATTCTTGTTCTCTGCACGATAGTCGCTTAAGGCTTCTTCATCATAATACCATTGAAGATTCGCCAAGACGTCCTTTCCCGAAACCTTAATCGTCGCTTTGACACTAAGAGGTTCGTTGATTTTTACGTCATCTGCACTGAGTACTATTTTTACGTCAGACGAATCTGTCTTTTTGTCTGAAGTTGTATTGTCCTTCTTTTCTGCTTTTTCCGCCGCATACGACTCGGCCGCTGCTGCCGCGCGATAGAGCATCGTCACAAATTCTGCTCTTGTAATGCTGTATGCCGCTCTGATAAGACCCTTGTCATTGCCCGTAACGACTCCGGCATTTACAAGCTTTGCTGCCGCTTCCATCTCCGTTGTCGTCATGCAGTTTGAATCATAAAATTGGTCGAGAATCGGATATTTAGTATTTTTCTCAAGCTTCGTATTTGTCTCGCCCTTGTCTGATGATTGGTTCTCGTCCGTATCCGATGCCTGCTTTTCGTCCGAATCTGCGACCTGTTTTTCGTCCGTATCCGACGCTGTTGCCTGTTTGTCTGAATCTGATGCTTGTTTCTCGTCTGAATTTGATGTCTGCTTCTCGCTCTGTTCTGAATCTGTCGAATTTTCGCCCTGATCTGTCGTCTGCGAAACTGTATTTTCCGAACTTTCTCCGTCTGCCTGGTTTACTGTATTTTTATCTGAGTTTGCATTGTCTGAATCCTGATTTTCCGAATCCTGATTTTCGTCTTTTTTTACATCTGTTTCTTCGGTTTCTTCAGATTTGTCCGAAATTGGTTCATACGTTTTCTTGTCTTCCGCTCCGTTATACTCAGGCAGGTCAAATGCTTCCGCAAAAGCTGCAAATACCTGCGCTCTTGTAACCGCTCCGTCTACAGGCACACTGCCGTCTTCCGGAAGGATTCCGGCATATTTTGCAATTGCGCATGCCATATAATACCAGTCTCCCTGAGAGGTTCCGGGATATGCGCTGTCATATCTTTGCGAGTCTGTCTGTCTCACAAGAACAACAGCCATCTGCGCACCGGTAAGTGTGCCGTTTGGGCTTAGCTTTCCGCCGCTTCCGTTCAAAATGCCGTCATCTACCGCTCTTGTCAAAACATCATATGCCCAATGTCCCTGAGCGTCGCTAAAATCGCTTATGTCAGCTGCCACAGCTCCTACAGATGCGGTAATTATCATAATGCATGCAAGTGAAGCAGCAATCACTTTGTGCATAATCATTTTGCATGTTTTTTCGAACTTTCTTTTCATAAAAATCATTTTCCCGTTTCCTGCCTTCTATACTTTAATCTCCTTTATTTTACTTTAATTTTTTACATTTGCCCTGATCCGGCACGACAATCAACGCTTGTTCCGATCCGGCACGACAATCAGCATTTGCTCTGACGGTCTGTAAAGCGTAAATTTTCTGCCTATGGCTTGGACAAATTCCGCACCGAGAACCTTTGCCGAAGCATTTGCGGCTTCCTTCGCATCATACAGGCAGCCTTCCTGCAGCTTCACCTTCATGATCTCATGAGCGTTCAGATAATCATCCATTTCCTTGATAACATTTTCAGTAAGCCCTGCCTTCCCCAGATAAACAACCGGTTCAAGACTGTGGGCAATCTTTTTTAAAAAACTTCTTTGTTTTCCTGTAAGCATACCTTTCCCTTTTTAAATAATAATCTCAACTTCTTTTAAATAAACCATATCGACCGCTTCATTAACTGTCTTTGATTTACACAATGCAATATTTTAATTTCATTTTCTTCCGTGCTTGGTTTGTTTGCACGAAACTGCCGAAGCTGCCTCTGTTTAGTCGGCTCGTCATGCTTGCCCGACTGCCATCGGATTTGCTGACACAGGCAGCAGGCATTTTCCTTTTAATTATATTATATGCAAACAGTTGAGTCAATTTTGAGTATCCAAAAGTCCCTAAAAATTTTAACTTTTGGTGCACGCCGGACACACAAGAGCAAAGGCGGGCAAAAATGTGCAAAACCGGGCACTCTTCTTAAGAAGAGTGCCCGGCTGCGTTGTCTTGCGCCGCATGGATTGCGTGCGCCGTCCGTTTTTAATTATTGATTTTTATTTCTCGCAGTATCTCATGATCATTGCTGCCATCTCTGCTCTGGTTGCGTTGCTTGTCGGATCAAGAATGCCTTTTCCCTTGCCGTTCATGATGCCGTTGTCGACTGCCCAGATGAGTGCGTTTTCAGCATATTCGCTTACTTCAGCCTTGTCTGTGAAAGCATCGAGATTTCCTGTAACCTCCGGAGAACCTGCTGCTCTGTAAAGCATAACTGCAAGCTGCTGTCTCGTGATATATCCTTCAGGATTTGTTCCGTCTGATACACCTTTTTCCTTCGCCCAGTCAAGACCCTTCTGATACCAAGGGGAACTTTGTGCAGTATCTACTCCTGCCTTTCTGGCGAGGATAGTCATAAGCATTCCTCTCGTAGTATAACTCTTTGGCGAGAATGTGTTTTCACTCGTGCCGGTCATCAAACCGTTTTCGGCAGCGCTGTTTACAACACTGTAGAACCAGTCAGACTCATTTACATCGACAAATCTGTTTGTCTTCTCAGAAGCAGCTTCAAATGTAACTGCCACCGTATCGCCTGTCTTAAGTCCTTTAAGTGATGTAACCACACCCTTATCTTTGCCGTTTAACAGTACGCTCTTAACCGCATAACCGCTGTCAGGCGTAATAGTTGCTGACGTTCCGTCCTCTGAAAGTGTAACCTTTCCGCCGTTGCCGACAATAACCACAGGTTTTTGAACTTCAGTATCTTCATCATTTGATGAATTAATCTTATTTACTGTGCTTCCGCCGGCCAACTTTACTTTTTTAACTGTAAATGTGCTGCTTTCTGCATTCCATTTCACATCGAAGGTCTCATCGTTGACTTTAAGCGTCTGATTCTTGGCAGGAAGATACAGATATAAATTGCTGTCATCTATGTATTTCCAGTTGTCTACAGTATATTGAACCTGAATCTGATCTGATTTTCCATAGCTTTCATTTATATATCCGTAATTGTGAAGTCCGCCTTTATATATGGTTTCTCCGTCAGCTTCCACAGTATAAGTATCTGCAGATTTATTAAGCATGCTTGTATCAAATACCAGCAGGTGTGCTTCTGTGTCGCTGTCACCGCAATACTTCTTAGCTGTTATGGCAATGTCATTGACTCCTGCCTCTGTCACTCCCATGTCAGCCCATACCTCTGCGCCTACCGCATTGGCATCGATGTATGTACGGATTGAGCCGCCGCTTATGTATACATTACCGCCGGCTTTGTCATTTCCTCCTTCATAGCCGCCGCTTCCTATCGCAGCACCGGAGAAGTCAACATTAAAGTTAAATACTCCGCCGTAAATATATACATTTCCGCCGCTTTCACTTTCCTTGCCGGCAGACCCGCCAATAATAGCTCCTCTTGAATTGGCGATCATGCTATATTCGCCGCTGTAGAAGTATATGTCTCCAGGCTTATCACTGCAGTTAGCACCATTACCTATAGTTGCGCCCTGTTTTGTACCCTTCGAGAACAATGTAAGCGGCTCATTTTTGCCAAAGTAAAGCGTTCCGTTGGACTCACCGCCTTCATTTACGCAGTCTCCGCCTATTCCGGCACCCTGCTCTCTCTTATAGAGATACAGAACTCCCGGGCCGTCCATTTCAAGCGTTGATCCTGTAGGTACGTGTATGCAGGCATATCCTGCCGCATTTGTGTCAAGGTCAAGGATATTTGTGCCTTCTATCTTGAGAGAATTTTTCTGTCCGTTATTGAAATCTATAACATTCTTTCCTGATACAGGATTGCTTATATATACATTTCTTAATGTAATATCCGAAGCCTGTGATGTACAGTCTATTGACAGTGAAGTATACTTGTCGGCAGATGAAACACCATTTCCCTGAAGTATAACAGGATCTGACGTCTTTACAGTAATGACGCCTGTCGCACCTGCTTCTATAGTATATGTGCCGCCTGATGTTATCTCACTTCCGCCCTTGACAACTGCTGCCGATGTATCTGACTCAGCATCGCTTGATGCCACGCCAAATGTGGCTTCAAGTTTTACGGCGTTTGACGGCATAGTGAATGTAAAGACGTTTTTGTCATCCGCAGATTTTTCTACAGATGCATACTTTGCTGCACCCGTCATGTATGCTTTTACATCAAATAACGAAAAACCCGCGTCAGGCTTTGCAGTTATCGTCACAGTATCTCCAAAAGCAGCAGTCACTGTTCCGTCCTCTGCGACTTTTCCGGATGTCTCCAATGTTCCGTTCAAAATATTATCTGCGAATGTAATAGCATATTCCTGCTTCTTAAATGTCGCATTTACTGTCACGTCATATGCAGGCATCGTAAAGGTATACTTTTCCTGTGTCGATGTTGAAGTGCTGTCCTTTGTCATTTCAACCTTTGTCTCAGGATCACCTGTCTTGAATGCAGTGCATGACTCGACAGCATATCCGTTGCCAAGCGATATAGTGACTGTAGCTTTTTTCCCGCTCTTTACTGATGAACTTACAAATGATACTTTTCCGTAAGTTGATTCTTCTGTATCCGTCGTCAGCATGTATTTCTTTCCGGATGTTTTTGCTGCTTCAAACGTATACGTGAATCCTGACGCTGCGTCTCCGCTTATGATATACGTGCCTGATTCTTCTTCGCAGGTAAATGCCAAAGTACCTAGCGATTTCTTATCTTTATCTGCATAAAATCCATACGCATACTTTACACCCGGCGTCAATGTATATGTATTGTCTTCATTTGCAGATATTTCAGTTTCATCGGCATCGTCTATTATCAAATACCTTACTCCGTATACACAATCACCCTTGAATGTTGCTGTTACCGGCTCTTTTGCTGCTTCAAACGTATACGTGAATCCTGACGCTGCGTCTCCGCTTATGATA
>CAVCIY010000046.1:0-17381 GCA_963602445.1 Lachnospiraceae bacterium | reverse complement strand
CCCCATATGACGTCGGATTTGCCCCATATGACGTCGGATTTGCCCCATATGACGTCGGATTCCCTCATATGACTGGCCAGAGGCTTTGGACATGATTTTGCGGTCGGAATTTCAGGCAAGAATGCATGTAAAATTTCAGGTAAATTTTCAGGTAAATTTTATGCAGATTTTACAGGCGAAAATTTATATATTAAAAACTTTGTGTTGTTTTTTACAGTGCGTTATGTTAGAATAAACAAGTAAATGTGCCGGCGTGATGGAATTGGCAGACGTGCGGGACTCAAAATCCCGTGGTGGCAACACCGTATCGGTTCGACCCCGATCGCCGGCACCATTATTATATATGTGATATAAGGGCTAAAAGCAGCTATACGATGACCTCTGGCAATCACAGGATCAGAGTGTAGTGTACACGTTTAAAACAGTGCCAGCGGGGGCGCAGCTCCGCTCGAATTTTAGCGGAGGATTATGACCCACACTGAAACTCGAGAATGAAACCTGCCGCTTTCAGAAGTGGGGGTCATCTGGCGCTACGTTATATTTTTTGAGGAGGAAAAGACATGTCACAAAGTCTCGCATCATTTTTACCACTGATACTTATTATTTTGGTATTTTATTTTCTTCTTATAAGACCACAGAAGAAGAAGGACAAGCAGGTTCAGGATATGAGAAGCAGCTTGCAGCCGGGAGACGAAATCGTTACTATCGGCGGTATTGTAGGCAAGATTCTCGCTGTAAAGGATGATACTATCGTTATTTATTGCGGAAGCGATAAGACAAAGATGGAATTTAAGAAGTGGGCCGTAAGCGAGGTCACTAAAAAGTCTGAAAAGGCTGCAGCTCCTGTCGTTGAAGAGCCGGCTGAGGAAGAGAAGAAGAAGAAGAAGATAAAGAAGCTCTCTAAGAAGGAAGATCCTGCTGAAGAGGCTGTTACGGAAGAGCCTGCTGCTGCGGAGGCGAAAGACTCAGAAGAGGCTGCTGCTGAAGAAGAGACAGAAGCTTAAGAAGTCCGAAATTTTATTACAATCGACATATCTGCTGCCAATCGGGCAGTATGAAAAGCATCCTATGCATCATTGAAAGCTCGGTTTTGCGTAATCACTATTGCATTATTGCGATTACGGCGGAACGGAAGGCTTATGAGGTACGCACGGGGTGCTTTTGTGCATGCAGAGGTTTGCATATTTGCGTTCGACGCAAAGCTTGCAGGCTTAAAGTTTGCAAATGCAGGGCTTGCGGAGATCGGTCCTGCAGATGCGGCCATACAGATATTGTGCTTATGAATAATGAACTTGCAGATAGTGAGCTTTCGGGTGTCGGCTTGCGGGTTTTGGGCCTGCAGATGCGAGCATACAGATATCATGCTTACGAATAATGAACTTGCAGATAGTGAGCTTTCGGGTGTCTGCTTGCGGGGATTGGGCTTGCAGTTATCGGGCTTGCGTGTAAAATAAGGAGTTTTTCATGGATATAAAAAGATTGTTTGATTTATATAAAAATAATGATAATTTGGATGAAAATCGGGAGTTTTTCAAAAGAAATACCGAAAATGCCAAACATACCGAATGCGGCGAATCAGCTGAACGCGGCGAAAGCATCCAATGCGGCAAATCAGCTGAACGCAGTGAAAGCTGTGGGGATGGAGAATCGTCTGAACACGGCAAGGATGATGATATTTTCGTAAAGATTCACGGATGGGTGAGGACAAACAGAAATTCAAAGGCATTTGGTTTTCTTGAGATAAATGACGGAACATATTTTAAGTCTGTTCAGGTCGTTTATGAGGAAAAATATCTGAACAATTTTGACGAGATTTCGAAGCTTCTTACGGGAAGTGCCGTAAGCGTGTCGGGAAACCTTAGGCTTACCCCGGATGCGGCTCAGCCATTTGAAATTCAAGCGGAAAATATTGTCGTGGAAGCTTTGTCCGATGCTTCATATCCTTTGCAAAAAAAGAGACACAGTGTGGAATTTCTCAGGGAAATAGCGCATCTTAGACCAAGAACAAATATGTTTTCCGCTGTTTTTAGGGTGAGATCCCTGACGGCTTATGCAATCCATAACTTTTTCAGGGAAAGAGGATTCGTATACGTCCACACTCCTATTATCACCGGCAGTGACGCAGAGGGTGCGGGTGAAATGTTTACCGTTACGACTCTGTCGCCTGCAGCTTCATCGTCTGCAATTCCGTCGAACGGTGCGGGTTTTGCGGATGATTTTTTCGGAAAAAGGGCATCGCTTACTGTAAGCGGGCAGCTTGAGGCCGAAGCATATGCTCTTGCATTTGGAAAGGTTTATACTTTTGGACCTACCTTTAGAGCTGAAAATTCAAATACAGCACGTCATGCCTCGGAATTCTGGATGGTTGAACCTGAATTTGCCTTTTCAGACTTAAATGATGATATGGATCTCGCTGAGGATATGATAAGATATATAGTTGCATATGTTCTTGAAAATGCAAGTGAAGAGATTGATTTTCTGAATTCTTTTGTGAGCAGTGGGATTAAGGAACGGCTCGAAAATATAGTTGACTCGGATTTTGCAAGAATTACTTATACTCAGGCGGTTGAGATATTGCAGAAATCCGGCAAAAAATTCTCGTACCCGGTAAAATGGGGTGTAGATCTTCAAACCGAGCATGAGCGTTATTTGGCTGACGAAGTGTATAAGAAGCCGGTTTTTGTAACAGATTATCCGAAAGAAATAAAAGCATTTTATATGCGTATGAATGATGACGGAAAGACTGTTGCCGCAGCTGATCTTCTTGCGCCGGGAATTGGCGAGATCGTCGGAGGAAGCCAGCGTGAGGAGAGAATTGATGTCCTTAAGGAAAGAATGGCAGAGATTGGTATTGAGGAAAAGGGATATGAGTGGTATCTTGATTTGAGAAGATTCGGCGGTGTGAAGCACTCTGGATTTGGACTTGGATTTGACAGGATGGTCATGTATATGACGGGCGTTTCAAATATCCGCGATGTCATACCATTCCCAAGAACACCAAAGTCATTGGAATTTTGATAGGTGCGGAGGCAGCGGTGCATAGAGTGCGGCTCGGCTGAATATGGCGCAAATGCAAGTGCGAAAACGGCGGCATAGTGGCAGAAAATACAGGTATACAAGCTCCGATACGGTGATATCGAGGAGGATTGATATTATGAAAAAAGATGTGATATTATTTGATCTGGACGGAACTGTTATGGATTCAAACGGGATTATTCTTCGTTCATGGCAGCATACATTTCGCACGATTCTCGGTCATGAAGGAGATGCCAAGGAAATTTTGGCGACTTTTGGTGAACCGCTAAAGGAAACTATGCGCAAATTTTTCGGAGGCAATGATGAAGATGTCCTCAGAAATGTAGACATTTACAGAAGTTATCAGAAAGAACATATGGACGAGGAGATAGAATTATTTCCGGGAGTTTATGATATGCTTGCTGCTGCAAAGGATGCGGGATACCGCATGGCGATCGTTACGTCGAGGCTCAGTCTTTCGGCACATGATGCCATCAAAAGCTTTGGTATCGGTGACTTCTTTGAGTATATCCTGACGGGAGACGATGTCACGAAGCACAAGCCGGACCCGGAGCCTATTCTCATAACTCTTGAAAATATGGGAGCAGATCCGGGGCAGGCGGTCATGGTCGGAGATACCAAAATGGATATACTCTGCGCAAAAAATGCCGGCACTGTTTCGGTCCTGGTGGACTGGAGCGCAGCGATTCCTTCGGGTGAAGCAAAGGACGATTACATACCGGATTATATACTAAGAAAGCCTGAAGATCTCCTTTCACTGATGAAAAAAATAAACGAAGAGTAAGATATGAATATGCAATGTGAACACAGCAATGCACACGAATGATGCAATGTGTATATTGTAACGCACACGAATGATGCAATGTGTACACAACAATGCGTGCGGGTGACGCAACATGCACACCGCAATGCGCACGAATGATGCAATGTGTACACAACAATGCGTGCGGGTGACGCAACGTGAGCATCAAAGCCAAAACACAGTGTGCATATTGCAATGTGCGCAAAAATTTGTGAAAGCATGGTGGGACAATATTGAGAACGGAAAGAAGAATGAGAGATGGCATACAGAAATCCCAGATATGACTCGGCAAGTGATGAGATCGGTTATAATTTGCGCAAGAGAAAGGTCAAGATTGTGTGTGCAATTTTGGCCTTTATTATAGCTGTTGTCTGTGCTGCGCTGGTATATGCGAGATTTGTTGAGCCGAGAAGACTTGTGACAAAGGAGCAGGATTATAAATCTGACACACTTGAATTTGGCGAAAATAACGATTGCCTCAGGCTGGCGATTTTTGCTGATACGCATTTTTCGGATTATTATACGGTGAAAGATTTTAAGAAAGCTGCCGATGCGATAAATAATGCAAAACCGGACATGATTCTGTTTCTGGGCGACCTTGTGGACAACCTGAGTGAGTATAAAGGTGACACCGGCGAAATATCAGAGCTGCTCGCTGCTCTTAAAGCCCCGTACGGCAAATATGCGGTTTATGGAAATCATGACTACGGCGGAGATATGCAATTTGAATATGAGAAAATTATGGAGGATGGCGGCTTTAAGACTCTTGTCAATGAATCTGTGTCTGTTGATGACAGCAATATAGTGATTCACGGCATAGATGACATGCTTATAGGATACGGAGACGTGACTTCGGCTAAGAGCCTTGATGACGACGATTACAATATAGTTCTTTGCCATGAACCGGACGTGGCCGACAAAATGATCAATTATAATATTAATTTAATACTTTCCGGGCATACACACGGCAGACAGATAAATCTCAGGATTTTCGATCGTCTGGTGCTTCCCACATACGGAAAAAAATATGTGAAGGGCGCATTCTCACTCGTATATGACAAGGAATTGAACCAGGTTATCGTTGACAGCAGCTCCGGAGAAAAGGGCGAGACAGGATTTGATACCGGATCTCTTGATGCATCCGGCTTAGACGGAGTTGACAACAGCGACCCGCTTGAGCTTTACGTTTCCGGAGGTCTCGGAATGTCGAAAATAAATATGCGATTTATGTCGCCTCCTGAAGTAAATATCATTGATATCAAAAATTAGGCAGAATATATTGCGATGAGTGTTGTGGACACAACGTGTAAGTATGTCACAGCAGATGTAAAGAACGCAGACGGCAGGGAGAAAATAGTATTGGGGAAAATTTTTATTTCGGAAAATGCGGGGGAGCCGCTTATTTGCGAATTGGAGAAGACGGGACATACTATATTCAGGGTGAAATCGACGGATGCGGTATATGAAGCCATTTCGGCACATCCCGACATTTATATGTGCAGAATAAAGGATACCTTGATTGTGGATGAAGCTTCAAGGACGGAGCCTGATTTGAAGTCGGCTTGCGGAGAGGAGCCTGATTTGAAGTCGGCGCGCGTAGAATCCCTCAGAGGCTGCGGTATAAATAAAATAGGTCAAAGCGGTCATGTAATATATGAAGCAAGTCAAATAGGCCGTGAATATCCTTATGATGTGGCATATAATGCCGTGTCAACAGACAAATTTTTTATTCACAATATCAAATATACGTCAGCGGCGCTTCTCAGTTATGCGAGAAATGCCAAGCTTGAGATTATCAATGTAAAACAGGGATATACGAAGTGCTCTTGTGTAGTTGCCGCGGACAATGCCATTATTACGGCGGATGCGTCGATAGTGCGTTCGTGCCGTGCATATAATGAAAAGCTTTGTGCGGAAAGTAAAGATGATCACGGTCGAGACGATCACGGTCGAGACGATCACGGTCGAAATGATCTCAGTCGAGGTGATTCAGACCGGCAGGCTTTGGGACGGATTGATATTCTTGAAATCGAAAAGGGACATGTTGCCCTTGAAGGCTTTGATTACGGCTTTATCGGGGGTGCATCGGGAGATGTGGATTCCATTATATATTTTAATGGAAATCTTTTGGCTCATCCTGACCATAAAAAGATAATTGAATTCATAACAGCACATGGCAAGGAAGTCCGTTATTTTGAAGATTACGAATTGACCGACATCGGTTCGATTATTTATCTGCCGTGATGTACGGGCTGCGCAAGGCATTGCCGGAAGGGCTTTGATGCCGAGTGGCGCATTGACCGCCGAAAGGATTTGATTTATGAAGACTCATGCAATAATACCTATATTCGTTCCTCATTACGGTTGCCCGCATGCCTGCGTATTTTGCGATCAGAAAGCCATTACTGCCAGAGACTGTGCGCCGGACAAGGAAGAAACAATTCGCATCATTGAGCAGTATCTGTCTACACTCACAACAAATCCGAATGTCAAGGAGATTGAGATTGCATTTTTCGGAGGCAGTTTTACGGGTATTCCACTGGAAGAGCAGGCTATGTATCTGCAGATTGCCAAGGAATATAAAGATAGGGGACTTGTGAATGCGATACATATGTCGACCAGACCGGATTATATTAATGATGAGATTCTCGACCAGCTCGTAAAATACGGCACCGATGTTGTGGAGCTTGGAGTTCAGTCCTTTGACAGCGATGTGCTGAGGCTTTCGAACAGAGGTCACAGCCGGGAAATAGTATATGAGAGCTGCGAAAAAATAAAGGCACGCGGCATAAGGCTCGGCATACAGCTGATGGTCGGGCTTCCGGGGGATTCACATAAAAAGTGTATGGAGTCGGTAAGAGAGACATTGAAAATCGGACCTGAGATGGTCAGAATATATCCGACTGTCGTGCTGAAGAATACGGCATTATACAGAATGTATGAAATGGGAAAATACAAGCCTCTTGAAGAGAAAGAGGCTGTAAAGACCGTCAGTGACATGCTTAGAGAATTTTATGCTGCAGGCATTGAGGTCCTTCGTGTCGGGCTAAAGAGCAGCGACAATATAAATAATGAAGAAGGCTCCGTCGGCGCCGGAACGTATCATCCGGCATTCAGACAGCTTGCGGAAGCGTATATGCTCAGGTGCGATATTGAAAAAGAGCTTGGGATGATGGGATTTAAGGGCGGCGCCTGTGAAGGTACAGTTTGCGGAGACGGCGCCGGTGAAGGTACAGTTTGCGGAGACGGCGCCGGTACGAAAAAAACAAAGGTTACGATTTTTTCTTCTCCGGAAACATTTTCGACAATGGTCGGAGTGAAAAAGTCAAACAAAATATATTTTGTGGAAAAATATCCTCAAATCAGCTTTAAATTTGCAATTGACAGAGAGATGGAGGCACGCAAAGTGAGAGTGACTTTGCAGGATTAAAAATAAAAAGAACATAAGATTAAAATAAAATTACAATAAAAAGAACACTTGTTTGAAAGAACGATGCATGATATAATACAACCAACGGACCTGCCGGAGACTTCGCACCGCCTATAAACCGCATAAACCGCATAGAATAAGGCTATATACACAATAGACTTGTAAAAAAAACAATGATGTGATAAAATTGTCGGAAATTGTAGGATTTTTCAAGATTCATTATATTGTTCGAAAGTCATACGAAGCACAAAGCCGGGAGCAAAGTTTATTTGCGCTGACCGGTTTACAGGTGTGCCGGAGACAGATTTGGAGATTATATGGAAATCGAATTTAAGTATCTGATTCCTGATGACGCTGCACAGGAAGCTATGTGGACAGAAGAAAATTTCAGCAGATTTGGAGAACTGGACTCATTTGAAAAAACTGAGATGCAGGCGATTTATTATGATACTGAGGACGGTCTTCTGCAAGAAGTAGAGGCAGCATTCCGCATAAGAAAAGAAGGAAGAAGGTATGTTGCCACTCTCAAGTGGGGGGGCAAGAGCGAAGAGGCTCTTCATGAAAGAGAAGAATTGAGTATAAAGCTTTGTGGTGAGCCGGACCTGGTTCATCCGACACTCGATATATTTGCCGAGAGTGAGAAGGGAAATGAACTTATAAAGCTTGTAGGTAGCCGGCAGCTGTCAAGAATTATGGAGAATTCTTTTATAAGACAAACTGTAAGGATTGACACAGGAAGCACTATATGTGAGGCCGCACTCGACAAGGGTGAGACTGTTACTGATGCAGGGACTTGCAAGATACACGAGCTTGAGCTGGAACTTTTTTCGGGAAGCATAGAAGACGTGAAGCATATAGGAGATACTTTATGCGCAGAATTCGGGCTTGAGCCTGGGCTTAAGTCTAAATATTACAGAGGACTTTTGCTTTTAGAAGGCAAGAATGCATAAGCAAGAAGGCAAAAGAAGGCATAAAAAGGCATAAGAAGGCATAAGAATATAATTGCCTATTTACTCTGAGAGATAAATCATGGCTTCTGTTAGTCGGAGCAGTTCACATTACAATATCCGGACGGAAAAAGTATACTTTACAATTCGGGGAAAAAATTGTATAATTTACGGTGGTATGAAAAAAATTGCGGGAGGAAAAAACAAAGATGAAAGCAAATTTCATAAACAAAGATATCAACACTGTCAGCATGACGATGGAGATTACGGCAGAAGAGTTCGAACAGGCAATTAATAAGTGCTATAAGGAACAGAAACATCTCTTCAGAGTAAACGGATTCAGAAAAGGCAAGGCACCGAGAAAGCTTATTGAAGCACAGTACGGCAGCGGCATATTCTATGAAGATGCCATAAATGAAGTATTCAATGCCAACTATTCGGACGCACTCGAAGAAATCGGATATGAACCTGTCGATCATCCTCAGATTGACCTGACAGATCAGGAAATTGAATCAGGTAAGGGCTTTACTTTCAACATCAAGTTCATTACAGAGCCTGAAGTTGAGGTAGAAAATTATACAGGTGTTCATGTAGAGGTTCCTATTCCTGAAGTTACTGATGATGATATGGACACTCAGCTCAGAAGTTATGCAAGAAGAAATGCAAGACTTCTTCACGCTGACAAGGCTGCAGAAGAAGGGGATACAGTAGTACTTGACTATAAGGGCTATGACATGGACGGTATTGCTTTTGAAGGCGGTTCGGCAGAAGGTCACAAGCTCAAGATCGGTTCAAGGGAATTTATTCCGGGCTTCGAAGAGCAGCTTTTAGGTGTAAAGGCTGACGACGAAAAAACTATCGAAGTTACATTCCCAATCGATTATCCTACAGAAAAGCTTGCCGGAGAGCTCGTTAAGTTCGATTGCAAGATTCACGAGGTCCTTGAGGAAGAACTTCCGGAAATCGATGACGATCTCGCTAAGGAATGCAGCGAGCACGACACTCTCGAGGAGTGGAAGGAAGAAATCAGAGAAAATATCCAAAAGAATAAGAGACAGCAGAACGAAAACAGAGCCCAGAATGAAATTATCGGCAAGATTTATGACGAAACTGTTATAGATATTCCTGAATGCATGATCGAGCATCAGATAGATGAGCTTCTCAGAACATTTGACCAGCAGCTTGGTTACAACGGCATGACTCTCGATAGCTATCTCGAAGCTACACATACTGATACAGAAGGTTTCAGAGAACAGGTAAGAGGCGAAGCCGAGAAGAAGGTTAAGACTCGTCTTATCGTGGAAGCTATCGCAAAGAAGGAAGGACTTGAGCCTACCGAAGAAGATGTCAAGGATGAGATTGCGAAGATGTCTGTTACTTACGGAGTGACTCCTGAAAAGATGACAGAGATTATAGGCGATGACATCAAATATGTAAAGAAGGAGCTTGCCGGCAGAAAGGCACTGGAATTCCTCGTACAGAAGGCAGATATCGTTGAGGTAGAGCCAAAGGAACCAGCACCTGCCGGTGAGGATGAGCCGGAAGCTTCAGAACCTGCTGAAGAAGAAGCAGAAAGCACAGAAGAGTAATTATTACTTTGACAGCTGTACAAAGTATGAGTTACGAGATATAGATAATCTGTGTTTATTATAGAGGGATTTTAAATCGACCGGTTTCAATCGACGATTTTAAATTCTTCATATATAGAGCTGAAGAATAGGATCTGTCTCGTATGGATCCTATTCGGTTTTATAAGGGGTGAAAAAATGACATTCGTACCTACGGTAATAGAAAAAACAGCTAATGGAGAACGTGCATTTGACATATATTCCAGGCTTTTGAAGGATAGAATTATCTTTTTGGGTGATGAGGTTGACGACCATACGGCAGGGCTCATTGTGGCACAGCTTCTTTTCCTTGAGTCGGAAGACGCTGATGCCGATATATGCTTATATATAAATAGCCCGGGAGGGTCAGTTACAGCGGGACTCGCCATTTATGACACTATGCAGTATATCAAACCGGATGTATCTACTATCTGTGTAGGCATGGCGGCCAGCATGGGTGCATTCTTGCTTTCATCCGGTGCGAAGGGAAAGAGATTTGCTCTTCCGAATGCCGAAATTATGATTCACCAGCCTCTCGGAGGCATGCGCGGTCAGGCATCTGACATTAAGATTCATGCGGATAATATCATAAAGACAAAAAATAAACTGAACAAAATACTTGCAGCCAATACAGGGCAGCAGCTGAGAAAAATAGAAAGAGATACAGACCGCGACAACTTTATGACTGCTGAGGAAGCGGTATCATACGGTCTGATTGATAAGATAATAACTTCAAGATAGAAAATTTTGTTTGAGTATTAAGCTTGATCATTAAGCTTGAGTATCAAATCTTAAGCAGCGAAGCTTGAGTATCGAAGCTTAAGCATTAAAATAGGAAACTATACTCATTCGAAAAGGAGTCCAAATGGCAAAATTTGATGAATCAAATCAGCTAAAGTGTTCTTTCTGCGGAAAGCCGCAGGACCAGGTTCGCAGACTGATTGCGGGTCCGGGAGTATATATATGTGACGACTGTATTTCAATTTGTCAGGATATTTTAAAGGAAGAACTTGAAGCTGATATCCAAAGTGAAGATATAAATTGGGAAGAACTTCCAAAGCCTAAGGAAATAGCTGAGAAACTTTCTCAGTATGTAATAGGCCAGGATGATGCAAAGAAAAGTCTTGCGGTAGCAGTATATAATCACTACAAGAGAATTCTAAACAAAAACAAAACAGACGATGATACTGAAATTCAGAAAAGCAATATTCTTATGATCGGACCTACGGGTTCAGGAAAGACATTGCTTGCACAGACATTGGCAAGGATTCTTGACGTACCTTTTGCAATCTCGGATGCCACGGCTCTGACTGAAGCGGGATATGTCGGTGAGGATGTTGAAAATATCTTGCTCAAGCTTATCCAGGCGGCAGATTTTGATGTTGAAAAAGCCCAGAAGGGCATTATATATGTTGATGAAATCGACAAGATTGCAAGAAAGTCAGAAAATGTCTCTATTACAAGAGATGTAAGCGGTGAAGGAGTACAGCAGGCACTTTTAAAGATACTTGAAGGTACCGTTGCAAATGTTCCGCCACAGGGTGGAAGAAAGCATCCGAATCAGGAATTCATTCAGATAGACACGACAAATATTTTATTTATCTGCGGCGGAGCTTTTGATGGGATGGCTCAGGTTATCGGCAGAAGAATAGGCCAAAAGGTTATAGGATTTAATTCCGAGATGAACTCTGAACCGGTAGACAAAAAAGAAATTTTGAAGAAAGTGCAGCCTGAGGATTTGCTTAAGTTCGGTCTTATACCGGAATTCATAGGAAGACTTCCTGTGACAGTGACGCTCGAGGAGCTTGATATAGATGCTCTTATACGTATTATAAAGGAACCGAAAAACGCACTCCTCAAGCAATATAAGAAGCTCTTTGCAATGGATGATGTAGAATTTGAAATTGAAGAAGATGCTATGAGAAGGATTGCTGAGAAGGCAATCGAAAGAAAGACAGGTGCAAGAGGTCTCAGAAGCATTATGGAAGAGATTCTTACAGATGTTATGTTTGAGATACCGTCTGATGAGGAAGTGACCAAGTGTATCATCACAAAGGACACTGTTGACGGGACGGCTCCCCCGACACTTATCAGGGATGAAGTGAGTGGAAGTGAGCTTTCGGAAGATTAGACATATGCTTTCAGTAGGCATATGCTTTCAGTAGGCATATGCTTTCAGTAGGCATATGCTTTCAGTAGACAGTCTTTCGGTAGACAGATCTTTCAGTGGGCAGATCTGTCAGTGGGCAGATTTTTCGACAGCCGCACAAGCTTCCTGTGAGCTTGTGATTACAGGACGGATAACTGTTTGGTGTCTGCCGGCAGAGTGAGTACTTCTCGGGCTGAAGTATGGAGATATGTTATATGTTAAGAGGAGGTGAGAAATATGTCAGATAAGAAAGAAAATGATATATTGGACCTTTTTCACGAAAATAATGAATTTGAAGAAAATAAGACAGAAGAAAATACAGAGGCTGACGTAATTGCAGAAAGTGAGGCAGTTACGGAAAGTGAAGCAGTTACGGAAGGTGAAGCAGTTACCGGAGATGAGGAGGCTGCGGCAGCACAGAGTACAGATGTTGCTGCAAAAGAACAGGACGATCGTATGATTGGAGACTTAGTTCATTTAGACAGTCCGGAACATGACGAGATACCTGTGATTCCGCTAAGGGGCATTACAGTATATCCTGCTATGGTTATTCATTTTGATGTAGGCAGGGAGAAGTCGGTAAACGCACTCGAATATGCCATGATGACTGACCAAATGGTATTTCTTTCCACTCAGATAAGCGTAGAGACAGATTTGCCGTCAGCAGATGACTTCTACAAATTCGGAACTATTGCAAGAGTAAAACAGATGCTGCGGCTTCCGGGAAATGCCATAAGAGTTCTTGTAGAGGGTCTTACAAGAGGCAGAATTCTGGAGATATCGCAGGAGAGTCCTTTCTTTAAGGCATCGGTGGAGGAAGTTCCCGATACAGGGACCGAAAATCATCTGCGCCTTGAAGCATTGCGAAGAGCGGCTATCGATCTTTTTGCGATGTATGCGGAAGTACAGCCAAAGATGAACAAGGACATTATTGCCGGCATAGAAAGCATGCCGAGTCCAAGTCAGATAGCAGACATTATTGCCTCAAATCTGAACATAAAGGTTTCTGAAAAGCAGGAAGTTCTGGAGACTGCAAATGTTGAAGCAAGGCTTGAAAAGGTTTGTACATTCCTTCAGAGAGAAAATGAAATTCTCGGAATCCAAAAAGACATAGCTGAGAAAGTCAAAAATAGCATAAATGAAAATCAAAAAGAATATTATCTCAGAGAACAGATAAAGACGATTCAAAAAGAGCTTGGACAGGATGAATCTATAGATGATGAAGTCGAGGAGTGGCTGGAAAAGCTTGAAAGTTTGAATCTGGACAAGAAGATTCATGATAAGATAGAAAAAGAAATCAAGAGAATGCTTAAGATTCAGGCTGCGTCGGCAGACGCCGCCGTTCTCAGAACATATATAGAATATGTACTTGAGCTTCCATGGAACAATGCGACTGAAGATTTTATAGATTTAAAGCATACAAAGAAAATTCTAGATGAAGATCATTACGGACTCGAATCTGTCAAAGACAGAATTCTCGAATATCTTGCTGTCAGAAGCCTGTCGGATGATTATAAGGGACCGATCATATGCCTTGTAGGTCCTCCGGGAGTAGGCAAGACATCGATTGGAAGATCTATTGCCAGATCTATCGGCAGAGAATTTGTGAGAATGTCTCTTGGCGGAGTTCATGATGAAGCCGAGATCAGAGGTCACAGAAGAACCTATGTAGGCGCTATTCCGGGAAGAATCATTTCGTCAATCAAAGACGCAGGTGTAAACAATCCACTCTTCCTTCTCGATGAGATTGATAAGGTGGCATCTGATTATAGGGGCGATCCCGCTTCGGCACTTCTTGAGGTTCTTGATCCGGAGCAGAACAAAGACTTCAAGGACCATTATCTTGATATTCCTTTTGATTTATCAAAGGTATTATTTATAACTACGGCAAATACCACAGATACGATTCCGCGGCCTCTTCTTGACCGTATGGAAGTGATAATGCTTTCAGGTTATACGGAAGAAGAAAAGGTAAAGATTGCGCAGAGACATCTTGTGAAAAAGCAAACTAAGGAAAACGGTCTGAGCGAAGGTCAGATGAGCATTTCCGAGCAGGCTGTAAGGGATATTATAAATTATTATACAAGAGAAGCAGGAGTCAGAAATCTTGAGCGCCAAATCGGAAATATTTGCAGAAAATCCGCAAGAAAGATAGCGGAAGGCAGAAAAAAGAGAGACTCAAAGTTTAGAATTACTCCGGCAAATCTCACTTCGTATCTCGGAAAGAGAAAGGCAAGCTATGACAAGGTTGACGGCTCGCTTAAGGTAGGCGTTGTGACGGGTATGGCGTGGACTGCTGTCGGCGGGGATACTCTATTTATAGAAACAGCTGTGATGCCGGGAAAAGGAAAACTTCAGCTTACAGGCAAGCTTGGCGATGTTATGCAGGAATCTGCAAAAGCGGCCTACAGCTTGATCAGAGTGCGCAGCGAAAAGCTCGGAATAGAAAAGGACTTTTACGAAAAGTATGATTTGCACATACATGTTCCCGAAGGTGCCACACCAAAGGACGGCCCGTCTGCCGGCGTCACAATGTGTACATCTATAGTATCGGCACTTAAAGGAAAGGGTGTAAGATCTGACATAGCCATGACAGGTGAGATCACACTCCGCGGACAGGTTCTTCCTGTCGGAGGTATCAAGGAAAAAGTCATTGCAGCTCACAGAGCAGGAGCAAAGACGATTTTGCTTCCTAAGGAAAATGAAAAGGACATCGAGGATATCCCTCAAAATGTGAGAGACGATATCGAATTTAAGCTTGTGGAGACGATAGATCAAGTTCTCGAGGAAGCTTTTAAGTAGACAAGCACTATCCGGATAACCGAGCGCTTTCTGGGTAGCCAAGTGTTTTCCGGATAGCTGAACGCTTTCAAATGGTTGAACATTTTCGGACAATTCGGAGGAGGGCGAGATGAAAATTACAAAAGCGGAATTATCTGCCGTAGCAGTAAAAAAAGAGCAATATCCTCCGGAAAATATGCCGGAGATCGCATTTGCCGGGCGTTCAAATGTCGGCAAGTCTTCTTTGCTTAATATGATCGTAAACAGAAGAAATTTTGCAAGAGTCAGCGGCAATCCCGGTAAGACAAGAACTATAAATTTCTTCGAGATAAATGAAACATTTCGCATATCGGACCTTCCGGGATACGGTTATGCGAAGGTTTCCAAGTCAGTCAGCAGGGACTGGGGCCGGATGATGGAGATGTATCTGGAATCAAGACCGAATCTTCTCAAGGTTGTCCAGCTGGTTGATATAAGGCACGAGCCAAGCAAGCAAGATGTTCAGATGTACGAATATCTCAGATATCACAATCTCGATGGCATTGTTGTGGCTACGAAATCCGACAAGATTTCAAGAAATGAAATTGCCAAAAATACTTCAATGATAAGAAAAACTCTCAAAATGAAAGGTGACGATATCCTCATTCCTGTTTCTTCATTAAAGAAAACCGGATGCGATCTTCTTTTGGATGAGGTTGAAAAGCTTATTGCGGAGTGGTATAGTAATCACGGGTGAAGCTTGCATGTTAGGCGGGGATTGACATGAGATTTTTATCATTTGCTATTATAAGGAAAAGACTGCGCTCAATCAAGGCTTTTATGATTGATCCTGAAGTGTCGAAGATAAAGAAATTATTGATTATTTTTGGTATAATTTATCTGTTGTCACCGATCGATCTTGTGCCTGAACCGGTTTTACTTGTCGGAATAGCGGATGACATTGTATTGTGGGCATTTATACTTTTTTATCTGAAGGATGAACTCGACAGATATTGGAAAGGTGATGCGCCTGTCATATCTGCCGACGGAGAACCGGTGGAAGACATGAGTGGCAAAGATATTATCGAAGGTAAAGCCGAAGTCGAAGACGAAGATGAGTAAGGAGGCATAGTCGTGTTTGATATCGATGGATATAAAGTAGGTGGAGTTGTCTTTTCTGAGGAACAGCTCGCAAAAAGAGTAAAGGAGCTTGGAGCAGAGATTTCAAGGGATTACAAAGGCAAAAAGCTTCTTGTCATCGGGATTCTTCGCGGTGCGGTTATGTTTTTCTCAGATTTGGTAAGAGCGATAGATCTTGATATAGAGATTGACTTTATGGCAGCCTCAAGCTACGGAAACGGAACTGTATCTACAGGTGTCATCAGTATCAAGAAAGAGCCTGATGCTATTCTTGAGGGCAGGGATATTCTGCTTGTAGAGGATATAATAGATACGGGAAATACCCTTAAGTATCTTAAGGATAGCTATTTTCGCGACAAGAAAGTAAAGTCGGTCAAGGTATGTACACTTCTCGACAAGCCTGTAAGAAGGACGGCCGATATAATTCCTGATTATAAGGGATTTGAAGTTGATGACAGGTTCATAATCGGCTATGGGCTTGATTATCAGGAAAGATTCAGGCAGCTTCCACATATCACATATCTTGTTCCTGACGAGAAATAGTATAGGCGACGAGAATAGTATAGGCGACAAAAATATATAGGCGACAAATAATATATAGGCGACAAGAAATATATAGATGACGAGGAATAGCACAGGCTTCGATTATAAGATGACTTGTCGAGCGAACAGGACAAGATGACGGACAGATCGGACTCGATGCCCGGATAGACAGATTATATTAAGAATCCAAATATTTTCGGTGATCTACTTACCCATTCGGGTTTTGCTGAAAATATACGATTATATTATTGTTTATTCTTGTAAAAAAGAATTCAGGAGGAATGAAAAATGGGATACAAAGTACCAGCAGGAATTTCAAACAAACATGTACATGTTTCAGAAGCTGATTTTAAGGTTCTTTTCGGCGAAAATGCAGAGCTTTCAAACTTCAAGGCTCTCTCTCAGCCGGGTCAGTTTGCTACAAACGAAAAAGTTGATATCGTAGGCCCTTACGGAACACTCAAGGGTGTTAGAATCTTAGGACCTTTCAGAAAGCAGACTCAGGTAGAGCTCGCTCGCACAGACTGCTTCGCTATCGGCGTTGGCTTAGATCTCAGAGAATCCGGAAATCTCGCAGGCACTCCGGGCTGCAAGCTTATCGGCCCTGCAGGCGAGCTCGAACTTGCCGAAGGCGTTATGGTTGCCAAGAGACATATCCATCTTTCTACAGAGCAGGCTGCAGAAGCAGGCGTTAAGGACGGCGATGTTGTAAGTGTTAAGTTTGACGGCCCTAGAGCACTCACTTTCGATGAAGTACTCGTAAGAGCAGGAGACTCACACTTCCGCGACATGCACCTTGATACTGATGAAGCAAATGCAGCTCAGCTTTCAAACGGCCAGGAAGGCGAAATTATCATTAAGTAATTTATGTCTCAAATTATTATTTTCGGATAATTTAATTAGAAGAATACAATTCAGATAATTTGATACAGACAATGTCGTTCAGACAATCTGATACAGACAATGT
>CAVCIY010000045.1:0-7787 GCA_963602445.1 Lachnospiraceae bacterium | reverse complement strand
ATGCTGTCCGCTGGGCATGCAGTGAACAGATTGCCAAGGGTATGACTGATGAAACTTTCGCTCCTCTTTCAGAAGTCAGCAGAGCACAGATGATTACCTTCCTTTGGAGAATGGCAGGCTCACCGAAGATCGATAGCAGCGCTGCAGCCGGCAATGAAAGCTTAAGCTTCAGCGATGTGTCAGCGGATGCATATTATTATGACGCAGTTCGCTGGGCAGTAAGCCAAGGCATTACTGCCGGAACTTCAGACAGTGTATTTAGTCCGGATGACAAGTGCACAAGAGCGCAGGTTGTGACATTTATTTATCGTTACAAGAACGGAAAATAATGCCGGCGGGAACGTGAGCAAATGCAAACGAGAACGGCGAAAAAATAATAAATAACGAGACCAAGGCATTTCCGAGTGTTCGGACGGTTCGTAACAGACTGTCCGGATGCTCGGATTTTCGTTTTTTTGGAATTTTTGATAATAATTTCGGGCATAGGGATTATTTTTTGAAATGATTTTTTTATAGCATAATAATGGATAAAACTGGATTTTTTGACTCATCATGTATGCGTGAATACATGAAAATTTACAGAAAATGGTATTGACGAATACTGGACATGATGGTAATATCTGGATATGAATTCGAATTCAGACAAAGGGGAAAAGGATGTGGTTGTATTAAAAAGATTAATATTACTTTGGTAGACAATGATTCCTGGTTTAGGGAGATGTTTTCGCAATATATGATGTATTATTGCAGAAATGTCAGCATTACGTCTGCAGATATGAGGGGATGGATTGATGAGATAATGCCGGCGTCTGATTGTATGCTGCATGAAAGAAGCTTCTATCCCGGATATCATGATATGCCTGACATTATTATTCTTGGAAATGCCGATTCTGTGGATTTTATTAAGAAATATTTTGAGAAAATTATCTGGGCGGAAAAGGATTCTTATACTCTGAGCAAGCAGAGATTTGTGCTTTTGTGTGATGATGAGACGCAGGCTGAAGCCGTGAAGAAAAAATGTGAGAACGAACTGCTTGAGAACGAACTGCTGAAGAGCAAATCATATGATACTGAAAAGTATATGGATGAGGGTTTGATTTTGCTTTCGGATGAAGCAGAAGACGGTACTGCGTGTATTTTTGAGATTATTGCAGTATGCAAATATTTAAATGCATCTGAGATTGTCAGAAGAATCAACGAACAGCTTACGGATATGAGAATTGATACTGATACTGTGTGCTCGTCGGGGAAATTTATGCTACTGACCACTGCTTCTGCATGCGGCGGGACAGGCAAGACTTCGCTTGCGGTTATATTCGGAAGGCTTATGCAGCAGAAAAAGAATAGGAGTGTTTTGGCGCTCAGCATTTCACATATGGCTGATATCTCAAGATATTTTAATGCCGGCGACATCGAGAAAAAGACGCTGAACGAATATATCTATCATCTGTTTGCGGGGGATGAACCATGGACAGATCTGTCATCATATATTATTCGAGACAGATACGGAATGGCTTCATTTTACATGGCGGACAGCTTTAGCGAATTGTGTATGCTGGAGGGAAATGAAATTGTACGATTTATTGACAGCATAAAAAAGAGCGGGATGTTTGACACTTTGATAGTTGATCTTGGCGCAGCTTCGCAAAGCGCTGCAGCTGTTCTTGCGGAAAATTCGGATGCGATGATGTTTGTTGCGGGATTTGAACCGGACGGCGTGAAAATTGCCGAAGAGTGGATAAATATGCTGGAAAAAGAGACAAATGGAATTTGCAGCATGAGTATAATCGTAAATCGTGATTCGATGCTTGATGGATTGAATTCTTCGGCTGCGGACATTTATGAGCGAGAGAGCTTATATTATGCGGGTGAGGGTGAGAATGACGACATCAGAAAATTCAGAGTTCCTTATGACGCCAGAAGCTTCTTGTATTCTGAGGGGAAGCGCGACATTGCTATGACGGGTATTTTTGCCGCGGCTGCTGACAGCGTTCTGAATGAGGTGGTCATTTTTGAATGAGAATATACAGGAATCAAGGGATGATTTCTTCAAAAAGAATGATTTCTTCGAAGAGGTTCGGCATATTTTAGATGACATTCGTATGTCTATAGATGATTTTATGCCGGAAAATGATGAAGATATCAGAAGATACATAGAATCCTTTGTTTTCAAAAATGAAAAGACAAGGCATCTAAACTACAGGCAGAAGTATTCTCTGATAAACAGAATTTTCAATTCGATGAGAAGAGAGATGGACTTTCTGCAGCCGTATATGGAGGACGACGAAGTCAGTGAAATCATGGTGAACGGACGCAAGGATATCTTTGCCGAAAAGAAGGGAAAGATCATGCGCGTGGAGGGGGCTTTTCCATCGGATGAAGTCCTCGAAGAGATGATTATGAGGATTGCGGGAAAGGTCCAAAGAGAAATAAATGAAATGAATCCGATTTTGGATGCGAGGCTGAGTGACGGTTCTCGTGTCCATGCTGTCTACAGAAATATTTCTCTTAGCGGACCGGTGCTTACGATACGAAAATTTCCGAAAAAAAGTCTCACCATGGATGATATGACCGCACTTGGAACTGTTACAGACGAGGCGGCCTGCTTTTTAAAAAATTTGGTGGAGGCAGGATATAACATCCTTATTTCCGGCGGGACAAGCTCCGGAAAATCTTCTCTTCTAGGGGCACTTACAGATTATATTCCAAAAGGAGAGAGACTTATCGTAATTGAAGATTCGGCTGAGCTGCACATCACGGGGCTGCCTAATATAGTCAGGCTTGAAACCAAAAATTCCAATTCACAGGGAGTGGGAAGCGTGACTATGCGTGATCTTATAAAGGCAAGCCTTAGAATGAGACCCGACAGGATTCTGGTCGGGGAAGTGCGCGGAGCTGAGGCGGCGGACATGATAACGGCACTTAATACGGGGCATGACGGCGGACTGAGCACAATACACGCAAATTCGGCATTTGCTGTATTTGGCAGGCTGGAGATGATGTTCCTTTCGGCTGTCTCATATCCGATTGAATCTGTCAGAGGGCAGATATCGACAGGTATAGATTTTGTTGTTCACCTTGCAAGGCTTAAAGACGGTTCAAGGAAGATACTTGAGATTTCGGAATTTCTGGGATATGACGGAAGTGTGCCGAAGCTGAATTGTATATTCAGGTTTGAGCATGACAGAAATTGCGGAGACGATGAAAGTCGTTTAGATTTGGAAGAAGATTCTTTGGATGAAGACAGTATGAAAGTAAGAGGAAGTCTGAAAAGAACAGGTAATAGCATAATCAATACCGTGAAGCTTGAAATGAGGGGAATTTCTATTGAAGAAAAATGATAAAAGAGATGAGTGGATATGGGACTTAAAGCGCAGGAAGCGTGACAGCGGAAGACACAACGGCGTGGGACGCGACGGTGTAGGACGCGACGTCGGGAAGTATACAGATTATGACGTATACAGGATGGATGTGAAGGAAAGGAGTAAGGTCTTTGCCCTGGTAATTACGGCAGGAGTTTTATGCGGATATCTTTATTTTAGAAGTCTTTTTGCATGTGCTTTATTTGGGATTTTGTCGCTTGGCGTTATACCGATGTATAAAAAATTGAAATCTGATGAACGAAAGAGAAAGCTGCGTGCTGAATTCAGAGATTTTCTTTATAGTATTTCGTCGTCTGTGAATGCGGGAAGAAGTCTTGAGGAAGCGATGGAAGAGGCTGTCGGGCCGGTTTCGCTGATACATGGCGACAAATGCTGTATGGTTTCTGAGCTTGAGAGAATGAATCTTATTATAAGAGAAACAAATTCAGGTGCCGAGCCGCTGCTGCGCGACCTGGCATTGCGATCTCATCTTGACGAAATAAGTGAGTTTGTGGATGTATGCGCAACCTGCAGAAAAACAGGAGGCGATATGAACACTTTGATACTCAAGGCAAGCGATATCATAACTCAGCATATAGAGCTTGAGCGTGAGAAGGAAGTCGTACTGTCTGAAAAAAAACTTGAGAGTAGGATTTTGGCTCTTATGCCTCCTGCAGTTATACTTCTCATAAATATCAGTTCCTCGGATTACCTGGCTATGATGTATATGACGACTACGGGAAGGTTGATAATGGCGGCGTCACTCATAAGTACAATCGGATCGTTTTTATGGAGCTTTAAGTTGATTTCCTTTGATTAAAATATTTTTTCTGAACGAAGGTTGACTTTTCGGATAAAGCGTTGGCATTTCGGGCGAGGAGCCGACATTGCAGTCGAAGATCTGTCATTTTGGTAAAGAACTGACATTTTAGGCGAGGAGCCGACTTTTTGAACAGGAAACCGGTTGTTTTGGTAAAATGGAGATTTGACAATTATGAAAAAGGGTGTAAGAAGGGAATCCGGGAAAAGAAAAAAATCAAAGTCGGCAGCTGATGCTGTGATGCATATCTGTCCGGAAAAGTTTGTCGGGGACAGCGAAGTTTTGAAAAGAAAGCTGTCAGTGAGATATCGTCGAGAAAAGCTCGATGAGGCGGTGAGTACATACCAAAGAAAGAATGCGGCATTATATGCGATCATAGCTGTTTTTGCGGCATTTACTTTTATCGTGTCTGCGGCATATACGTTTATTACAGCGGAAAATATGTCTTATATCAAAAGGCCTTCGGCGGGCGAAGGTGAATTATATGTTCCTGTAAATATTGAAGCGAAAAAAGGGGATATGTCCATTGACGGCAATGCCACTATCGTTGTAAAAGAGCAGGAAATGACTGATGAGGAAATCGAGAATATGATCGTAGAATTTGCTGCTGAGCTTCCGGACAAGGTTGCTCCTGAAAGTCAGGGCGTCAGAAAAGTCGGAAAAGGATTTTCACTTCCGGAAAAGGATTCGAAGACAGGAATTTCCATTCAATGGGAATCATCTGACTCAGTTCTTATAAATCCTGACGGTACATATGATGTTCTTGCACTTGATGGCGACAGTGAGACTGTGACTCTTACGGCACAGCTTACATACAACGATATCCAAAAGGAGGTTTCATTTGATGTTTTGCTGGTTAAGGATTCAGAGCTTTACGGAGAATCTGTGAAAGGCAAAATCAAAGAACTTGTTCAGAACCTGTCAGACAGCGAAGACGGAAATATCGTGAGTCTGCCAAAAAGCCTCGGAGAAGACATTTCTTTGAGATGGAAAAAAAGCGGATCCGGAGCTAAGGTATCAATTCTGGTATTTGCTTTGGCAGCAGTGATGATTGTATACATTTTTAGATTCAGGGGAGCTGAAAAAGAAGTAAAAAAATATCGAAGCGGAATAACAGGATATTTTCCTCCGTTTATAGACAAATTTGTTTTGCTTTTAAACAGCGGACTTACTGTCATGACAGCAATGGAAAAGATGGCTGACGACTGTGAACGTCAGTCGGCTTATGACAGAAAAAATCTGCTGGCTGCAGAGGTGTCAGAGATAGGAAGAAGAGTAAAAAATTTAAATTCTTCCATAGTAAAGGAATGGAGAGAATTTGCGGGACGTACATCAATCAGCGAAATTATGAGATTCAGTACGATTATTGAAGAAAATTTAAATAAAGGCTCGGCCTTGGCTGATAAGCTTGAATCGGAGAGTAATCTTTTAAGAGAAAAAGAAAAGAAATCAGTTCAGGAAAGAATTAGAATGATAGATTCCAAGCTTACCATGCCTATGATACTTATGCTCTTTTCGCTCGTTCTGGTAACGGTCGCGCCTGCGATGATGCAGATGTAAATTAAGCAGCAAAACGGGGGAGTTCCTTACCGGATGTAAGGGTATTTAACCGTAAAAATATTATATTAGGGAGAAATTAAGAAATGAAAAGAATCAGAAAAATGAAAAATAAAATAGTGAAAAACGGAAGCTTTCCGGCTGTATGTTCTCTTAAATCCAAAAAGGGGATGGAGCTGGTTCAGGTTGGAATATTAATTGCGATTGCAGTCGGAATCGGACTGATTTTTAAGGAGCAGATAAGTGCATTTATCAATAATACATTCAGCTCACTTCTCGGCAGCAGCTTCAATTAAGGGAAAAAAAGGGGCTTATCTCGTTGAGGCGGCCTTTATTTATCCGATGATAATAATCATATCGGCCATGCTTATAATGTTGATTTTATTCTTTTTCAATGACACTCAGGATGTGGCTTCAGCAGATGCCGCTGTGAGAAGAGCTGCCGGAAAAGAAACGGAGACTGTGGAATATCTTTCTAAAAGAGACTTTAAGACGCTGCAATATGCGGACAGAAGTGATTATACGACGGACAGCGGACTTATGCAGCAGGGAAGCGGTCTTATGAAAAGCTTCAGGTACGTAAAGACAAGAAAGACATGGCTTTTTTCCTTGTTTCCTGTAAGTGCGCAAAGTAAGGCTGCTGCGAAGTGGACTTCGGCAGATGAAGATCATCTTATACGTGTGGCAGACTTAATCTATGAAAAAGCTTCAGGCTTATAAAATTCGATGATTTTAGGAAATTGCAGCACATATAGAAAGCCGCGGTGTATTAAGTGAGATAGCGGTGCATATAGAAAGCCGCGGTGCATTAAGTGGGGAAGCAGTGCATATAGGGGATTGCGATGACAGATGAAAATTCTAAAGAAAAATGAAAAATCGAAAAAAGATAAATCAAAGAAAAGGGGCTCTGTTGCTGTCCTGCTAGTGTGCATTTTTGTTTCGCTTATGCTTGCGGTAGGCTCGATAGGAGAGGCGGCGCTAAGAAGCGCCGCCGTATCCGTGTCGGAGTGTGCGGTTGAAAATGCATGCAGATCAGTGCTTGCGGGATATGACAAAGCACTTAAAGACAGATACGGATTATTTGGATTCGAATATGACGAAAGCAAGATGGCAGACATGATAGGAAAGCTCACAGAGGCCGAGACAGCTTCTTTTAGGCTGACAAAGTGCTCTGTTAAGGAAGTAAAGACAGAAAAATCCGGATATTGTTTAAATGATACAGAGACTTTTCTTGGGCAGATCAAAGATATTATGAAATACAGAGTATTTACAGACTCGATTGATTCTTTTTACAGTATGTTTCGTTCAGGAAAGAGCGCTATAAGTATGCTGTCGAACAGTGACAAACGAAAAAAAAGTCTGGAAGAGTCTCTTGAAAAGGCCGAAAAAGAGGCTAAAGAATCTGAAGATACTGAGGATGACAGTTCTTTTTTAAAAATTGAGAGCGTCCACAGGCTGCTTAAAAATGTAAGAAAAAGAGCTGATAATGATATAGAAAACAATGATGAAGAAAATGATAATATTTTGAAAAACGGGAAGATTATAGGTCCGCTGCCGTCAGTCAGTGCAGGATGTAAAGCCAACAGAGCATTTTCCGGTACTGTGTCGGCAATATCAAAAATCACAGGTTTTCAAACAGCCGGTTCAATATCTGAGGAAATATATATTGATGAGTATATCAGATGCTTTTTTACAGAGTACACTGATGAAAAAAGCGATGACAGCTTTTTCAACAATGAGATAGAGTATATTTTATACGGCGACTACAGCGACTCGGAAAATTATAAGCGGGCCAGGCGCACTCTTTATCTTTTAAGAACAGCTATGAATATGGCATATATATATTCGGATTCATCAAAAGCTGCCGAAACGCAGGCAGTTTCTCAGAGCATTACACCGGGACCGTTTGCTGCGTTGACGCAAATTTTGATCATAGCGGCATGGAGCGCTGCGGAGGCGTCAAATGATATAAAAAATCTTGAGGCAGGCAATCGGATTCCTTTTGTAAAAACGGCAGATACGTGGAAGGTATCAATTGACAGTATTAT
>CAVCIY010000044.1:0-15047 GCA_963602445.1 Lachnospiraceae bacterium | reverse complement strand
CAGCATCAGCGCGCTTTACTCTTGCACGGCGCCTGAGCCGCTTCGCGGCACAGGCGCGCCGCAAAAAATACGGCCCGACATAATCCTTCTCGACCCGATGTTTCCCGAGAGGCAGAAGAGTGCATCAGTAAAAAAGAAATTCCAGCTGCTGCACCTTCTCGAAAATCCTGCTGATGATGAGGAATCACTTTTAAAAGCAGCTTTTGCCGCTGCCCCTCGGAAAATCATCATTAAGCGCCCGCTAAAAGGGCCGTTTCTCGCTTCACGCAAGCCTGACTATTCAATCAGCGGAAAAGCAGTCAGATATGACTGCTTTATTAATCCAAAGGATTATACGTAAAGCACAGACAGATTTTCCCGGTGGAGGAGCAGCCGACGAAGGAACAGCCGGCGAAGGAACAGCCGGCGAAGGAACAGCCGGCGAAAAGATAACCGGCAGAAAGGCGATAAATCAATGATAATCGATTTTAAAAAAATAAAAGAAGAAAAAACTTCCGGATTTAAGGGCGGCGAAGGCACTATGATACATACAATGGTCAGTGACGAATACGGAAAGATCATTCGCGGCAGACTCGAACCGGGTTCTGGCATAGGCCTTCACACGCATGAAACAAGCAGCGAATATATATTTATTTTGAGCGGACGCGGAGAATGCACCTATGACGGCGAGACTGAGATTGTCGAGGCAGGGCAGTGCCATTTTTGCCCTAAGGGACACAGTCATTCGATGAAGAACAACGGTGATGAGGATTTGGAATTTTTCTGTGCGGTTCCCGAATTATAAAAGTGATAAAAAGAGGATGAGAGGATAAAATGACAGAATCATTTCATTATTCAAGAGAAGAATATTTGACGCTCAGATCGGAATATGATCATCTTAAGCTGTCGGCAATTGCAGTAAAACCAAGGATAGAGTCTGATGAAAAAATATACCCCAAAGGGATAATTCAATTTTCTCACGGGATGGCGGAGCACAAGGAGAGATATCTCGATTTCATGAGATTTCTTTCCGATCACGGATATCTTTGCATTATCCACGATCACAGGGGACACGGCGAGAGTGTTGTTTCTCCCGGGGATCTCGGATATTTTTATACGTCAGACACAGATGTGATAACAGAAGATCTGTTTACAGTCACCAAATATGCCAAGAAGCGCTGGCCTGATCTTCCTCTTTTTATGTTCAGCCACAGCATGGGGACTCTTGTCGCAAGGAAATATCTGAAAAAGCACGATTCCGAAATCGATGCGCTCGTACTGTCGGGACCTCCGACAGAAAATGCTCTCGCCGGATTTGCTGTATTTTTGGCAAAGCTTTTCTCTGCCTTTGGGTCAGACAGAAAGCCGAACCGCATCCTAAACGCAATAACTTTTTTGCCATATACCATGAAATTTCATTCAAAATTCGGATGGACATCTTCAAATCCCGAAAGCGTTGCGGCATATGAAAAGGATCCGCTGTGCGGCTTTACGTTTACCGCAAACGGTTTTCTCAATCTTTACAAGCTGATGAAGGAATGCTTCGTCTTCAAGGATTGGAAGCCGAAAAACAAAAATCTGGCAATATTTATGATCGCCGGCGCTGAGGACCCTGTGATATCGAGCGGCGCAAAGTTTGGAAAGCTGGAAGGTCAACTGAGCAGTCTGGGATATACAAATGTGAAAGCCCGTTTGTATGAACACATGAGACATGAGCTCCTGAATGAGACAGACAATCAGAGAATTTACAATGACATTCTGGAATTTTTTGACAGTCTTTACAGATAGGAGAGTTTAATAATCATGTCAAACAGATCAGAACAGATAAACGCAAGGCGAATTTTCGGCATTATTTCGCACCCGGACGCAGGCAAGACGACGCTTACGGAAAAGCTGCTTCTTCACGGTGGTGCGATAAGAGAAGCCGGGACGGTCAAGGCGAGAAGAAATTCAAAATTCGCCACCTCAGACTGGATGGAAATCGAAAAGCAAAGAGGCATCTCTGTCACGTCGTCAGTCATGCAATTCGAATATGAAGGAAAGGTTGTCTCCATTATGGACACCCCGGGTCACAATGACTTCGGTGAGGATACTTACCGTATACTCACTTCTGTCGACAGTGCCGTAATGGTGATAGACGGCGCAAAGGGTATAGAAGCCCAGACACGCAAACTCTTTCGCGTATGCAGCATGAGGGGCATTCCGGTATTTACATTTATAAACAAGCTTGACAGAGAGACAAAGAATGCATTCGATCTTGTCGAGGAGCTTGAAAATGTTTTGGGACTTCCGTCAGTGCCTGTCACTTGGCCTATAGGGTGCGGCCAAAATTTTCAGGGAGTATATGATCTTCTGAAAAATGAAGTTATATTATACAAGACAGACAAGCCGCAGGAGGTTATAAAGCTTTCGGAAGAGGGAGTATTCGGGCCGGAGCTTGAGGATGTGATTTCCACATATAATCTTTCTGCTTTGCGAGATGAGATCGAGCTTATACAGGGTGCCGGAAACGAATTTGATATGGAAAAGATCAAGGTCGGAAAGCTTTCGCCGGTATTTTTCGGCTCGGCGCTCGCAGACTTCGGTGTAACTTCATTTCTGGAGCACTTCCTAGTCATGTCACCCGCGCCCGGTCCGAGAAAGACGTCTGAAGGAAGCATTAGCCCGCTCGATGAGGAATTCAGCGGATTTATCTTTAAGATTCAGGCAAATATGAATCCCGCACACAGAGACAGGCTCGCATTCTTCAGAATTTGCTCGGGTACATTTACCAGAGGCATGACTGTCACTCTTTCCCGTACCGGAAAGCAGATGAAGATTGCTCAAGCCACGGAACTTATGGCAAACGCACGCGAAAATATCGAGACTGCCATTGCCGGAGATATCATCGGGATTTATGATACGGGAAACTTCCAGATAGGAGATACTCTCACAAGCAGAAAAGAACCTCTTTTTTTTGAGCCGCTTCCTACGTTTCCGCCTGAGCTATTCGCTAAGGTCAGCCCAAAGAATACGATGAAAGCAAAGCATTTTCTTAAGGGTGTGGATCAGCTTGCGCAGGAAGGCGCGGTACAGGTTTATCACAACAATTTCAAGGATATAATCATCGGCGCCGTAGGTCAGCTCCAATTTGAGGTCTTCGAGTACAGACTGAAGAACGAATATAATTCCGAGATAGATATGTACAGACTTGACTACAGCCTTGCAAGATGGGTAGACTCTGACGATTTGGATGCCATAAACAAAACACTCGATTCGAGGTCGATGCTCGCATATGACCATTTTGAAAGACCCGTCATACTGTTTGCAAATCAATTTACACTTACATATTATCAGGAAAATCACAGAGACGTTAAGCTTATGGAGGCTATGGAAGTAAACAGTACCAAAGGATAAATCATAAGCACAGCTGCAGGTTTTCACGCGCGGCTGTAGTTTTTAAAAATTGGTTTTTTAAAAAATATAGTGCATGCACGCTGTGTTTTTTTAAAATATAGTGCGTGCACGAAGAAAATAAGGAGAAAATTATGGGACTTATTAAGGCAGCTTTAGGCTCAGCAGGCGGCGTTATGGCTGATCAGTGGAAAGAATATTTCTATTGTGAGTCGCTTCCGGCAGACGTTCTTGTCACTAAGGGCAAGAAGAGAGTGTCGAAGGGCTCGTCAAACAAGCATGGCAGCGACAATATTATTTCCAACGGATCTGTCATCGCTATCGCAAACGGTCAGTGCATGATGATCGTAGAACAGGGCAAGATTGTGGACATCTGTGCCGAGCCAGGCGAATATACTTATGATCTTTCGACTGAGCCATCACTTTTTACAGGTGATCTGAGTGAAAATATAGGAGAAATATTTAAGAATATCGGCAAGCGCTTCACTTTCGGCGGAGAAGCTCCGAAGGATCAGCGCGTTTATTATTTTAATACCAAGGAACTTACCGGAAACAAGTATGGCACACCTTCACCGATTCCGTTCAGAGTAGTCGATACAAATATCGGTCTCGACATGGACATCTCTATCAGATGTTTCGGTGAGTACAGCTATAGAATTTCAAATCCTATGCTGTTTTATACAAATATTTGCGGAAATGTTGAAGAAGATTACAAGAGAGAACAGCTCGACGGTCAGCTCAAGACAGAACTTATGACAGCTCTTCAGCCTGCTTTCGGAAAGATTTCAGAGCAGGGCATACGTTATTCTTCTCTTCCTGCTCATACTATGGAGATTGCGGATGCGCTGAACGAAGTCCTCTCGGCTAAGTGGCAGGATCTCAGAGGTATTGAGATTGTTTCCTTCGGCGTATCATCGGTAAAGGCTGACGAAAGTGACGAACAAGCTATCAAGGACTTACAGAGGAGAGCCGTTTTCAGAGATCCGAGCATGGCAGCGGGAAATCTCGCGGGTGCGCAAGCTGACGCCATGATGGCGGCAGCGTCAAATGCAGGCGGCGCGGCTGTTGGATTTATGGGTATGAATATGGCTGCCGGCGCAGGCGGCATAAATGCCGGAAATCTTTATCAAATGGCAGCACAGCAGCAGGCACAGCAGCAGATGGCACAGCAACAGACAGCACAGCAGCAGGCTGCACAGCAATCTTTCGGTGCGTCTCCTGCGGCAGACAGCTGGAAGTGCAGCTGCGGACATATGGCTGTAGGAAAGTTCTGCCCTGAATGCGGCTCACCGAGACCGGCTCCTGCGGCAGACGGCTGGACATGTCCTACATGCGGCAAGACAAACAAAGGAAAGTTCTGCGTCGAATGCGGTTCAAAGAAGCCTGCGGGCGCTCCGTTATACAAGTGCGACAAGTGCGGATGGGAACCTGAGGACCCTGCAAATCCACCTAAATTCTGTCCTGAATGCGGAGATCCATTTGACGAAAATGACATTCAATAGATTTGAAAATCAACGCAAAAATCAACGCAAATAAATAGCGTAAAAACAAACAACGAAAATAAAACAAGCAACGCAAAAACAAACAACGAAATCAGGTTATTTTAAATGGCTACACAAGTAAACAATTACCAGTGTCCTAAGTGCACAGGTCCGCTTCATTTTTCGTCGGATTCGGGCAAGCTCGAATGCGAATATTGCGGAAGCTCCTTTGAGGTATCTGAGATAGAATCTCTGTATGCTTCAAAGCAGGAAGCCGCTCAGCAAGCATTTGCCGAGGAAGAAAAAAAACAGGAAGCATTTGCCGAAGAAGGAAAGAAAAGCGAAGATGCGGACAATGCGGACAGAAAGAATTCTTTTGAAGGCTGGGATGCTTCTGAAGCGGGTCAAGAGTGGGGACAAGACGCAGAGGGCATGAGATCGTACAGCTGCCCGTCGTGCGGAGCTGAGATTATATGTGACTCGACCACAGCTGCCACAAGCTGTCCTTATTGTGACAATCCATCGATTATCCCGGGACAGTTTGCCGGAAATCTCAAGCCGGATTATATCATTCCTTTTAAGCTTGACAAGGAGGCAGCCAAGAGAGCATTAAAGAATCATTACAAAGGAAAGCCTCTTCTTCCGAAGGCTTTTAAGGACGAAAATAAGATAAATGAAATCAAAGGCATATATGTACCTTTTTGGCTCTTTGACGGAGACGCCAAGGCAGATGCCGCATTTGAAGCGACTCGTTCCATGGTTTTTACGGAAGGCGATTACAGAGTTACAAGGACAGATCATTTTGTCGTTGAAAGATCGGGAGACGTAATTTTTAACATGATACCGGCTGACGGTTCCTCGAAGATGCCCGACAATCACATGGATTCCATAGAGCCTTATGATTATAGTGAGCTGAAGGAATTTTCCACATCATATCTGCCGGGTTATCTTGCCGACAAATATGATGTCACTGCCGAGGAATGTGCTTCTCGTGTTCGGACAAGAGCAGAAAATACCATATTGGACCTTCTGCGCGATACTGTTCAGGGATATGACACAGTTATACCTATAAACAGTAATATTTCAGTTAAGCAGGGGAAGGTGAGATATGCGCTTCTGCCTGTATGGATGCTTCATACAAAGTGGAACAAGAACGATTATATTTTCGCCATGAATGGGCAGACAGGAAAGCTGATAGGAGACCTTCCCGTATCTAAGGGCAGATTCTGGGGATTCTTTTTCGGTATAGGCGCAGCAGCTTCAGCACTTATTTCCATAATCGGAATGCATCTGCTGTTTTGATATATGCCGGAGGTGAATTCAAATGGATAAAAATAAGAAAAATTCAGCAAACAGAAGAAAATCTGTTATAAGGAAGGTCACGGCACTTGTCTTATGCATCCTTATGGTTCTGGCATATGTTGTATCTATGGCTGATTTTGTGCACGCAGACACAAACAATGTCTATCTTTATGACGCAAGCGGAATAAAGATGGAAGGTACACTTTCATATATCACAGACCTCGCAGATATATTGACAGACGAAGAAGAGTCAGATCTTGAGATATATGCGCAAAGCCTTGCACTCGAATATGAGTGCAACACATATATCCTTACTGTATCCGATATGGCATTATATACAGACAACGGAGACGCATACCAATTCGCAAAAGATATTTATGATACTTATAATCTCGGATATGGCGATTCAAGGGACGGAACAATTTTAGTCCTGAGTATTGCTGACAGAAGCTGGGGATATGCTGCATATGGCGATTTTGCAAATACCGCATATACGGATTATGCAAAGTCTACTGTGGAGGATGAGTTCCTGTCTTATTTCGGAGACGATCTGTGGTATGACGGGTTTGAAGCTTATTTTGAAGGTTCTGAGACATGCCTGTCCGCGGCAGCCGAAGGAAATCCGATAGACAGCTCAGGAGGCATTACAGATGATCCGAAATTTATGATGATCATATTCATAGCTGCCGGATTTATTATTGCGCTTATTGTAGTTCTGATCATGAGATCATCTATGAAATCGGCCGTTGCGGCTGCAGAAGCAAGAAATTATATTGTACCGGGTACATTTGATGTCACTCGTCACAGGGATTTATTCACACATACCACAGAGTCTCGAGTAAAGATTGAGACAGACAGTGACAGTGGCGGAGGCACGAGCGTCGGCTCCGACGGATTCTCGGGAGGCAGCGGACACTTCTAAATATGAAACTTATGCGCCCTGCGGCGGGATGCCGCAAGGCGCATAATATTTTTTTGCCTTTGCACCGTGAAAAACTCACGAACTGCACAACTCTGTTTTCACATTAAGAATACTCAAAGTGACACGATGCCTTTTTCCGTGATAAGAATTTGCATTGATATGTCATATTTGTCGGTCGGAATTTCGCCCGGGAATATTTGAAAATCATAGCATGCTCCTACAAGAAGCGGAAGCCTTCCGTATTTGTTTTTACAATCCTTACGATTTGAGTCACAATTTGAGTCACAATTTGAGTCATAATTTAAGGCGTAATAATCTTTGGCATAATTTTTGGCGATGAATCTGTCATAACATCCGCGTCCGAAACCAATTCTGTTTCCGAACCTGTCAAAGACTATGCCCGGAATTATGATCATGTCGATTGATGAAGAGTCTGCCCGGAGTGTTTTTTTAGGGTCGGGTTCCGCGATTCCCAGTTCTGATATCTTTAAGTTATCAATATCATCGACAATATAAGGAATTATTTCGAAGTCGGATGTCGTAAGAGGCAGTATGAGATTGTACTTTTCTGAATCAATTATAAATCTGTTTATCGCATCGACAGGAAATTCGTTTTTTATCGGCATATAAGACATTATATTCATAGGCCTTTTTAACCTGCCGCATATATCACATATATCAAGATCGGAGTCCTCGAGCGACTGCATATCGCGGTACGTGTCTATAAGGCTTTTAACTGTTCCTTCGACATCCCGAATCGATGCCTTCGCACGTTTGATGCTTTCTTCGTCAAGATTTGTGCGCTTTTTTTTATAATACGAACGCAATTCTTTTTTTTCAGCAGCACCAGAGAAACTATTTACATTATCTTCCATTTGTTTGCACCTGTTCAAATATCTATCACACAATCAACAAAAAGGTGAGGTATAATTTTGATGGTTTGATTTGTACAACTTATATGGTACAATATTACGATAGTCCAAGCAACTAAAATCGAAAAATGCAGCTGCTTCTTAATCGGGGGAGGCGGTATTTGTGCGTTTATTTTTAGGTGAATGAAGACTTTCGGCTTAGCTGTTGAGAAATATTCAGTGTTAAGAGATATTCAGTGTTGAGAAATATTCAGTGTTGAGAAATATTCAGTAATGCTGATTTAGTAATGCTACTTTAAGTTATCTTTTTTTGTGGTCGGTGGGACGCCTGTTTGCGGCGGATGCCTGTTTTTGCATAGCTGCTTTGCGTTTGCTGCTCGCACGTGCCCGACGACAAAATTAACTGAAAGGTCAATGACAGAAAAGGAGCGTATATGATAGAATTTGTAAATGTTTCGAAAGGATACGGAGACAATGTAGGTCTTTCGGATGTAAATATAAAGATTGAAGAGGGTGAATTCGTATTTCTGGTTGGCCCGAGCGGTGCCGGAAAATCGACATTCATAAAGCTTCTTCTTAAGGAGATTGATCCTGACGACGGCAATATTTATTTTCGCGGAAAAGACATTACAAATATGCCCGCAAGACTGATTCCGAATCTCAGAAGAAATCTCGGAGTAGTTTTTCAGGACTTCAGATTGCTTCCGAAAAAGACTGTTTATGAGAATGTAGCCTTTGCCATGGAGGCTGTTCATCAGAAGAGAAGACTTATAAAGAGACAGGTTCCTCATATTTTAAGGCTTGTAGGTATCAGTGAGCAGGCTGCGAGATATCCCCATGAGCTCTCCGGAGGTGAGGCTCAAAGAGTTGCCATAGCAAGAGCGATAGTCAACAATCCGAAGGTTCTTATTGCGGACGAGCCTACAGGAAATCTGGATCCGGAAAAGTCATGGGAAATCATGAATCTCCTCGAGCAGATAAATCTCAGAGGAACTACTGTCGTAATGGTAACACACGAAAAGGATATCGTTGACAGAATGGGTAAGAGAGTTATCCAAATAGATGCCGGCGAGGTCGTAAGAGACGACGAGGAAGGATTCTATATTAAGCCGCAGTATATGGGTGATTCTGACGACGAATCAGACTGGATATCTGACGCTGAAGACGTTTATGACGATTTCTTTGAGGATGACGCCTCAGAATCAAGTGCGAACGAAGATTATTTTGATGATTATGCCGATGACTATACTGATGATGATTATGCAGATGATCATGACGGCGGTTATTCTGAAGGTGCAAGTTCAGAAGGCTCTTCAAACGGCAGCGGCGATATTTCTGTAGACATAGGGAATGACGAAAATTATCCTGCCTGGTACGAAGCAGAAGCGGAGTCAGACGCGACCGAATCTGAAGCCGGCAAATTCGAAGCAGGCGTAAACGCAGCAGGTGAATTCGAAGCAGGCGTAAACGCAGCAAACGACTCTGAATCGGATATCAAAGGATATGACGATATTTCAGATGCGGACGAAACAGTTGAACCTTTAGAGGATGCATATGCGGCCGCATTTGATGATGCAAAGGCAGAATATGAAGCTGAGATTGACAGGGCGGAAAATTCAGACGAGTCAGTTGGCGAATCTGTTGATGCCGGGTTCGCTGCTGCTGAAGCAGGTGACATAGAAGCGGAAGCAGGCAGCGCAGCTGCAGAAGCAGACGGCGCAGCTGCAGAAACAGGCGGCGCAGCTGACGAAGCTTATGATTTATCTGCTGAAGAAGACGAAAATAATGAAAAAAAAGTTGTAGATACAGCTTATGAAATGACAGATGACGACAAGCTGCAGCCTGCACCTATTGAAAAGATAGAAAAAATGATGAATGACGCGATTTCTGCTGACAGCGCAGTGCGCGTCGGTGATGACCCGGATGCATCTCATTTAGGCGGCAGTTCGGCACAGAGTCACGTGAAAAAGAAGAGAAATATAAAGAAGAAAAAGGGAGGCAGAAGATAAAATGATCAGATCATTCTTTTATTCTATAAAGCAGTCATTTCAACAGATTGCCAGAAACAAGACCATGACATTTTCATCGGTGCTCTCCATTACAGCTATGCTTCTTATATTGGGGCTCTTTTTCGTAATGGTTGTAAATATCAATATTATGACCGAAAATGCCAAAAATCAATTTGACATGATAGAGATTTATCTTCTCGATGATACCACAGACGAGCAGATAGACCAGATGATAACAAATATCTCGACACAGGAAAATGTAAAGAATGTCGAATATCTTAGTAAAGATGATGCTATGGCTGAGATGAAGGAAAGATGGGGAGAAAATTCTTATCTTCTCGACGGACTTTCGGAAAATCCTCTTCCTCGTTCCATAAGAATCACGGTAAATGATGTGGAAAATGCCGAGAGCGTTGTCACATATGCCAGAGGTCTTTCCGGCGTTGAAGATATAAAATACAGCAGAACAGAAGTGGAAAAGATATTGAAGATTACTGACGCGATTCAGATGATAGCTTTGATCATCATAATTTTCCTGATAATTGTTTCTATCGTTGTCGTTTCAAATACAGTCAAGCTTACCGTAATGGCAAGAGGCCGCGAAATCAGCATCATGAAATATGTGGGCGCCACAAATTGGTTCATAAGAGGTCCTTTCCTTGGAGAGGGCATTATAATCGGCATAGTTGCGTCTGCGATTTCAGGTGGTCTTATTACACTTTTATATAAATGGCTGACAGAAAATTATTCTCAGAAGATGCTGGCACTTTTCTCGACCGGTCTCGTACCGCTCGAATTCATGTCCACGAATCTTATTATAATCTTCCTTGCGCTTGGAGTAGGTATAGGTGCGGTCGGAAGTATCATTTCAATGAGAAAATTCCTAGATGCCTAAGAGAAAAGAGGATATCGGGATGAAAAAAAGAAATATAACAGCTATTATCCTGGTCGTCGTACTCTTACTTGTAACGGCTGCTTCGGGATATGCTTTCGCCGAGTCAAATTCCTCAAAGCTCGGCACTGTAAACAGCAAGCTTAAGGAAGCAAAGAGCGAGCTTGAGGAAGGCGAACAAAAGTCAAACGAGCTTGTTTCGCAGATAAGCGATCTGAATACACAGATTCAGAGTGTGGAATCGGAGATTTCCGCTCTTGACACTCAGATAGAAAATACACAGGCTGACATCACACAGTCGGAGGCCGATCTTCAGGCAAAGCAGGAGGAGCTTGACAGTCAAAATGATTCTCTCGGAAAAAGACTCAGAGCTATGTACAAGAACGGAGAGACGAGTATTCTTGAGATCTTGCTTGGTTCCTCAAGTCTCGGCGAATTTATGACAAATGTTGACATGGTTCAGCGCATATATAGCAATGATGTCGACGTACTCGAAGATATTCAGACCCAATATGATGCCATTGAAGAGGAACGCGAACGTCTCGTTACACTCAAGAACCAACTTTCTGCTCAGGAAAATGAACAGAAGACAAAGAAATCCGACCTTGAGAGCAAAAAATCAGAAGTCGAGACTCTCCAATCTCAGGTAGAATCAGACAATGACGCTCTTGAAGCACAGATTGACGAGTTAAATAAAGAAGCAAACGAGCTGACTGCTCTCATTCAGCAGGAACAGCGTTCACAGACGGCAAGCTCAAGCACTACTTCAAAATACACGGGCGGAGTATTTACATGGCCTTGTCCGGGAAATTACAGAATCTCGTCATATTACGGATACAGAATCCATCCGATTCTTCATACAAGAAAGCTGCATACAGGTCTTGACATTCCTGCGACGACAGGTACTCCTATCGTTGCTGCCGCGGACGGCACGGTTATCATGTCAAAATATTACAGCGGCTACGGAAATTGCATAATGGTAGACCATGGCGGAGGTCTTGTAAGCTTGTACGGCCACTGCAGTGCACTCAAGGCTTCTGTAGGTCAGTCTGTCACAAGAGGTCAGACGATTGCTCTTGTAGGCTCGACTGGTCAGTCAACCGGACCGCATCTTCACTTTGAAGTAAGAGTAAACGGCCAGAGGACGTCACCTTTGGCATATCTGGGCATGTAATTAATGCGATTGAAAAATGGCATATAATTTATGAAATTGTATAATGGCATGTAATTTATACATTTAAAGAATGTCATGCAATTTGTAAAATTATAAAATGGCATGAAGTTACATGAAGTTAAAGAATATCAATTTTTTAAGGAGGCGCAGCATCGGATGCATCCGGTCATAACAGAATTACTTCGAAAAAGAGGCATTACAGAACCGGCAGATATAGAAGAATATCTTTCGCCGCGTCCGAAGATGACATTTGATCCTTATGAGATGAAGGGCATGAATGATGCTGTAGAGATTATTTCACAGTACCTTTCTGACGGAAAGAGGATTTGTATCTACGGAGATTATGATGTGGACGGCATTACGTCTGTTTCACTTCTGTATGGATTTCTTTCGGAGCTTACGGACAATGTCACATATTATATTCCTTCAAGATTCAGCGAGGGTTATGGCCTGAATATCAATGCTGCGGACAGTATTATTGCGGACGGCACGGATCTTGTGATCACAGTAGATTGCGGCTGCGTCTCAAATCTTGAGGTTGCACATCTTAGGAAAAACGGTGTGGAGGTTATAGTTACGGATCACCACAATGTAGACGAAAGAATACCGGATTGTGTCGTAATAGACGCAAAGCAGGACGGCGAAACCTATCCGTATCGCGATTTGTGCGGATGCGGCGTGGCATTTAAGCTTGCACAGGCTCTTTCGCGCAGGCGAGAAATCCCACGCAGCAGTTACCTGCGGCATCTCGATATCGTCGGAATAGCCACTATAGCAGATATAGTACCTCTCACAGGAGAAAACCGAACACTCGTAAAATACAGCTTTGACAGCATAGCAAAGGGCAAAAGACCGGGACTTGCAAAGCTCATAGAGGAGATAAGCCTCGACAGGAGAAATCTCTCCGCGACAAATATTTCATTTGGAATAGCACCGCATATAAATGCCACAGGCCGCATGAAGCACGCAAATATCGCGGTCAGACTTCTTACGGCAGACAGCAGCACCGATACTGATGAGATCGATTCACTTATCGAAGAAATCAAATCATTAAATGATGAAAGAAAGAGTATCCAGTCAAAAATTTTCGACGATGCATGCGCATATATCGAATCTATGCCTGACATTCCGCCTTTCATTATTTATGACGCTGGAGATGCTCACGAGGGAGTGACCGGAATAGTAGCAGGCAAGCTAAAGGAAAAATATTATCGCCCTGTTGTTGTTCTTACAAATGCAAAGAATCATGAGCTTTATAAAGGGACGGGCAGAAGTATACCCGGTGCGGATCTTCATGCGATTCTTTCGGAGTCGATAGATCTCTTCACCCGTTTTGGAGGTCATGCCGCAGCATGTGGCTTTACGCTGCCAAAGAAAAACAAGCAAAAACTTATCGAATCGACAGATAAGATAATGAAAAAACTCATCAGGGAAAATCCAAAAATAATTGAAAACCAATTAAATTATGATATGGAGCTTCCTTCTGAATATATAAATCTTAAGCTCGCAAAGGAATTGACTTTGCTGGAGCCATGCGGGAAAGGAAACGAATATCCGGTATTTCTTATCAAAAATGTCACATTGCTTTCGAAAAAAACAATCGGAAAGAACGGAGCGTACAGGTCATTCAGATGCGTAGGCGAAGACGGTACAGCCTTTAAAGCAGTGTGGTTTGATGTAGACAGGAAGATAGATTATTATCTTGATGAGGGCTCGATCGTCGACTTGATTGCCGAGCTGAGCATAAACAAATGGAGAGGAACAGAATCTGCCCAATGCACTGTAAGGCAGATAATTCTTCATAAATAAAATCCTTTAAGAACTAAAAGCATATAAGAATCTGCCATCCTTTTTCCGGGTGGCATTTTCTTTTTTTGCCTGTTTTTCGGCAGGCTTTTCACCGGATTATTCAGCGGAATTTTTACAAGGCTTTTCGGCAGGGTTTTTATAAGGTTTTTCAGTAGGATTTTACAGTTTTTTCATCGCAATTTATATCAGATTTTTAAGCATATTTTGTGTGTGTCAGAAAAAGATGGTATTGTTTGAGGAAAATTTTTATAGTATAATACATTAGTACCTAAAAGCAATAAATTGCTAAAGTGAAACAGTAAACTGTCACAGTGAAGCAGCAAACTTACAAAGCGGAGCAGTGAGTTGTCAAAGCTGAACAGTGAGTTCACAAAGCAGAGCGGTGAGCTGCCGAAGCCAAGCCGGTGGGCAGATGAAGTTAAGCGGAACGTGTCGAAGCCAAGCCGGTGGGCTGCAAAAAGCAGTGGACTGTTGAAGAGCAGTGGATTGCGAGAGTGAAATGATGATATTTAGATATTCGGGAGTGAAATAAGGAGCGGCGATGGGCTACGAATCACGTATTAAGAATAAAGAAGCCGACAATCTTTTTGAGGCTATTATGTCAATTGAAGATGAGGAGACATGCTATAGATTTTTCGAAGATCTTTGCACAGTCAAGGAGATAAAAGCAATGGCGCAGAGATATGCTGTAGCGGAGCTTCTTCTCGCACAAAAGACATATAATGAAATTGAAGAAATGACAGGAGCAAGTACAGCGACCATAAGCCGTATAAACAGGACACTCCAGTACGGTGCTGACGGATATACAAAAGTTATAAACAGCTTAAAGTCGGAAGAGTCCGACGAATAGAAGAGCCGGAAGACCGGAAGAGCCGGAATGCCCGGGAAATACTGAAAAAATCAAGAGGCTGCCGCATTAATGCTGAAATACATTAATGCGGCAGCCCACGTCTGTTTGTTTTAAAAATCGTCAAAAGGATCATATAATTCCCAGTCATTTGATTCTGCGAATTCGATAGAGAAGTCAAAGTCCTTCAGACGTTCAGTCTGCTCTACGCGAACACCGGCTCTCTGGCAGTCGGTTTTGCAGCCGCCGGGACAAGTTCTGCAAATAGCACCCTGGGCAACACCTCTGCCTCCTATACCGCCGCTGGTATGAACAATTTTACCCATAAAAATCCTGCCTTTCTTAAAATATTATATGCCTTATATGC
>CAVCIY010000043.1:0-7985 GCA_963602445.1 Lachnospiraceae bacterium | reverse complement strand
TGATATGCTCCCTCTAGAGTAGACACTCGAAATAACAAAAATTTCGAGACTACACTAGAGGGAGCATATCAAAAGCGACAGCCCGTGATTTTTATTTATGATGGGTGCTGAGCAGCTCGTTCTTGATATTCCAGAGCTTCTGTGAAAGATCTACATAATATTTGTGAGGATTTTCGAATCTTCGAAGCTCGCCCCAAAGGTTGTCAATCTCCTGTCTGCATTTCTTCTGGATTTCCGGAAGTGTAGGAAGATCATATACAAGCTTTCCCTTGTCGAAAATCTGAACCTGGAGTTCCTTGAGCGTGCAATTTTCTATCTTCTTCCTCTTCCATATGTGATCTGCGTCAAATATTTCGAGAGAGCCGTCCGACAGCTCCGGTTTTTCGTCCGCAAGCGTAATAAGGTCTGCCACAGGCTGTGATGTCTCATTGTCATAAAGTCTGTAAACCTTCTTGTAACCCGGATTTGTAATCTTTTCTGTGTTTTCACTTACTTTAATTTTAGGTATAATCTTGCCATCCTTTTCTAATGCAGCAAGCTTGTAAACACCGCCAAACACAGGTGATGATTTGGCCGTAATGAGGCGCTCGCCGACGCCGAACGAATCGATTTGCGCCCCTTCATTCACAACGCCTCGGATAATATATTCGTCGAGTGAATTTGATATTACTATAGTAGCGTCCTTATGACCTGATTCGTCCAATATCTTTCTTACTTTCTTCGAGAGATATGTAACGTCCCCGCTGTCGATACGAACGCCCTTCTTTGAAGGCTTCATCTCGTCAAATACCTTGATTGCATTTGGCAGACCCGATCTGAGAACATCATAAGTATCTATGAGAAGCACGCAATTGTCCGGATAGAGCTCCGCAAATTTTGTGAATGCTTCATATTCGCTGTCGAACGTCTGAACCCAGCTGTGCGCCATAGTTCCTAGTGCCGGAATTCCGAAAAGCTGATCCGAAAGAGTACATGCAGTGCCTGCACAGCCTCCTATATAAGCCGCTCTCGCTCCGAAAATAGCAGCATCAGCGCCCTGAGCGCGTCTTGAACCGAATTCCATTATTGCGCGACCGTCCGCAGCCCTAACGATTCTGTCAGCCTTAGTTGCGATAAGCGACTGATGATTGACAGACAAGAGAACAAATGTCTCTATAAATTGAGCCTGCAAAAGAGGTCCTCTGACTGTAATAATAGGCTCGTACGGAAATATAGGCGTGCCCTCCGGAACAGCCCATACATCGCATTCGAACTTGAAATTTTTGAGATAATCAAGAAAATCCTCGCCAAAGCACTTCTTGCTCCTTAAAAATTCTATATCCTCATCCGAAAAATGAAGATTCTCCATATAATCTATAACTTGCTCAAGTCCCGCCATTATCGCAAAGCCCGCATCATCCGGCACCTTTCTGTAAAACATGTCGAAATATGCAATTTCATCATGCTTGCCTGCTGAAAAATAGCCGTTTGCCATTGTCAGCTCATAGAAATCAGTGAGCATTGTGTAATTATAGTTGTGCTTAAAGCCTTTCATTTTCCTACTCCATCTCAAATTCGGGAATCAGCCGTCACAAAGCAGATAATTTGCTCGCGTCTTCGCGAAAATCTCTGTCGTATCCGCCAAACTGCGAGACTAGCTGCAATCCGGCGCACCTCCGCGAGAATCCCGGTCGTATCCGTCAAACTGAGAGAATAGCTGCAATCCGGCGCGCCTCCGTGAGAATCCCGGTCGCATCCGTCAAACTGTGAGAATTGCTGCAATCCGGCGCGCCTCCGTGAGAAACACGCTCATACAGCGAAGCTTGCCGTGCATTTGTGTCTTTGCGAAAACCGTCCCTTAAAAATAATTATGATAGTTCTATTATCTGTCAATAAGACAAAAATTTCAATATTTAATATTTTATTAACATTTTAATATTTTGCCGCAGCAGTGCCCCGAAATTATTTTTTAAAAATCAATAAATGCAAAAATTGTTTCGGAATATATCAATTATGTTTAAAGTCTTTGTTTGTCACTTTGAAAAAAAATTCTCAAACTGCGCAGTGACGACCTAAAGTTTGCCGTTGTGACCCAGTCTGTTTCTTACACATCCGCAGGCTGTGCGCATGCCGACGCAGCCCCTTGCAAGCTGTGCTGCGGTTTGGGCATATCGACTGGTTCTGCCCCTTGCAAGCTGTGCCGCCGGTTTGAGCATATCGGCTGGCTCTGCTCCTTGCAAGCTGTGCCGCGGTTTGGGCATATCGGACTTTATGCCGTTTGTCAGAAAAATTCGAAAATTTGCGAACATTTGTTTGACTTTGAGGATGCGCTGTGCTATAGTACTTTTGCGGGAACAACGAGGGCATTTTTTTCGTAGAAAATGCTTTTTTTATATATTAATGCTATATATTTTTTTATATATATTTAATGTTATATATATATATTCAATTTCAATGCTTTTATATATATTTGGAGAGGAGATATTGGGAGAAAGGAGAATAATCCGTTACCCTCAAAAGAGGATCATTGGATTATACGTGCATTTATGGATGTTTTTAAGGTTCATTCTGAATTTGAGCCTACGGGTGACCAGCCGCAGGCTATAGAGAAGCTTGCTGAGGGCATTCTCAGCGGAAAAAAAGCTCAGACTCTTATGGGCGTTACGGGCTCCGGCAAGACATTTACGATGGCTAAGCTCATAGAAAAAGTTCAGCGGCCGACGCTTATCATGTCACACAACAAAACGCTCGCTGCCCAGCTTTACGGGGAATTCAAGGAATTTTTTCCGGAAAATTCAGTTGAATATTTCGTTTCATATTACGATTATTATCAGCCGGAAGCTTATGTGCCTTCCACTGATACTTATATAGAAAAAGATTCTGATATAAATCAGGAGATTGAAAAGCTGCGTCACTCCGCTACAGCTGCTCTGTTTGAGCGGCGCGATGTCATTATAGTCGCGAGTGTTTCGTGCATCTACGGTCTCGGTAATCCCGATGCCTACAAGGATCAGATGATTTCTCTTCGAACCGGCATGGAAAAGGACAGAAACGAGATCATGATGGATCTGGTGAAGAACCAGTACACGCGAAATGACATTGCTTTTGAGCGCGGTACGTTCCGCGTGCGCGGCGACATTGTGGATATCTATCCGGCAGGTGCGGAAAATGCCGTTCGTGTAGAGCTTTTCGGCGATGAGATTGATTCGATAAAGGAAATCGATCCTCTCACCGGCGAGATTACAGGCACGAGAAATCATATCTGTATTTTCCCGGCATCTCATTATGTCACCTCTCGCGAACAGATGCTGAAGGCTTGCGATTCGATTGAAGCCGAGCTTGAGGACAGAATTAAGGAATTCAATGAGCAGGGAAAGCTCCTTGAAGCACAGCGTATCGAGCAGCGCACGAGATACGATATCGAGATGCTGCGCGAGGTAGGCACGTGCAAGGGAATTGAAAATTATTCGAGACATCTCACAGGACTTCCTGCGGGAACAAGGCCTTATACATTGATAGATTATTTCCCTGATGACTTGCTCATCCTTGTGGATGAGTCACATGCCATGCTGCCTCAGCTCAGAGGGATGTATGCCGGTGACCGTTCGAGAAAGCAGTCTCTTGTGGATTACGGATTCAGACTTCCGTCTGCTCTGGACAACAGACCGCTGAATTTCAGCGAATTTGAAAGTCTTGTCGATCAGATTGTATACATCAGTGCGACACCAAACGAATATGAAATCGAGCAAAGCGACCATACCGTTGTTGAGCAGATTATACGACCTACCGGACTTCTCGATCCTCCGATCGAGGTGCGCCCTACCGAGGGTCAGATTGACGACCTTATCGGTGAGATAAACAAAACTACAGACAATGGAGAAAGAGTGCTTGTCACCACGCTTACGAAGAAGATGGCCGAAAGCCTTACCCACTATCTGACCGAGGCAGGCATTCGGGTGCGCTATCTGCACTCCGACATCGACACTCTTGAGAGAACTGAGATCATCCACGATATGCGCCAAGGCGAATTTGACGTACTTGTGGGCATCAATCTTCTTCGTGAAGGACTTGATATTCCTGAAGTTTCGCTTGTTGCCATTCTTGATGCCGACAAGCAGGGCTTTCTCAGAAATCAAACTTCATTGATACAGACTGTAGGCAGAGCTGCACGAAACTCACATGGTCATGTTATCATGTACGCGGATTCTGTCAGCCCTCAGATGAGATATACTATCGACGAGACAAGGCGAAGGCGCGAAATCCAGGATGCATACAACAAAGAGCACGGCATCATACCGAAGTCTGTACAAAAGGCCGTGCGTCCTGCGGTCAGAGCCACCGAGGCGCCTGCGGAGGCAGACCTTCTCATGACAGATATTAAGCCGTCGGAGATGACGAAAAAAGAGCTTCAGGCTTATGCCAAGAAAATTGAGGGTGAGATGCGTGCGGCAGCGGCATCTCTCCAATTCGAGCAGGCGGCTCATCTCAGAGATATATTGTTTGATATAAAGGTTAGATTATAAAAACGCGGCACGGGTGTGTCGGAGTCGGACGGCCGACAATCGCAGGAGATTGGCGAATGAACCCGATATCGGGCGGCTTCCTTGCGGGCTGCGGCGATTGTCGCCGATGTCAAATGATGCAGATTTGCGGGCTGCGGCGATTACCGGTGATTGCGGCATATGCGGTATTCATTTTAATAAGGAGAAAAATATGTCACAAGATGATTTTAAATATGAAAAAATGCCTGAGTTCGGCGAGGGCGCCGCTGGATGCGCTGACGGCGAAACAGATGCGGCCTCTTTTGAAGGCTCGGGCAAAAGCGCTGACACGCGCACCGACAGCAGAAAATATATAATAGTAAAAGGTGCGCGTGAAAACAATCTTAAGAATATTGATATTTCCATTCCGAGGGACAAGCTTGTTGTCATTACAGGGCTGTCCGGTTCGGGAAAGTCGACTCTGGCATTTGATACGATCTATGCGGAAGGTCAGCGGAGATATATGGAGAGCGTTTCTGCTTATGCAAGGCAGTTTCTCGGACAGATGGAGAAGCCCGACGTCGATTATATCGAGGGGCTCTCGCCTGCCATTTCCATCAGCCAAAAGACCACATCGAAAAATCCGCGCTCTATCGTCGGCACGGTTACTGAGATTTACGACTATCTGAGACTGATGTACTCCAGGATCGGCATTCCTCACTGCCCTGTATGCGGTCAGGAGATCAAGAGCCAGTCTGTCGATCAGATCGTCGATATCATAATGGATTATCCGGAGCGCACAAGAGCTGTCATTATCGCTCCTGCGGTTCGTCAGCAAAAGGGAGAACACAAGAAGCTTCTCGAGAGAATCAGAAAAGAAGGCTTCACGCGTGTCAGAGTTGACGGAAATATTTATGATCTCTCTACTGACGAGATTGTTCTTGAGAAAACTTACAAGCATACTATTGAGATTGTCATAGACAGGCTTGTTGTCAAGCCGGGCATAGCGAGCAGACTCTCGGAGTCTGTCGAGCTTGCGTTAAGCGAGGGCGACGGCCTGATGATTGTGAACTTCACTTACAAGGACAGCGGTGAGTCTGAGGATGTCACTTTCAGTACAAAATTTGTATGTCCCGACCACGGCTCCGCCATTACCGAAATGGAGCCGCGCACATTCTCGTTCAACAGCCCGTTTGGCGCATGTCCCGAGTGCAGCGGACTTGGATTTATCCAGCGAATCGACCCCGATATTCTCGTGGAGGATCCGTCAAAAAGCCTCTCTGACGGCGCTCTCGGTAAGTCATTCAATATGTTTGACGAGATGTCTTATTATTCGAAAAGTACTGTTGCTCTTGCCGAAGACCTCGGAGCAGATCTTTCTCTGCCTTATGAGAAGCTGCCGAAAAAATTTCGCAAGGAACTTATGTACGGTACGGACGGACGCAAGATAGAATATACATATCAGAGCAGAAAGACCGGAATGATCACGCACAGAAATCAGCGTTATGAAGGGATTATCCCAAATCTTGAGAGGCGTTACCGCGAGACAAGATCCGAGTTCATAAAAGAGAAGATTGAAAAATATATGACGCTGAGCACATGTGCCGCCTGCGACGGTGAAAGGCTCATGCCTGAGGTTTTGGCTGTGACAGTCGGAGGAATCAATATCATGGAATTTTGCCACATGCCGGTACGTGATTCTCTTAAGTTTATAAATGAACTTAAGCTGTCTGAAAAAGATCAGGCGATTGCTTCGCAGGTCATCAAAGAGATTAGGAGCAGATTGCAATTTCTGTCAGACGTGGGACTCGAATATCTTACGCTTTCACGCTCATCAGCCACTCTTTCCGGCGGTGAGTCGCAGCGTATCAGACTCGCCACTCAAATAGGCTCCGGACTTGTAGGAGTATTATATATTCTGGACGAGCCGAGCATCGGCCTGCACCAAAAGGACAATGACAAGCTGCTCGCCACCCTGCGGCATCTTACAGACATCGGAAATACTCTTCTCGTTGTTGAGCATGACGAGGATACCATGTATGCAGCCGATTACATCATAGACATGGGGCCCGGCGCGGGGCTTCACGGCGGCGAGGTTGTCACCGCCGGAAATGTCGAGGAAATCAAGCTTTGCGAGGAATCTGTCACGGGTCAGTATCTCAGCGGCAAAAAGAAGATTCCCGTTCCGACAAAGCGCCGCAAAGGAAACGGCAATTTCATCAATATAAAGGGTGCTCGCCAAAACAACCTTCAGTCAGTCGACGTCGATATACCGCTTGGCATGATGACATGTGTCACCGGCGTATCAGGCTCCGGCAAAAGCAGCCTTATAAATGAAGTTCTTTACAAAAACCTTGCCGCCAAGATAAACAGATCGAAAGAAAAGCCGGGACTGTGTGACTCAATCTCAGGATACGAAAAAATAGACAAGATCATAAATATCGACCAGTCACCTATCGGGCGCACACCTCGTTCAAATCCCGCTACTTACACCGGTGTCTTCACACACATACGCGATCTTTTCGCACAGACTCCCGAGGCCAAGATGCGCGGTTTTGGCAAAGGCCGTTTCAGCTTCAATGTAAAGGGCGGCAGATGTGAGGCGTGCTCCGGTGACGGAATCATCAAAATCGAGATGAATTTCCTGCCTGATGTATACGTTCCTTGCGAGGTTTGCGGAGGAAAACGTTACAACCGTGAGACTCTTGAAGTGAAATATAAAGGCAAAAGTATCTTTGACGTACTGGACATGAATATCGAAGAGGCTCTTGATTTTTTCCAAAACATCCCTGCCATAAAACGTCATATGCAAACTCTCTGTGACGTAGGGCTGGGATATATCAAGCTCGGTCAGCCTTCCACACAGCTTTCGGGCGGTGAAGCACAGAGAATCAAGCTTGCCTCGGAGCTCTCAAAGCGCATGACCGGAAATACGATATATATTCTCGACGAACCGACTACAGGACTTCACTTTGCGGATGTCGACAGACTTGTGGATGTGCTGCAGAAGCTGACAGACGCCGGAAATACCGTAGTTGTTATCGAGCACAATCTCGACGTCATCAAGACAGCCGATCACATCATTGATCTGGGGCCTGACGGCGGCGACCACGGAGGCACGATCGTTGCGACCGGCACGCCCGAAGAAGTCGCAAGATGTGCCGAATCATATACAGGACAATATCTCAAAAGAATGCTGTAAAGTGCCTTGGAGGCGATGCGCAGATATTCTGCGGAGGCTTCACTTTCAAAAATGCAATTATAATTGATATTCTAATTGATATTATTACTTTTAGCATATAGAATTAAAGGTGTATATGCTTTTGCATATCATATTGTATACACTTTAACTTGTTGCATTATATACATTTCGACTCACCTCACAGCGTATGCATCGGCGGACTGCCGCATATGTTCCTACACATCCGTGCGCATGCTTCGGCAGGCTGCCGCATATGTTCCGGCACATCAGTGCGTATGCATCGGCGGACTGTCGCATATGTTCCGGCACATCCGTGTGCATGC
>CAVCIY010000042.1:0-15362 GCA_963602445.1 Lachnospiraceae bacterium | reverse complement strand
AAAGCTCAGCTAACGGATTTACAGTCCGCCCCCTTTGGCCACTCGGGAATCCCTCCACGCATGCATATAATTCGTACAAGAATTAGATTCTTCGAAAAAAAATGGAGCTGGCGAAGAGAATCGAACTCCCAACCTGCTGATTACAAATCAGCTGCTCTACCGTTGAGCCACGCCAGCACACACGTCGCGAACACAATAAGCATTATATGGTATATTTCGCATTTTGACAAGTACTTTTTTTCATTTTTTTACATATCCGCTTTATTTTCTTTTTTTCATTAAGATTATAAAATTTTTTAGCCTATTTTTACTTATAAACCGCGATTTTCTGTTTTTATATTGTGATGCTGAGTCCGTCAATCTTTGTGTTTTTTTCTCCATCGTCTTTACAAACGCTGTCTGAAACCTTATTATTATTTCATCAGCAGATTTGATTATGATCGGCAGGCTCGGTGCTTCGGCAGATTTGCGGATTTTAGTTTGATCTGCGGGCCCGGCGCTTTAGCTGACTTGCGGGTTTGATTATGGCAGGCATACTTGGTGCTTTAACTGACTTGTTGATTTGATTACGGCAGGCAGGCTCGGCACTTCGGCAGATTTGCGGATTTTAGTTTGATCTGCGGACCCGGTGCTTTAGCTGACTTGCGGGTTTTAGTTTAACTTGCGAACCCGGCGCCTCGGCAGCTGTCGCAAGTGAGGCGTACGAAGCTTTGGGCGCACGACTATGGTGATTTCGTTATCTTTAGCGCACATAACTGCCAACGCACGTGCTTTATTTTGAAAATAAGATTTGAAAATAAGATTTGAAAACATAATTTGAAATAAGGAAAGGAGTTATTATTATGAAAAAGAAGAAGATAGTCGTTCTTGACGGATATACAGCAAACCCCGGCGACTTAAGCTGGGAGCCTTTTAAGGAATTCGGCGAGCTCGTCGTGTATGACAGAACTCCAAAGGAGCTTGTTTTTGAGCGTATGCAGGATGCTGATTATGTTTTTACAAACAAAGCTGTTATCGATGCGAAAACTATAAATGGATGCAAAAATCTCAAGTGGATCGGAGTTCTTGCTACAGGATACAATATTGTAGACATTGAGGCTGCAGCAAAGTGCGGTATTCCTGTTTCAAATATTCCTTCATACAGCACCGACAGTGTGGCTCAGACTGTTTTTTCGCATATTCTTAACATCACAAACCGCGTCGGCGACTATTCACATTCTGTTTCGGGTGGAAAATGGTCTTCTTGTGTCGACTTTTCATTTATCGATTATCGTCACACGGAGCTTGCCGGAAAGACTATGGGCATCGTGGGATACGGCTCAATCGGAAAGCGTGTGGCAGCCATTGCGGATGCGTTTGGCATGAAGATACTCGTAAATACACCGCATCCTGACAAGGCGTCTCCAGATTATATTACGTTTACTGACCGCGAGACTGTTCTCAGAGAGTCTGATATCGTCTCTCTTCACTGTCCGCTTACGGAGGATACGAAAAATCTTATAAACGGCGAAAGCCTTGCTCTCATGAAATCTTCTGCCATACTTATAAATACAGGCAGAGGTCCTCTTGTTGATGAATATGCGCTTGCCGCGGCTCTCAAGGAAGGCCGCATCGCCGCCGCAGGTCTCGACGTACTCGTTTCTGAACCTCCGGAGGCTGACAATCCTTTGTTTGCGTGTGAAAATTGTTTCATTACACCTCATGTTGCATGGGCATCTGAGGAAGCAAGACGCCGCCTCATTGAAATCGCATATTCAAATATTTCTGAATTTGATGCGGGACGTCCTCAAAATGTTGTTAATGGGCTGTAAAATCGATAAAGGCATGCAAAATTGTGCGGATTCTGTCGTATGTAACCACGCGAAACGTGCTGTACACGTTGTGTAGAGCACATGTTGTGCGGAGTGTGCCGTACGCATTGTGTACGGGACATGTTGCGCGGAGTGCGCTGTACGCATTGTGTGCAGTCGTTGCAAAAGAAAGTAAATAAATGGAGGTACTTACGATATGAAAAAATATTTTAAATTTTTCGAAACCGATGAAAGCGTGGCAATGCCGCTTTCACGCACGAAGAGACTTGTTTTGGCGGCATTTTTTCTCGCACTTGGACTTGTGCTGCCTTTTCTGACCGGTCAGATTCAGTTAATAGGAAATATGCTCTGTCCTATGCACATTCCCGTTATGCTGTGCGGCCTCATATGCGGCTGGCAATTCGGACTTGCAGTCGGCTTCATAACTCCTATTATGAGGTCTTTCCTTTTCGGGATGCCAATACTTTTCCCAAATGCAGTCTCGATGTCGTTTGAGCTTGCGACTTACGGCTTTGTGATAGGATTCCTCTTCTTATACGCAAGATGGCAGTGCGTAAAATCACTCCTTCGCTGCCTCATAATCTCCATGATAGCAGGCCGAATCGTCTGGGGAATCTCACAATGTATTCTCTTGGGGCTTGGAAGTGACGGCTTTACTCTGAAAATGTTTCTTACTGCCGGACTGCTAAATGCAATCCCGGGAATTATCCTTCAGATCATAGTCATTCCAGCTGTCATGCTCGCACTAAATAAGACACATCTCGTGCCATTTAGGCAGAATTCCGGTCTTCACTGCAATAAGACGGATGAGCTGTGCAGCGGAAAATAATGAACTTTGGAAATAATGACCTTTAAAAAAATGATTTTTTTGAGAAATGACTTTTTAGGAAATGACCTTTTGAGAGCGGAGTTGGCATGCATAAAAATGAATTAAAAAAAGAAATATCGTCGATTTGCCGTGAAAGAATCAATGCGGGCGTTTCACATACCGTCATCGCAATAGACGGCAGATGTGCTTCAGGAAAGACCACGCTTGCCGGTGAATTGGCAGCTCTTCTTGAAAATGAGCTTTCTGCGGTGGTAAATATTATTCACATGGATGATTTTTTTCTGAGACCTGAACAAAGGACTGAGAAACGTCTTGCCACTCCCGGTGAAAATGTCGACCACGAGCGTTTTTTAGATGAGGTTCTTATTCCTTTGCATGATATAAGGCCGTTATCATACAGACCTTTTTCCTGTCATGATATGGCTCTCTCAGACGAAACTGTATCGCTGATTCCCGGTGATATTGATATCGTTGAGGGTTCATACTCGTGTCATCCGAAGCTTTACGGATATTATGACTTCCGCATCTTTTGTGATATCGACAAAGATACGCAGCTTGCGCGAATCATAAATCGCGAGGAAAGCGCCGCTGTCGCTGCATTTCAGGAGAAATGGATTCCGATGGAGGAATCTTATTTTGACGTTTATGACATAAAACGCAAATGCGATTATATAATAGATTGATGTTTACAGATTAAAGATTATTGAATATTTCCTGCCAAAATGGAAGTTAAGCCCCCGGCATCACATTTGGAATCCGAGCGATTCCAAATGTGATGCCGGGGGCTTTTCAAAATATGATGCCGGTCTTTTTTTCTAAATGTGATATCGAAATCTTTTTTCCGCTGATTTATTCAGGAAGGAAATTTTTCATGTCTACTTCATAGTAAAGTCCTGTCGTTCTGACTACTACATTTTCACCGTCTTTCAGTTCACCTTTTGTATAATATTTCTTTCCATCAATCCGCTCAACCCACGCTTCCGCAACAAGCTTGTGGTCAAGATAAGCCGGACTTACAAAGTCGCAATCCGAGTGAAGTGTGACACAATTTATGCCATGAGCTTCCACTGCATAATGCATGACTTCGTCCATTATCATAAGCGAAAAGCCGCCATGCATAAGTCCGTTTAATCCTTCCATATTCTTGTTTGGCACAATCTCCATGTGAGCCTTTCCGTCTACAGGTTCGTTGTGCATATGAAGCCCTACGGGATTGTCGGGACTGCATACAAAGCAGTTATTGTATTTTCCTGCTCCGTTATATCTGTCGTCATTCATCTTAAGTATTTATCTTCCTTTTTCAAAATTGTATCTTTTTCTGAAATTTACTTCTTTGCTTTTGTGCCGGCAAATCGGGGCGGTTTGGTGCTTCTTACGCCGATGCGTCTGTTGACGTGTCTGATGCTGCATCTGCTGATGTATCTGTGCTTGATTGCTTAGCTTCAGGCTTTAAGGATTCATCATATCTGATACCCTTCAGAAGATTCTGGAACTGGTTGCTGTCGACAACTCCAAGGAGGTCTGTGCCGGACTCGGATGCCTCAAGCGGTTCCAAATACATATAAAGAACTGTGCCGTTTTCGCCGTTTGCAGGTTCCTTTAAATAGACTTGCAGTGAAACGGAAATTGCTGACTCGAGCTGAGTATAGACAGCGCAGTTGTACTCGCCGAGATCATATTCCTTAACATTGAATGCCTGACCCTGTGCCTGAAGGCTCTGCTTGTCTGCGACATATTCTTCGTAAGTATTTCCTACAGAGATGAAATATACATCAGCCTTGAAGTTCTGCTTCTCGCTCTTGATATAATATTCTGCTGATGCGCCTGTGCTGTCTGAAATCGATTCTATCGTATAATCAGAATTTGCAGGCTTCTTTGCTTTTACTGTTCCGTAAATCGGATCCTCAACCACGAAAGTTTCCGAATCTTCGTCAGCAGATTCCTTCGAGTCTTTTCCGCAGCCGCAAAAGAGCATTCCGAATACCATAATCACAGCGAGTAATAAACATAACGTCTTTTTCATTGAAAAACTCCTTTCACTTCACATACATACGTCACACCGCATATATGCAGTAAAAACCTTTATTCTTGCTTATTTTTGTTTGCTGTTGCTTATCCTTCATCTGCATACCCAAAGCCCGCCAAACAGGACATTTTTGCGATAAAAGATAACCTTTTCGCTTACCATTTTAACACAAAAAGAACAATTCTCAACTACATTTTACGTTTCACATTTAATGTCGTTTACATCTTTTTATCGTATGCTTTTATATGCACCTTTTGCGGCGCCTGCGCGCTTTACGCTATGTGCACCTTTTGCGGCGCCTGCGCGCTGTACGCTATTTGCACCTTTGGCGGCGCCTGCGCGCTTTGTGCTGCTTGTAGCTTTCACAGCGACGACACGCTTGTGCTGCCTGCAATTTTCGCGATGCCGGCGCGTTTTACTCTATGGAAATAACTGTATATCCCTGATCTTCTACAGCTTTTTTAAGCTCTGCGTCAGGAACATCCTCCTTCATAGTAATAACCGCAATATCATTTTCGTGACTCACTTTTGCTTCCTCTACCTGCTCAAATCCTTCAAGAGTCTGCTTTACTCTTGCTTCACAGTGCATGCACATCATTCCGTCAATCTTCAAAGTCTTTTCCATTTTGTCCTCCGTTTTGTTTTTTATTTTGTTATTTGCTGCGTTTTCTATTATACTATCATTTTTGTCGTCTGTTTTGCTATCCGTTTTGACATCTTTGCTGTCATTTTTATTTGCCGTTTTGTTGCCATTTCGGCTGTCTGTTTTATCACTTTCGTTTTTTTCAAAAACGCCCGAATTTTCTGACTCAACGGAAGGTGTCTCAATATATTCTGTCGTGACATCCGGCTCACCCGCTTCGTCATCCGACTTGGCTCCTTTTACTTTTCTGAATTTTGAAGAATCTCTTATGTCAAACAGATTCAGCCTGAGTGCGTTTGTAACTACACAGAAGCTTGAAAGGCTCATTGCTGCCGCACCGAACATCGGGCTTAGTTGCCATCCGGTAATCGGAATCCAGACGCCTGCTGCGAGAGGAATTCCTATTATATTATAAATAAATGCCCAGAAGAGATTCTCATGAATATTTCTGATGGTCGCCTTGCTGAGGCGCATCGCTGCCGCAACATCTGAAAGCTTGCTGTTCATGAGAACAACATCTGCCGCATCTATTGCCACGTCTGTACCCGCACCGATTGCGATGCCGACATCCGCGCGCATGAGTGCCGGCGCATCATTTATCCCGTCACCGACCATTATCACACTGCCACTCTCACGAAGCGCACGCACGACCTTTTCCTTCCCGTCAGGAAGAACCCCGGCAACTATCCTGTCCACGCCCGTGCGTGCGCCGACAGCCTTTGCCGTCTCGGCATTGTCCCCGGTGAGCATTATCACCTCGGCACCCATGCGTTTTATCTCATCAACCGCCGCTGCACTGTCGTCTTTCTCCTCATCAGCTGCCGCAACAATCCCGACAAGCACGCCGCCCTTCGAAAAATACAGCGGCGTGCAGCCCTCGCGCGCATGCGACAGAGCAGCGTTTCGCATAGCATCAGGCACGTCTGCGCGGCTCACAATAAACTTATAATTTCCGCCGCAGATCTCCTCGCCGCCCTTCACGGCAAGCCTTGCGCTCAGACCATTTCCCGGTAAAATCTCAAAATCCGTCACATCTGCCGCCGCAAGCCCCTTCGACTCAGCAGCAGCTACAACTGCTCTTGCGAGCGGATGCTCACTCTTCTTTTCGAGGCTGTATGCCAGCTGCAATACATCATCCTCAGAATATCCGGCTGCCGGTATGATTGCCCTCACCGAAGGCTCGCCCTTTGTGAGCGTGCCTGTCTTGTCTAGAACCACCTTGGTTGCCTTCCCTGCGGATTCAAGAGAAACCGCAGTCTTAAAAAGAATTCCGTTTTTCGCTCCGATGCCGTTTCCGACCATTATCGCAACAGGAGTTGCAAGTCCGAGTGCGCACGGACAGCTTATTACCAGAACAGATATGCCTCTTGCGACCGCAAATCCGACTTCCTTACCAAGAAGAAGCCACACAGCAATCGTGACAATCGCTATTCCTATCACTGAAGGGACAAATACACCCGAAACCTTATCAGCTATCTTTGCTATCGGCGCCTTCGTGGCCGCGGCATCGCTTACCATCTTTATAATCTGTGAAAGCGTAGTGTCGCTTCCGACTCTTGTTGCCTCGCATACCAAGTATCCTGACGTATTGACAGTCGCCGCTGATACCTCATCGCCCGGCGACTTGTCTGCCGGTATACTCTCGCCCGTGAGCATCGATTCGTCTACAGCGCTGATTCCGTCGATGACGATTCCGTCCGCAGGTATACTCTCACCCGGCTTCACTGCAAAACGATCACCCGGCTTTACGTCCTTCGCATCTATCTCACGTTCCTCCCCTGTCGCAGGATCGATCAAAACAGCTTTCTTCGGTGCAAGACTGATCAAATTCTTAAGTGCGTCGGTAGTTCTGCCTTTTGAGATTGCCTCAAGCATTTTTCCCACAGTAATAAGAGCCAGAATCATCCCTGCCGATTCAAAATAAAATTGATCCATATAATACATCACAGCAGCCTCATCGCCCGCGCGGCTTGCTGCAGCCATTGCGATAAGAGCCCACACGCTATAGCAAAATGACGCTCCCGAGCCCAAAGCTACGAGCGTATCCATATTTGGTGCCCTGTGAATAAGTCCCGTAAATCCGCTTATAAAAAATTTTCTGTTTATAAACATAATGACAGCCGCAAGAATCATTTCCGCCACGCCCATAAGAACGTGATTTGTCTGCATAATGCCGGGAAGCGGCCAGCCAAACATCATATGTCCCATCGAAATATACATAAGGACAACAAGAAATCCCAAAGACGCGATAAGTCTCTTTTTAAGAGCCGGAGTCTCGCTGTCTTCAAGAAGTGACTCGTCTGCCCCCGCAGATCCGTCATCTGCCTTAAGCATTGCGCCGTATCCTGCATTTTCAACAGCTGCGATAATGTCAGCCGAAGACGCGCTGCCCTCAACTCCCATGGAATTCGTAAGAAGACTTACGGAGCATGATTCCACACCGTCGACTGCCGATACAACCTTTTCGACTCTTGCGCTGCATGCCGCGCAAGACATACCCGTAACTTTGTATTGTTCCATAAAATCACCCCTGATATATTCGAAGTTATACTCAGCTAACATTTAATATATCATGATACTACATATATCATTTTATATCAATATTTTTCAATAATAAACTGATTTTACACATTGCGCCACTTGTATCTGCAAATTACACATTGTCCCACTCGTATTCACGGCTTACACAATGCATCACTCGTACGCGTAACTTACACATTGCGTCACTCGTACCCGCAAATTGTACATTAATCCACTCGCATTCACGGCTTACACATTGCATCACCCGCGCCTGCAAATTGCACATTAATCCACACTCGTATTCACAGTTTGCACATTGCATCACTCGTGCCTGCAAATTGTACATTACTCCACTCGTATTCGCAGTCTACACATTGCGTCACTCGCATTCGTAAGTTATGCATTGTGTTCCTCAGTGCCTTTCGCTTACACATCGTGTCTCTCGTATCTGCAGCTTGCACATTGTGTCCCCCGCATCCGCACAAGATTAAACATTCGCTCCGTAATTCCTACTCGCACCCGCACAAGTTCACTATTTATGCCGGAATTGTCAGCCTGCAATATATACAATCTCAAAAAAATCATATTATTCACATTTTCATATTTATGTGTTACCATTTATCTTGTCTGACGGAAGATATCATCACTTTATCATTTCATATCACTCCGTCACCGGTGCCTGACACGGATTGCCGCTGTGCAGCCGCATGTCTTAAGGCGAATAAAAAATGAATGAAAGGAATACTTCACATCATGAAGAAGAATTATATATATGCTTTTGCAACCGTATTTATTTGGTCAACGATGAATGTTATATCCAAGATACTTATAACCGGCATGCCTGCTTTAGAGCTCTTGTCTGCCGGCAGCCTGCTGGCGTTTATTACGCTTTTGATTCTCAATGTCTCGCAGGGAGTGTTTAGGCAGGATTTGGGATACAAGGCCTCTGATTATGCTAAGATGTCGGGACTGGGTTTCATAGGGCTTTTTCTCTATTCAGCCTTATATTATCAGGGAATCGACAGGCTCACATCGCAGGAAGCATGCATCATAAACTACCTTTGGCCGATCATGGTAGTCATTTTTTCATGCATTCTTCTCAAGGAACGGCTCACGATTGCAAAAATATTTGCGATGCTTTGCTCATTTGCCGGAATAATAATCCTCACTTTCGGCGGCACGGCAGACAAAAAACCGGATATGGCCGGTGTGATCTGCTGCCTTGTAGCGGCTGCGTGCTACGGTCTCTTCTCTGTATTAAATAAGCAGAAGAATTACAATCAGCAAATAGCGATGATGATCATCTGGCTCACTACATTTGTATGTTCAACTGCCGCAGGTCTTCTGACAGAAACGTGGATAATGCCTTCCGCATTTGAAATAGCAGGCTTTGCCTGGATGGGAATAATCGCAAATGCGTTTGCTTACCTTATGTGGGCGCTCGCACTCAACGGAAGCGACGACTCTGCCGTAATCGCGAATATAGCATATCTCACGCCATTCGTCTCTGTATTGCTGTCTGCCGTGATCTTGCATGAAGAAATCCATGCAAATGCGATAATAGCACTCATTCTGATCGTCGGCGGAATCCTCGTACAAAGCATTACATCCTCGCGCCACAAGCAGCCTGCGAAGAAATCTTAAATGCTCGCGCCGAAAGCAGTCGCCTCAAGCACTCGTCTCAAGCAGTTTCCCGTCAATGAGCCGCTCGCTATATGCAAGCCGAATCTTCATAAAATTTGCTTCACGCGAATTGTTTCGAGCGAATTACTTCGTGTAATTATATATATTTCGTGCGATTTTGCGATTTATATATAATGATATACATTTCTGTGGCGATAAAGGCATATGACACTTACTATAAGCGAACATGCCTCTGCCACCGTCATCGCAATCCAGATGCCGTTTAGTCCAATGATCTCAGGCAGTATCAGAACAGCGGAAATCTGGAAAAGCAATACTCTCAAAAATGATATCAAAGCCGAGATCAGACCATTGTTCAGAGCTGTAAAGAATGCAGAACTGAATATATTGAAGCCTGCAATTACGTAATTTGTCGCATATAATCTAAACGCATGCTTCGTCATTTCATAAAGACTTTCATCATAACCGACAAATATCTTCGAAAGCGGAGCCGCGAGAATCTGTCCGGCGGCAAGCATCACAACGGCAAGTACCGATATTATCGTCAGGCTCTTCTTAAATAATCCTTTTAGTTCGTCATAATCCTCGGCGCCAAGCTTAAAGCTTACGATCGGCGCACTTCCCATCGAATAACCCACATAAGAAGCTATAAATATGAAATTTACATACATTATCACGCCGTAAGCGGCCACACCGTCTTCGCTTATCATGCGCATAAGCTGATAATTATATACCATATTTACAAGTGAAATTGATACATTTGTCATAAATTCCGAAGAACCGTTTGTGCATGTTTTAATAAGATATCTCAGATTTTTTTCCGGTTTTCCTACTCTTAGCAGACTATTATTTGGCATTATGAAATATATAAGAGGTATGCCTCCTCCCAAAAGTTCACTGAATGCCGTAGCCCAGGCCGCACCGTCAACGCCCCATCCGAAGACGCCCACAAAAAGGAAGTCGAGGACGATATTTGTGCATCCCGCAATTACTGTAACAGCAAGACCGAGCCTCGGTTTTTCGGCCGTGACCGTAAGGCTCTGAAAAAGATATTGCAGCATATACGCCGGCGTAGTCAGAAATGCTATGCGTCCGTAAGTGATGCAATATTCGAGCAATTCCCCTTCTGCCCCAAACGACTTGGCAATCGGTACCAGGCATGCCTGTCCGACTACCGAAAGGACAACTCCGACCGCTATCGCGAAATATACAAGAAGTGAAAATATGCGATTTGCCTTCTCCTTGTCTCCCTGTCCCAAAACCATTCCGACAAGCGCACTTCCGCCTGTTCCGATCATAAAACCGAGAGAGCTTAGCATCATTACATAAGGCATGATAAGATTTACACCGGCAAATCCGGTCGAGCCCACATAATTTGATATAAACAACCCGTCAACCACACCATATACAGATGTGAAAATCATCATGACTATCGAGGGAAATACAAACCTCAGCAGTCTCCTGTAATTAAATTTATCTGATAACTGAATCTCCATTTTTTATATCTTCCGCCTTTTCTAATCTTTTTTCATCCCCTGAAATTTCCATTATTTTTTTTCAAAGTCCCGTTATTTTTTCGAAGTCCCGTGATTTTTCCTATCCTTACACCGATTGCTTTTCACTTTTATATTAGTTTCCTAATATATCCCCTACCTATTTTCTTTTACTCAAAAAAGCCGACACATCGGTAAAAATGTGCCGGTCTTCATATTTTTTTAAATCACATCAAGCTGTCCTTACTTTAAGAATCCGTTTATGATCTGCTGCTCAGCCTCTTCTTCGCTAAGTCCGAGAGTCATCAGCTTGATAAGCTGTTCGCCGGCAATCTTGCCGATTGCGGCTTCATGAATCAACGCAGCGTCGACATTCTTTGCGTCAAGCTTAGGAACGGCCACTACGTGCGCTTTGTCCATGATAATGGCATCGCACTCTGCATGTCCCGTACATATGGTATTTCCGACTATGCTTGCCTCGAAAATCTGTTCCGAAGTGTCCTTTGCAACGGATCTTGAAATAACGTCCGTGCTTGAGCCTTCGCCGTTCAGCTCAACCTCATAGACACTTGTCGCAGTCTGCGCTCCGTGAGTCATAAGTCTTTCTCTTACGATCAAAGTGGCATCCTTGTCGAGCTTCGCAAGTGTGGTACGTACAGTAGAATCTACACCCTTGATCTGAACCATGTCCATTTCGCAATAGCTTCCCTCTTCCTGATAAACCTCAGTCACGGGGTTCAGTATGCGCTTGCCGTCACCGTCGCCGTCGCCGTAATGCTTTTCGATATATATAACCTTTGAGTTCTTTCCGAGGAAAAATCTATGGACACCATTGTGCTCGGAGTCCTGAACGCCGCAATTGTGAATGCCGCATCCGGCCACTATAAATACATCGCTGCCCTCACCGATATAAAAATCATTGTAGACAGTTTCCTTAAGTCCGCTCTTGCTCAGAACTACAGGTATATGAATACTTTCGTGCTTCGTGCCCGGCTTTACGATGATGTCAATTCCCGACTTGTCTGTCTTTGTAACAATATCAATATTTGCAGTGGTATTTCTGCCCTCCAGCTCGCCGTTGGCACGGATATTGTAGGCTCCCTCCGGAACCTTGTGCAGGTCAGCAACTTCTTCTAATAATCTAATCTGATCAGCATCTAACATAATTTGCCCGCCTCCTGTGAAACTCTGCTGCAAGAGCTGTTTATAGCCTGCGAAGTACCTGTCAAAGCAGGGAGAACTTCTGATTTCGGGCCGTGCATTTTCACTCTTCCGGCTTCGATAACAACGATTTCATCAGCAATATCCATAATTCTTTCCTGATGAGAAATAATAAATACAGTACCCTGTATTTCCTTGCGAATACTGTCAAAAACCTGAATCAGATTCTGGAAGCTCCAGATATCTATACCTGCTTCAGGCTCGTCGAAAATAGAAAGCTTTGTACCTCTTGCCAAAACTGTCGCTATCTCTATTCTCTTAAGCTCACCGCCCGAAAGAGAGTCATTTACTTCTCTGTTGATATATTCCTGCGCACACAGACCGACTTCCGAAAGGTAGGTACACGCGTCCGTCAGTGACAAGCTCTTTCCTGAAGCGATTCTAAGCAGATCCACAACCTTTATGCCCTTAAATCTCACCGGTTGCTGAAACGCAAATCCTATGCCTGCCTTTGCCCGCTCCGTAATGCTCTTTTGGGTAATGTCTTCTCCGTCAAGAAGAATCGTGCCTGAAGTGGCTTTGTCTATACCCATAACAAGCTTCGCAAGCGTAGACTTTCCGCCGCCGTTTGGCCCCGTAATAACTACAAACTTGCCATCGTCAACAGTCATGCTCAGATTGTCGATAATAGTCTTCTCAATTCCATTGTCACTTACTTTATATGACACATTTTTAAGTTCGAGCATGATGCCTCCTTTCTTAAAAACCTTCTCAATTAACATTTTAGCACCTGAAAAGCCGTCGGCGGTTTCTCATTTCTCCGACTCTCGTCCTGGTTTCAGCCGCAGCCGCAGACAATCTCGCCTGACTCTCGTCATGATTTCAGCCGCTGCAACATCCGTTTCGCCTGATCGCCGTCAGATTGATACCCCACAGGCCGGCTTTACAAACACATATTTATAAGCACAATAATTTTGTAATATACAAGCACACTGATCTTATCCCAAACTAGTTTTTCTTCAGCGAATATTTTTCTCTCAATTTGGTCATAATCTCATCTTCCGGCTCATCTTCCGTCTCGTACCATTCCTTCTCCGGCTCTTCCGGATAATCATCTTCCATATTTATAGACAAGCCATGATATCCGACTTGCGAACCGTCAGACCCTACAGATGAATCAGACCGGGCATCGTTCATATCTATGAATTCTGCCGATGTCTCATCCGACTGTCCGTCATTCAGGTCATCGTCCGCATCAGCAAAGTCTTCCGATGCGTCACCAGACTGTACACCATTCAGGCCGTCGTCCGCATCAGCAAAGTCTGCCGGTGCGTCATCAGGCTGTCCATCATTCAGACCGTCTTTCGCATCAGCGAAGTATGCAGCCGCATCATCAGGCTGTCCGTCATTCAGACCGTCGCCCGAAGCTGCAAAGTCTGCCGATGCGTCATCAGACTGTCCGTCGCTTAAGCCGTCGTTCGTATCAGTAAAATCATCTTCCTCTGTCATTTCATAAGGCATATCTTCGGAAAAATCTTCATAATAACCTTTCTCCGTCTGCCCTTCAGAAGCTTCGCCTTCGATATCATCGTCAATATCATCATCGTCAATATCATCAACATCAATATCAGCAACATCTTTCGAACCGACCGGAACGCCTGCTGCAAGACCGCTTTCGCCATCTTCAAGATTTTCAGGATCTAATCCGAGCTTCTTTCTTTCTTTTTCTAGCTTCTTTTGTTCTTTCTTGCGTTTTCTCTGCTCTCTTCTGCTCAGTTCATATTCGTCATCGTCGTAGAAATCGTCGTCGTAATATTCGTCATCATACTCGTCATCATACTCGTCGTCATATTCTTCATCTTCTTTTCTGTCTGCGATATATCCGAATATGCGAAGCAGGATGAAGCAAATAACAGCCACGGCAAGGCTCACGCCCTGTGCCGTTCTGAACGGATAAAGCAGCAGATTTCCGATATGCTTTACGCCGTCTATACCCGTCGGATCGTATCCCGCCTCTCTGAGAGCCTTGACAAGCTTGAGCGGACCTGCAAGCAGACTATCCGTCCTGAACTGCTCTACAACAAATCTTTCAATCGAATAAAGAACACCATAAAGTAGGAATGTCTGGCCGCGGTATCTGCGATGTCTGTCAACGATCAGTAATATTATAAATAAAATGAAGCACCATATCGATTCATAAAGGAATGTCGGATGAACGGTTTTTCCGTCCACAACGATAGCCCAAGGTAAATTCGTCTCAGTGCCGTAAGCTTCCTGGTTGAAGAAATTCCCCCATCTTCCTATCGCCTGACCGAGCGCAACGCACGGAAATGCAAGATCAAGGAATTCTACCGGGTGATATTTCTTTATAAGACAGACTATAACTGCGGCGAGTGAGCCGAAAATCAGCCCTCCGTGTATGGCAAGCCCCCCGGCGCGGATATTTATCACATCAAGGAAACTGTCGTACATGTCGCGGTTGAAAAATACATACCATGCTCTTGCGCCTATGACACCCACAATAACCGAGATCAGAATAACATCAAGCATTCCGTCTCTGTCGATTTCGTGACGCGGTGCCCTCAGAATTCCGACAAGAGCAGCGAGAATCATCCCACCGCACACAAGGATTGCATACCATCTGATATCCAGTCCAAAAACCGAAAAAGCTACAGGATCCGGTGTGAAATTCATATAAAGTCCCTCCTATCTTACTCCCTAAAACTAAAAAACAACGATTCATTTACAACACATTTTATTATACCATGCAGTGCCCCTTTTTTTCAACGAAAAATCGTCGATTGACCGCATATATCACGCAATTTTGCGGCATTTCAGAAAAAAAGATTGACACACGTATTTTTAAAGTGTAAATTATTTTGTTAGTATAGATTATTTCGCTAATTTCGCTGCGAAAAAATTTTTCGGTGTGATTTGTGCATCAGCTGTGATATTATTTATGCATCGGATATTCGTCAGACAATTTGCGACGGATTTGGCATTATTTACGTATCGGATTGGTGTTATTCGCACTGGATTTGGCATTATATGTGCCGGATTCAGCACTTGTGCGTTGGATTGGCGTTATTTGTGCCGGATTAAGCACTGCTTGTGCGTCGGGTTGGCGTTATTTATGCCAGGTTCAGCACTTGTGCGTTGGATTGGCGTTATTTGCGTGCCGGTTTGGCGTTATTAAAGGAGAAAAAATGGACATATTAAAATTTATTATTCCGCC
>CAVCIY010000041.1:0-12893 GCA_963602445.1 Lachnospiraceae bacterium | reverse complement strand
AGACGGCGGCGCTGACGAAGAATAGCAAAGTAGCAAAGGCCAATGGTTAAGAAACAGTAAATTCGGGTATATAAGAACTGTATTTTAGGGAAAAATATCGATTTTCCGGTGTTAAAGCACCGGAAAAGCCATGAAAAGGCAAGAATGAAGAAAAGGAGATGACCGAATATGTCGGACCTGCTAAAATTTACCGTACCCGGAAAAAAAGAGTATATCAGTGTTGTAAGACTCGCGGTGTCTTCAGCTGCAAATGCTGCGGGTTTTGATATTGAAGAAATTGAGGATATAAAAACTGCCGTTACGGAGGTATGCTCAAATATCTTTTGTGACGACGAATCAGGCGAAGGTACAAATTATCAAGTAGAATGCAATCTTGAAGACGGTCGCATGATTATATCTATAAACGACTGTGAGATGTGTGCCGGCAGTGAGCCGGCAAATCTCCGCAAGTGCAACGATTTGCCGGTTTCAATCATGCCCGGAAAGCCGGGAGAAAATATTTCATCGAGAAATGCGGGATTATTTATGCTGCGTACTTTGATGGATGAAGTTGATATATTTTCAGAAGCCATAAACGCAATCGATGCCGCAGAATCTATGATGAGTATGGCGGAAGCTGCATTTAACAGTCACAATACTCTTATCAGAATGATAAAATATATGAGCAGATATTAGTTAATCGTATATTTAACAAGCAGATATCAATTATGGGAAGGCGTTGATGATATGAGCACTTCTGTAAGCTCTGCTGAAGGCAGCGAATATCTATTCGAGAAGTATAAGGCAAGCGGCGATCCGGAAGTCAGAAACAAGATCGTAGAAAAATATCTTTATCTCGTAGAGATACTTATAAAAAAATACTTAAACAGAGGCGTAGAGTATGACGATTTGTATCAGGTGGGTGCGCTTGCTCTTATTATGGCTGTGGACCGGTTTGACCCTGAGAGAGGCATCAGCTTTTCAGCCTTTGCAACTCCGACTATTCTCGGAGAGATAAAAAAATATTTCAGAGATAAGGGCTGGGCCGTCAAGGTTCCAAGACGTCTGAAGGACTTGTCTGTCAGAATTCCGCAAGCTAAGATGCAGCTCGAAAGTAAGCTCGGAAGAACACCGACAGCTTCGGAGATAGCCGACAGCCTGGGAGTCACGGCGGAAGATGTACTTCAGGCCGTAGAGTCAAGCAGAGCTTACAGTACTTATTCTCTTCAGCAGGCTGATGAAGACAGCGATTCGGAAGCCGGAACGAGCTCTTTTCCGATAGAAAAATATACCGGGGAAGAGGAGCAAGGTTTTACTACACTGGAAAATGCGGATTTTATCGAAAAAACGATGCGTGATTTCTCTGATGAAGAAAGAGAATTTTGCAGGATGCGTTTTGTTGAGGAAATGACCCAGCAGCAGATTGCAAAAATAATGGGAGTTTCGCAGATGACAGTTTCAAGAATAGAAAAAAAGATACGAAATAAATTCAAGGAGGAATATAATCGATGAAAAAAAGAGTATTTTCCGGCATTCAGCCGACAGGGAACATTCATATCGGAAATTATCTCGGAGCTCTCAAACAATTTGTTGAGCTTCAGGAGGATAATGACTGCGTTTATTGTATAGTTGACCATCATTCCATTACAGTTCCGCAGGATCCCGCAAAGCTTAGACAAAATATAAAAAATGTTGCCGCTCTCTATCTTGCGGTAGGCGTTGATCCGGAGAAATCCATTATTTTCGTTCAGTCTGACGTGCCGGGACATACCGAGCTTTCGTGGATTCTCACTTGCTGTTCATATACGGGTGAGCTTTCAAGAATGACTCAATTCAAGCAAAAGAGTAAGGAAAGAGAATCTGCTCCTACAGGTCTTTTTATGTATCCTGTTCTCATGGCTTCAGATATTCTTCTTTATGATACAAATATTGTTCCTGTAGGTGACGACCAAAAGCAGCATATCGAGCTCACGAGAGATCTTGCCGTAAGAATAAACGGCAAGTATGGTAAAGACACGCTTGTGGTTCCTGAAGGAAAATATATGAAGAGCGGTGCGCGCGTAATGGCTCTCGATGAACCTACAAATAAGATGAGTAAGAGTGCCGAAAATGAATATAGCAGAATATCGCTTCTCGATACTCCTGCAAAGATTAAGAAAGCAATAATGAGAGCGACCACCGACTCAGACGGCGAAATCCGTTTTGATATTGAAAACAAGCCGGGTATCAGCAATTTACTTTCTATTTACAGTGCATTTTCGGACAAATCAATTGACGATATAGTGAATGATTATAAAGGAAGCGGATACGGCGCTTTTAAGAAGGACCTTGTCGAGGTTGTAGTAGATGCTGTCACGCCTATTCAGAAGAGATATCAGGAAGTAATGGAATCAGGAGAGCTTGAGGGTATCCTTAAGAAGGGTGCGGAAAGAGCAAACGAGGTTGCTGTGAAGACTCTCGCAAGAGTGAAGAACAACTTCGGTCTCGGATTATAGGATTAAAATCGGTGAAAAACGCCCTTGCCGGGCAATCGGCAAGGGCGTGATTTGTAAGAGAATGATTTGCGAGAAAGCTGGTTATGCGGAGCGTAGATTGTATGTGCGTAATCTGTAAGAGCGTAGTTTGTGAAGGCGTGGTTTGTGAGGATATAAGTTGCGAGGAGGCAGTTTGCGAGAGTGTAATTCGAATGGGACGGTTTGCGATGGCGCAGCTTACGAGAGTGTAATTCGCTCGGGATGGTTTGCGATGGCGCAGCTTACGATAAAATGTTATCAACAATATGTGGATATCTAAAGCAAAAACTGTGGATAAATGCACAAGATATAGCAAAATTGAAGAAAATATCTTAAAAATTGATAAAATTATGGGAAAATAAACAAAATCTGTGGATAACTGTTGATTTTTTGTGGATAAGTAACTGATTTTTGTGGACAAAAAGTGGATAAAATTTTATATACTGTGGAAAAGTGGAAAACTTTTGTGGATAAAAAACACAGGAAACGTTGATTTTATAATATTTTTGAAGTGTATGTGAAAATTATTGCTAAATATAAAAAAATATCGTCAAAGTTAAAGTTCAAAAAGTATTACAAAAAATGTTACAAAAGGAGGATGGGTGTCATGGAAAGAAGAAAAAAGCTTATTACCAAAATACATGAGGGCAACTGGTTACAGGAGGTTATTATTTCTGTTAAACCGTATATTATTTTGATGAAGGCTTCATTTACGGATGAAAGAATGGATAATATTCTTGAGGAAATCGCTCGCGAATACGAAGATGTGGTAAATTGCGGCTGGTTTGATTTGATGCAAAATCCTGAGATGACTAATATGTTTGAGATCGACGTGGCGCCTACGCTTGTCATGATGACAGGCGGTGTGATCGATATAAGGATTCCGGGGATGCCTTCGAAGGAAGATATTATCAGGATCATGGAGCTGGATAAAATCAGGGAGTATAAGGCAAAAGGAATTAATTATCATCCGAAAAAGAATTTTATTCCTTCAACCGCAGATGAGGGAATCAGGTACAAATAGACATTTTGTGCGAGGTGCAGCGGGCAATGCGGCGAAGATACGGCGGTAATATGGCGGAAAGTGCGGCGAAGGTGCGCGGCTAATATGGCGGAAAGCACAGCGGAAGCTATGAAGAAAATCATGACGGATAAAATATATGGAAAAAGATAAATTAAGAGATGCTATTGTAAAAATCGCTGAGGCGGGGACATATAAAATAGTTTTCAGCAGCCCACGCGCGGAGTCTGATTATAAGAAAATCGTTGTGAGCCTGAAGAATATAAAGGGCAAGTATGTATATCAGGCGGAGCAATTTACGGAAACTCAGGTTTTTCACAAGAATATTGAAGCCGGCGAGATGGATATTTTTATTGAGGAGATGCTGGCAGGAAAAGTGACGGACAGAGTTGGGGCAGATGAAGAAGTCAGGAAGGTCGGAGCAGACGAAGAATCCGGGAAGGTTGGAGCAGACGGGGAAGTCAGGAAGGTCGGAGCCGGCGGGTGCTTTAAGCAGGCTGATTCTTTCGGAGAGCTTAGAGATTATAATATAAGGATTTCGAAGAAAGGAAAGGTTTTTGTCGGTGTTCACGAAAAGAGTGTAAATGGAAAGAAAAAAAAGCCGGATAATTCGGGACGATCGGTGAAGTCGGAAAAGTCGGAGAAGCCGGAGAAGCCGGAAAAGTCTGAAATTTCGGGAAGACCGGGGATGTCGGAAATCTTAGAAATATCGGAAAAGTCGGAGAAGCCGAGAATATCGGAAAAGTCGGAGAAGACAGGAAAAAGTGACGACAAGAAGCGCATTACAGGCAAAATCGTCACCGGGAAAATGAGTGATAAGGGTTTTGACAGTGAAAAAGTCGGCATTTTTAGCGACAAAAATATCTCGGAGATGATGAAGCATAATCTGGAAAGCAACAACAGAAAGAAAAGGCGTATTATAGATGAGGGGACTGTGGTTGAGCCGCTCGTGGATATGGGTATTTTTACGTCTGAGGGTAAGGTTGTCCGCAATATGGAGGATAAATTCAGGCAGATAAACAGATTCCTTGAGATGGTGGATGATGTAATAGGTGAAGGAAAGTTTGAAGAGATTCACGTTGTGGACTTCGGATGCGGCAAGGCTTATCTGACTTTTATCATGTATTATTATCTCACATACATAAAAGGCATAAAGGCCTATATGACAGGGCTTGACTTAAAAGCCGACGTTATAAAAAAATGTAATGAAGCGGCGCAGAAATACGGTTATAAGAATCTCCGCTTTGAGGTCGGTGACATCAGTGTTTATAGGAGTGACGAGCCTGTCGATATGGTTGTAACGCTTCACGCGTGCGACACGGCTACGGATTATGCTCTTTATCACGCGATGAAATGGAAAAGCAGGATTATCCTTTCGGTCCCTTGCTGCCAGCATGAGATAAACGGACAGATTAAGAGTGAGAGATTGTCGGGGCTTACGAAATACGGCCTGCTGAAGGAGCGATTTTCGGCGATTCTCACTGATACGGTGAGGGCGTCTTTGTTGGAGTACAAGGGATATAAGACTCAGGTAATGGAATTTGTTGACTTTTCTCACACGCCAAAGAATGTTTTGATAAGGGCAGAAAGGAAGAATATACCGGAAAATAAACGGAAAAATTCGCTTCGCGAAGCCGAGGCTCTGCTTGATGAGTTCGGTGTGAAACAGACGTTATACAGCCTTTTGTGCGGCAATTTGAGCGACGATCGGTGTAATGACTTGAGTGGCGATCTGTGCGGCAATCTGTTCGGCGATTTGAGTGACGATTTGAGCGACGATTTGGCTGGTGAAAATGATATGGTTGTGCGAGAAAAAGTGTGAAGAATTTAGGCAGAAAAATATAGAATTATGGTTACGTTATTCCGAAAAAAGGTGCGAATGCACCTTTTTTCGGAATAATATTATCTGTAAATATTGACTAAACGGCCGGAGACAGGATATAATCTATTCCGAAAGCAGGTGCGAATGCACCTTTTTTCGGAATAGATAGTGTACTCGGAGTGGAAAGAAAATTCAGAATGGATGGTATATTCAGAATAGACGGCATATTCGGAATGGATGGTATATATGGAAATTAAAAGAGATATTTATCTGAACAAGTTGATCCGCAAGCAAAAGAATGGTTTGATAAAGGTAGTGACCGGAATAAGAAGGTGCGGAAAGTCATACCTGCTCTTTCATCTCTTTCATGATTATTTGCTGGAGAGTGGCATAGCGGAAGATCATATTATTGAAGTTGCGCTGGATGACCGCAGCAACAAGGCTTTGAGAGACCCCGATGCAATGCTTGAGTTTATCAAAAATGGCATTCGTGACAAGGATGATTATTATATTATCCTCGATGAAGTGCAGTATCTGGATGAGTTTGAAGATGTACTCAACAGTCTCCTGCATATTCGCAACGCTGATGTTTACGTAACAGGCAGTAATTCGAAGTTTCTTTCTTCAGATGTTATAACACAGTTTCGCGGACGGGGCGACGAGATTCATGTTTATCCGCTTTCTTTTGCGGAATATTGTTCCGCTTATCCGGGAACGCCGGACGAAGCATGGGACGATTATTTTGTCTATGGCGGCTTGCCGCTGATTCTGACAATGGAGGAGCCGGAGGATAAGGCAGATTATCTAAATTCACTTTTTCAAAAGGTCTATCTTTCGGATATCATAGAACGTCACAACGTGCGCAATAAGGCAGAGCTGGATGAACTGGTTGATATCCTTGCATCTGCTGTCGGAAGTTATACAAATCAAAATAAACTTGTTCGGACATTCAAGAGCGTAAAGGGAAAAGCAATCAGCGATAAGACAATTAAAAATTATATCGATTATTTGATAGATTCTTTTCTTATCAGTAAAGCCGTGAGGTATGATATCAAGGGCAAAAAGTATATCGGGGTTCTGTCGAAATACTACTTTGAAGATATAGGACTGCGAAATGCACGGCTTGGATTTCGCCAGATAGAGCAGACGCATATTATGGAAAATATCATCTATAATGAGCTGCGCGTGCGCGGGTATCATGTGGATGTCGGTATGGTGAAATATTATGAAACCACGGCTGAACAAAAGCGTGGGAAAAAACAGCTGGAAGTGGACTTCGTTGCTACTCGAGGGAGTGAAAAATATTACATTCAATCCGCTTTCGCACTTCCGACACAGGCCAAAATCAATCAGGAACAGCGAGGACTTTTGAGTATTTCTGACTCGTTCAGAAAGATTATAGTTGTAGGAGATAATATCAAAGTTCGACGAGATGAAAACGGGATTGCCACTATCGGTTTGCGCAATTTTCTGTTGGATAGGGACAGCTTGAAGCTATAAATCGTATGCCGGTCGGCATTGAAAATCATATTTCGGATAGTTGAAAGAGTTGATGTTTTTTTTGCAAATTTTCAAAATTCCACCTATGACGGAACACATTTATCGTGTATAATAACATGAAAAAATTCAAGCACATCGGGGGATGCTACGGAAAAAGGAATCATTTATGGATGATTATGATGATTATTTGGAAAAAACGATGAATAAAAATACATTTTACTTGTATAAAAATACAAAAATAGTGTATAATAACGAAGATAAAAAAAATGAGCTTGAGAAAAAGCTTGCGGAACCGGAAAAAGAAAGTGAGGTTCTGCGTAAGGAAAATGAAAGCCTGCGGAGAAAAAATGAAGGTCTGCGAAAGGAAAATGAAAAAAAGGCGGACGAGAACAAGGAGCTGGCGGACAGGCTTTCTGAAGCCGAAAAGCTTATTTCTGAGTTAAACGATCAAATTGCGGGATTCAATGATTATACAACAGAGCTAAACAATCAGATTACCGAGCTCAAGCAGCAGATTGAGGAGACAAAGCTTGTGAACCGCGCAAAGGGGCTGCTTATGTCGCATCTGAAGATGACGGAAGGGCAGGCTCACAGATTCATAGAAAAACAGGCGATGGACATGAGAATCTCCAGAAAGAAGGTTGCTCAGGGCATTCTCAGAGCATATTACAATAAGTGACAGCAGCAAGCGCACGACGGTAAATGACGCCGGCAGGCAGCGACAGCAAGTAAATGATAACAAGTAATAACAGTCAATACATTAGTTGATAAATATAAAGCAGTTGGTAGGTATTAAATCGCTAAAATACCTAAATATCAGAAACGGAGGCAAACATGAGCGAAAAGAGATATCTGCTTCTTGAAAACGGCAAGTTTTTTGAAGGCCGTGCTTTCGGCGCAGAGAAAGAGACAACCGGTGAGGTTGTATTTACAACGTCTATGGTCGGTTATTTGGAAAGTATCACAGACCCTAGTTATTTTGGACAGATCATAGTCCAGACATTTCCTTCAGCAGGCAATTATGGCATAATTCCTGAGGATTTCGAAAGCGAAAGATCGTATATAAAGGGATATATAGTAAGAGATTGGTGTCAGGTACCTTCTAATTTTAGAGCACAGGGGGATCTTGACACTTTTTTAAAGGAACAAAATATTCCGGGAATCAGCGGAATTGATACAAGAGAACTCACAAGAATCATCAGGGAAAACGGTGTCATGAACGCAAAGATTCTTTCGGAGCTTCCCGAGGACCTTTCGGAGGCTCTCTGGAGCATGAAGAATTATAGGATTACGGACGCTGTCTCGAGCACCTCGCGCAAGGAAGTTACGGAATATAAGAGCTGCGCCGGCGCTGCGGGTGAAGCAAAGAAGGTTGTGCTGCTCGATCTTGGCGGCAGGATGAGTATTATAAAGGCTCTTCAGGCGAGAGGGTGTGATGTAACGGCAGTTCCTTACAATACAAGTGCGGAAGACATCATTGCGGCTAAGCCGGACGGAATAGTGATTTCCGATGGCCCGGGGGATCCTGAGGAAAATGTTGATGTTATCAAGGAAATCAGAAAGCTCCTCGCATCGGGTATTCCTATGATGGGGATATGCCTGGGGCATCAGCTCATCGCCATCGCTTCGGGTGCGCGCACAGAAAAGATGGTTTACGGGCACAGAGGGGCAAGTCAGCCTTCAAAGAGAATCGAAGACGGATTTGTATACATTACAAGCCAGAACCACGGATACAGCGTAATTGCGGATACTCTCCCGGAAAATGCCGAGGTAAATTTTGTAAATGTAAATGACGGATCGTGTGAGGGCATCAAATATAAAGGAATTCCTGTATTCACAGTTCAATTCCATCCGGAGACATGCGGAGGTCCGCGCCCTGCCGGTTTCTTATATGACGAATTTATCGCGATGATTTAGGAGGTGGATGACAATGCCATTAAACAGCAAGCTCAAGAAAGTAATGGTTATCGGTTCCGGTCCTATCGTAATAGGCCAGGCAGCCGAATTTGACTATGCCGGCACACAGGCATGCCGCGCTCTCAAGGAAGAAGGCCTTGAAGTAGTTCTCGTAAACTCAAACCCTGCCACGATCATGACAGACAATCACATGGCAGACAGCATATATATAGAACCATTGTCGCTCGAAGTAGTTAAGAGAATAATTCTCAAAGAGAAGCCTGACGGTCTCCTCTCCACACTCGGCGGTCAGACAGGTCTGACTCTCTCGATGCAGTTAGACAAAGAAGGATTCCTCAAGGAAAATAATGTAATACTTCTCGGCGCCGACCCTGTCACCATAGACAAGGCGGAAGACCGCCAGATTTTTAAGGACACAATGGAGAAAATCGGCCAGCCTTGCATTCCTTCAAAGGTTGTAAATACTATCGACGACGCGGCAGCATTTGCGGAAGAAATAGGATATCCTGTCATAATTCGCCCGGCATTTACGCTCGGCGGCACAGGCGGCGGTATCGTAAATGACGAGCCGGAGCTTCGCGAAATCACAGAGCACGGCCTCAGACTTTCGCCTATTACACAGGTCCTTGTAGAGAAGTGCATCTCCGGCTGGAAGGAAATCGAATTTGAGGTTATTCGCGACAGCAAGGGAAATGTCATTACGGTATGCTCCATGGAAAATGTGGACCCTGTGGGCGTTCATACAGGCGACAGCATAGTAATAGCACCTGCCGTTACACTCTCATCCGTAGAATATAACATGCTCGCGAAGGCAGCAGTTGACATCGTATCGGAGCTGAAGGTAGAAGGCGGATGCAACTGCCAATTTGCACTCCATCCGGAAAGCATGGAATATGCGGTAATCGAAGTAAATCCGAGAGTTTCGAGGTCTTCGGCGCTTGCGTCAAAGGCTACGGGTTATCCTATTGCGAAGGTTGCGTCAAAGATCGCGATCGGATTTACGCTTGACGAAATCAAGAATGCCGTTACGGGCACGACATATGCGTGCTTCGAGCCTGCAATCGACTACATAGTAGTTAAATTCCCTAAGTGGCCTTTTGATAAATTTGTATACGCAAAGAGAACCTTAGGAACTCAGATGAAGGCTACGGGCGAAGTAATGTCAATAGGTCAGACTTTTGAGGAAGCTCTTATGAAGGCTGTGAGAGGCGCGGAAATCAAGCACAACACTCTCGACGACGAACGTCTGTCGCTCATGTCTGACGAGGAAATCGCAAGCAAGCTTTACGAGTGCGACGACGAGCGCCTCTTCGTGATATATCAAGCACTTAAGCGCGGCATAGCGGGAGTTGATAAAATCCACGAAATCACTACGATTGACGAATGGTTCCTGTGCAAGATTGAAAATATTATCAAACTCGAAAAGCGTCTCGCATCGGAAGAGCTAACAGACGAGCTCTATCTTGAGGCAAAGAGAATGGCATTCCTCGATAAGGTTATCGAAGAAATTTCGGGGCAGAAGATTAAGAACAAGAGAAATGCGGTCTACAAGATGGTAGACACATGCGCAGCGGAATATAACGCACTCACGCCTTATTTCTATTCGACATACGACAACGAAAATGAAGCGGAAATATTTATAGAAAATGCCCATAAGGACAGGAAAGACAAGGGCACGGTGGTGGTATTCGGTTCCGGTCCTATCAGAATAGGTCAGGGCATCGAATTTGACTATTCTTCGGTACAATGCGTGTGGTCACTGAAGAAAGCAGGATATGAGGTTGTTATCGTAAATAACAATCCTGAGACTGTATCCACGGACTTCGACACTGCGGACAGACTCTATTTTGAGCCTCTCACTGACGAAGATGTGATGAATATCCTTGCCACGGAAAAGCCGGATGCGGTAGTAGTGGCATTTGGCGGGCAGACAGCGATCAAGCTCACGAAGCACCTGAGCGAAAACGGCATAAAGATTCTGGGCACTCAGCGCGACAGCATCGATATGGCAGAAGACAGAGAGCGTTTTGACAATCTTCTCGAAAGACTGCATATAAAGCGCGCTGCGGGCGTTACCGTGATGACTACTGAAGAGGCTCTCGACGCAGCAAATAGAATAGGATATCCTGTTCTCATGCGTCCGTCTTACGTACTCGGCGGTCAAAATATGATCATCGCATTTGACGACAATGATATCAAAGAATATATGGAAATTATCCTCCGCCAGGAGATTGAAAATCCTATCCTTATCGATAAATATCTCATGGGTATCGAACTTGAAGTAGATGCAATATGTGACGGCGAGGACATCCTGATCCCGGGCATCATGGAGCATATCGAAAGAGCCGGAATCCACTCCGGTGACTCGATTGCAGTTTATCCGGCATGGAATATTACGGACGAAATCATCGAAAAGATTATAGATCAGTCAAGAAAGATGGCTCTTGAGATGGACACTCTCGGCCTCGTAAATATCCAATATCTGATCTACGAAAATGACTTATATGTAATCGAAGTAAATCCGAGATCTTCAAGAACAGTTCCTTACATCAGCAAGGTTACCGGAGTTCCTATGGTCGATCTCGCCACACGCGCGATGCTCGGCGAAAAGCTTGCCGACATGGGGTACGGCACGGGCCTTTACAAGAACTCAGCTTATTTTGCGGTAAAGGTTCCTGTATTCTCATTTGAAAAGCTTATCAACGTAGATACGCATCTCGGACCTGAGATGAAGTCTACGGGCGAGGTTCTCGGACTTGCCGGAACGCTTGAAGAAGCTCTCTACAAGGGCCTCGTGGGCGCCGGTTATGAGATGAAGAAGAACGGCGGCGTTCTCCTCACGGTAAGAGAGCGCGACAAGGCGGAAGCAACAGACGTAGCTAAGGGATTTTCGAGTCTCGGATTCACCCTTTATGCGACGGAAGGAACCGCAAAGGCACTCGAAAATGCGGGGCTTACCGTAAATCACGTGGATAAGATTCACGAATCAGACAATAACTGTATTACGCTGCTCGAAAGCGGAGATATCGATTATATCGTATCGACTTCGTCAAGAGGCAGAATTCCTACAAGAGATTCGGTAAAGATCAGAAGAAAGGCAGTAGAAAGGGCTATCCCTTGTCTGACTTCCATGGATACGGCAAATGCGCTCATCGCAAGCCTGCGCTCCAAATTCACAAAGGAATGCACAGAACTTGTAAATATCAATGAAATGAGACAGGAGCACCAGACACTTAAGTTTGTCAAGATGAGCGGCACAAAGAATGATTATATCTACTTCAATTGCTTTGACCAGCAGATTGACAATCCTGAAGGACTTTCGGTAATGCTTTCGGACAGAAATCTCGGAATCGGCGGGACAGGAATCGTTCTTCTCTATCCTTCTGAGAAGGCTGACGCAAGGATGAGACTCATCAACGGCGACGGCACGGACGGCGGCGTTTCGGGTAATGCTCTCAGATGTGTAGGAAAATATCTCCACGACAACGGCATGGCGGCTTCGGATGTAGTCAAGGTTGAGACCGAGTCGGGAATACACGAGGTCACTCTCATAAAGCAGTATGGCAAGGTTATCGCTGCAAGTGTCGACATGGGCGAGGTTTCTCTTGATCCCGCAGCCATTCCTGTAGAATTAGACGGCGATAGGGTTGTAAACAGAAGCGTTGACGTGGCAGGCGGCAGATATGAAATCACATGTGTAAATGTGGGCAATCCGCACTGCGTTGTATTTGTTGACAATACCGACAATATCGACATAGAAAAAATCGGTCCTGCTTTTGAGCACGACAAGCTTTTCCCGGAAAGAACAAATACAGAATTCGTAAAGGTGGAAAATCCTGCCACTTTGAGAATGCGTGTGTGGGAAAGAGGAAACGGCGAGACATGGGCATGCGGCACGGGTGCCTGTGCGGCAGTGGTTGCAGCCGTTGAAAACGGTTTCTGCGAAAAGGACAAGGAAATCATCGTGAAGGTTATCGGCGGTGAGCTGAAGGTGAAATATTCGGGTTCTAAGGTAGAAATTTCGGGAGACGCCGTAAAGATTTTCGAAGGAAGTATTGAAGTTTAGTTTGTAAAACTATTGAAGTTTGGCTTGCAAAAAGGTATTATCAAATTGGAGTCTTTACTAGGCTTGTTTTGGTAA